>JAYSYA010000251.1:0-28919 GCA_043716765.1 Akkermansiaceae bacterium
GATTGAAACTTTTGCACGAGAGCATCGCTTACTTTCACCGGAAAAAAGATTAAGAGATCTCAAGTTGTTTGGAAAGTTTATTTATTTACGCTGCCTAACGACCCACTCAAGCGGGGATTCGGCGGAAGTGGCGGCAGCCGCACCGTGACCACCCTCGCACCGGGCACGCCCAAAGTCCGCTCCGTCGGCTGCATCGTTGACGAGACGGTGATGGGCGATCAATACGCGAAATTGTTGCGGGAAATGGCGCTGGGTGCCGAAGTGAAAATCCTGCTGGGCGACCGAGTGAAAGACGCGGACCGGCTCCTCTTCACCGGCGGGAGCGTGCATTCCCATGGCACTTATCCGAAGAAGCCTTTATTACTGCTGGCTCCGGAAAAGATCCTGGATACTGAACTCTCCGCGCTCACCGCCCGGAGTGCGCCAGCAAAGGTCATGTTGCCCGAAATCGATGAAGACGGCCGGGTCGGTTTCTGGGACGAGGTGACGGAAGGCGCACTAGCCGCGAATTTCCAGAAAATTGCCCTGAGCGGCGTCGGCAACCGAGTGGATTGGGCTTGGGCGCAGGTGATTGAACTGGTCAAAAGTGAATGAGTTCTGCGGTCTAGCACACCAGATTACCGCAAGATGACTATCATCAAATTGAAACACCGGGACGCAAAGGACACCTCCGCCATTTGAAGTGGCGTTCACCCACAGATCCCGATTTTCCGTGAAGCGCCTGTTGCCATTTTCCGGGAATGCTGGTAACCGTTTTTTCGATGGGTCGAAGCACGCCGCAACTTGAATTCCGCTGGACCTCGTGGTTCCGCGTTTTGAAGACCCCGGAGGCCCCGAAGACGACGCCCTCGCGGGATGACAGCGGCCTAACGGCATGGTGCGCGGAGGCTTCGAAATCGCTCGCGCTCAACGAACTCGCGCGCAAGGTCTGCGTGACTTGGAATCCGCGGATGCAGACGACGGCGGGCCGCGCCTGGTGGCCGGACCGGTCGATCGAGCTCAACCCAAAGCTCAAGGACTGCGAGCCAGAGGAACTTTGGCGCACGCTGAAACACGAGCTCGCGCACCTCGTCGCCTACGAACGCTGCGGCCGCCGCCAGATTGATCCTCATGGCGTGGAGTGGCGGGTGGCCTGCAACGACTTGGGAATTCCGGGAGAGCAGCCGTTTCACAACCTGCCGTTCAAGCGCCGACGGATGAAGCGCAACCATGCGTATGTCTGCTCGAATTGTTTCGCCGCCATCCACCGGGTGCGGCCGATCAAGAAGGCGGTCGCATGCTACGAATGCTGCCGGAAATTCAACAACGGCGTCTATCACGACCGTTTCCGGTTGATTAAGAACAACCCGTAATCACTCGCGGTCCGCGACGAAGAGCGTGTGGGTGAAGCGTTTCGCCTTCGGATAGGCTTTCGCGCTGATGCACTCGACGTGCTTGAAAGTGCCCTTGAGCGATTGCGCGAACGACTTGTCCGGATGCGCGGACCAGAAAATGACGCGGCCTTCCGGCTCTAGCGCATTCTTGATGCGGGTGATGCCTTTCTGGGCGTAAAGCCGCTCATTGCCTTTTTGGACGAAAGGGTCCGGGCCGTTGTCAACGTCTAGCAGGATCGCGTGGTAGCGGTCGTTGCCGCAGCGGTCGATGAGGTCGTAAACGTCGCCGACATGGATTCGCACCCGCGGATCGTCTAGCAGCTTGCCGTTGACTTCATGGAGGAACTCGCGGTTCCAGGCGACGACTTCAGGCAGGAGCTCGGCCACCTCGACGACGGCGTCCGGCCCGGTGAGGGCGAGCACGCGTTTGAGGGTGAAGCCAAAGCCCAGCCCGCCGATGAGGATGCGGGGGCTGGCAGGAAGGTGGGCGCAGGAAAGTTCGGCCATTTGTTCCTCGGAGGACGAGGCGGTCGTGCTCATGAGTTGCAGTCCGGCGACCTTGAGGAAATGGTGGCCGTCATGCTCGTGGAGCGTGAGTTGGGCTCCGTCGGGCGTTTTACAGGTCGCGAGGGTGCGGGTGATTTTCATGGGAAAGATGGCGGCGACGCGGCGTGGCGGAGTCTCACTCGTGATTTTCTCCGGGGCAAATCATTCGCGCCGCCTGCTTGCCGAAAGTGAAAACGATCTTCCCGCGCCTGTCGGCAACTCTCTTATCTTGAGGGAAATGACCAAGGTCATGATGAGGCTTGCGCGGTCGCTCTTCTGCCGCCAAGCTCCGCATCCAAATTATGAGCGAACGACGCGTCGTCATCACCGGCATTGGCTGTATCACCCCACTTGGCAACGACCTGACCACGACTTGGGAAGGTCTGAAGGAGGGGCGTAGCGGCATCGGAACCATTACTCAGTTCGATTCGTCACCGTTTGATTGTAAAATCGCCGGCGAGGTCAAAAATTTCAATGCCGACGATTATTTCAACGTCCCCAAGGACGCCCGGCGCGCGGACCGCTACGTCCAGCTTGCCGTCGCCGCTTCAAAAATGGCGATGAATGATTCGGGAGTGGATGTTTCCACGATCGATTCACGGCGTTTCGGCGTGATGGTCGGCAGCGGCATCGGCGGTCTGGCCACGCTCGAACGCGAGCACTCGACGTATTTAAACAAGGGAGCCAAACGCGTCTCGCCGTTTACGATCCCGATGATGATTTCCAACATCGCCAGCGGAATCATCTCGATGGAATTCGGCTTACATGGCCCTAACATGGTCATCGTCACCGCTTGCGCGACTTCCAATCACAACATCGGCGAAGCCTGGCGGATCATCAAATTCGGCGATGCGGACGCCTTCGTCTGCGGCGGCGCAGAAGCGGCGATCCTGCCGATGGGGCTTGCCGGATTTGCCAGCATGAAGGCGCTCAGCACGCGCAACGACGAACCCGGTCGCGCGTCGCGTCCGTTCGACAAGAACCGCGACGGTTTCGTCATGGGCGAAGGTGCCGGGGTGATCGTCATCGAGGAGCTCGAACACGCCCGCAAGCGCGGCGCGAAGATTTACGCCGAGCTCATCGGCTATGGTGTGAGCGCGGACGCCTATCACCTCAGCGCCCCTTCGCCTGATGGCAGTGGCCCCGCCTATGCCATCGGCATGGCGCTCAAGCACGGCAAAAAGAATCCCGAAGACGTCGATTATCTCAATGCCCACGCCACTTCCACCGGCCTCGGCGACGTCGCGGAAACGAAAGCGATCAAGCTCGCGTTCGGCGATTACGCGACTAACGGCCTAGTAGTTAGTTCCACCAAATCGATGACCGGCCACATGCTCGGCGCGGCCGGCGGCGTGGAACTCATTGCCAGCGTCATGGCCATCAAGGACGGCGTCATTCCGCCGACGATCAACGTCGAGGATCAAGACCCCGACTGCGATCTGGATGTCTGCCCGAACGTCGCCCGCGAGGTGCCCGTCAAGGTCGCTCTCAGTAACAGCTTCGGCTTCGGCGGTCACAACGCGTCGGTGCTCGTCAGCAAGTTCGAGTGAGTTTCGCCATGGAAAATCCGGTGCATCGGCAGGCGGGGGAGATCGCATTCGGCGATACCGATGCCAGCGGCTGGATGCACTTTCCGAATATTTTCAAATACGCCGAAGCTGCGGAGCACGCGTTCCTGCGCTCGCGGGGTGTGCTCGTTTTTGATCGGGAAAAAGGCGGCTGGCCGCGGGTGAAAGTCGCCTGCGAGTTCAAGCTGCCGTTCCAAGGTGGAGATCGTTTCGAGCTGTTGCTGGGGGTTCCTCGAATTGGCGCGTCTTCCGTCACGTGGGATTTCGAGGTCATCAACGCCGCCGGGGAAATCGCCGCTTGCGGTAGCATGACCAATGTCCGCGTGGATCGCGAAGGCCGTCCGCAGGTGATTTCCGAAGGGGAACGCGCTGCCATGATTTGATATATGGAACCCTCCTCCGAAATCCGCGGCCGCATCATCCTCGTCCCGACTCCCATCGGCAACATGAGTGACATCACGCTCCGTGCCTTGGAAATTCTCCGCAGCGCGGATCGCATCGCCTGCGAGGACACCCGTCATTCCGGCCAATTGTTAGCTTATCACGGGATTTCCGGAAAACCGCTCATCTCGCTCCACGAACACAACGAAGCCCGCCGCGCGCCGGACTTGATCGCCGCCGCCAGAGCGGGAGAAGTTATCGCCGTCATCAGCGACGCCGGCATGCCTGGCATCTCGGATCCGGGCTATCGGCTCGTGCAAGCCTGCATCGAGTCCGGCACGCCGCTCGAAGTGCTGCCCGGTCCGTCGGCGGTCATCACTGCGCTGATCGGTTCGGGATTTCCCTGCCATGCCTTCCGCTTCGGCGGCTTTCTCTCGGTGAAATCCGGCAAGCGCCGCAGCGCGTTGAGCGCCGCGCTGGAGTCGGGAGAAACCGGCATCTTTTTTGAATCGCCGCACCGGATTGTTTCCACGTTGGAAATTCTAGCGGAAATCAACCCGCTCGCCCGCGCTTGTGTCGCCCGCGAGCTGACCAAGAAATTCGAAACGTATCACCGCGGCACGGCAGCGGAGGTGCTCGCGCATTTCCAGAACCATGCGCCGAAGGGGGAGATCGTGTTGCTCGTGCATGCTGAATGTAGTCCAGGACTTCAGTCCGTTCTATATGATTCCAGAACGGACTGAAGTCCTGGACTACATTTTCAAGCCAGCGTGATCCCCACCGGGCAGTGGTCGGAGCCCGTGACGTGCGGCAGGATTTCCGCGTCTTTCACGCGGCTCATGAACGGCGAGGAAACACCGAAGTAGTCGATCCGCCAACCGACATTGCGCTCCCGCGCGCCGCCGCGGAAAGACCACCAGGAATAGGCATCGCGCTTGTCCGGATAGAAATGGCGGTAGGTGTCAGTAAAACCGGAACCTAGCAGCTCGCCGAAACTCGCGCGCTCCTCGTCGGAAAATCCGGCGGAAAAGCGATTGTCCTTGGGCCGGGCGATGTCAATTTCTTGATGGGCCACGTTGAGGTCGCCGCAGAAAATGACGGGCTTGGTTTTCGCCAGCTCGGCAAGGTGGCGGCGAAACGCCTGATCCCATGTCATCCGATAGGGAAGCCGGCGGAGTGCGTCCTGCGAGTTCGGCGTGTAAACATTCACCAAGTGAAAATCCGGGTATTCGAGTGTGAGCACGCGGCCTTCCTGGTCGTGCTCGTCGATGTTGAGGCCGGTTCTGAAATTGAGCGGTTTCTCGCGCGTGAACACCGCGACGCCGGAATAGCCGGGTTTCTGCGCGGAATCCCAGTAGCCGTGATAGCCGCCGAGTTCCAACGGCAGCTGCACTTGTTCCGGGCGCGCTTTTGTTTCCTGCAGGCAGAGGATCTCCGGCTTTTCCGCCGTCACAAAATCTCCGAAGCCTTTGCCAATTGTGGCGCGGATGCCGTTTACGTTCCAAGAAATGAGTTTCATCGCCGCGGAGCTTTCATCTCAGACCAGCAACATGCAATCCCCGTAGCTGAAAAACCGGTAGCGTTCCTCGACCGCTTTCCGGTAAGCCTCCATCACCAGCTCCTGCCCGGCGAAGGCGCTCGCCAGCATGATCAACGTGCTTTGCGGCAGATGAAAATTCGTTAATAAACCGCCGACCACGCCGAACTGATAGGGCGGGTGAATGAAGATGTCCGTCTCGCCGCGCTGTTCGCGGACCGGGCGGCCGATGGATTCGAGCACTCGCGTCACCGTCGTGCCTACGGCGACGACGCGGTTGGCGGCGTTAACTTTTTCCGCGGTCTCCGCGCTAACGACGTAGCGCTCGGAGTGCATGATGTGATCCGCGACGACCTCCGCGCTGACCGGGCGGAAAGTGCCCACGCCGACGTGCAGCGTAAGGAACGCATGGGAAATTTTTTCCAACAGCTCCGACGTGAAATGGAGCCCGGCGGTGGGCGCGGCGATGGCACCTTCCTCGCGGGCGAACACGGTCTGATAGCGGTCGCGGTCGGCTAGCTCGTCGTCGCGGCCCATGTAGTGCGGCAGGGCGAGGTGGCCGTGTTTTTCCAAATCGAGGGGTGCGTCCCAGCGGATCAATCGGTCGCCATTTGGGAAGACTTCCGTCACCGTTCCTGTGATGCCGGCGACGCTGACGGTGCGGCCGGTTTTCAGGCGCTTTCCCGGGCTAACAAGGCAGCGCCATTCGAGCGGGGAAAGCCGGTCGAGGCAGAGCAACTCGGTCCTGCCGTCGTCCGAGAAGAGCCGCGCGGGGATGACTTTGGTGTCGTTGAGGACGAGTAAATCGTCCGGCTGCAGGTATTCGGGGACATCGCGGAACATCCGGTGCTCGATCACGCCGCTGGCCTTGTGGACGACCAGCATCCGCGAGGCGGCGCGCTCGGCGAGTGGTCGCGCGGCAATCAATTCCCCGGGCAGGTGATAGTCGAAATCTTTTGTCAACAGCGGCATTGCCAATCCTAAGTCAGCACGCTTCCGCACTGCAAGAGCTAGAACCGCAGGTCTTCCGGATTTCCGCCGGAGAGGATGTAGGCGTAGAAGTCGAGCAGTTCGTCCGGGTTGAGCGCGTTGAGCAGGCCGGGCGGCATCATCGAGACGGTGTGCGGGGGAATTATTAGACAGGTTCACCTTGCCTCCAATATCGCCCGCAAGGATGATAAAGTTTCTCCACCCCAGACGCGGACGAGCGTGCGTTTGGCGATTCCGCGTCCGCTCTCGGTCGCCATTAGAACGCGGGTGTCGGCTTTTTCGACGTCCCAGGCGTCCGTTTCGCCTGCGGCCTTCCAGCCATGGCGGAGCAGGATTCTAAGGAAATAGTCGCGCTCCTTGCCCTCGGCGGAAACGATGGCGAACTCTTCGGCTGGCTCAGGAGTTTGGAGCTTGGGCGGCGCTTGCGGGCGGAGAAAAATAGTCCGGTTGCGCTCCCAAGCGCGGATTCGGGGCTGGAGAAATTTAACGACTTGAAGCGCGAGCCGGGATTTGAGCGTGTCGAAATTTTTCGCCAAGCCACGCAGCGGCAGCATCCGGTTGGTGATCGCCTGATAGCCGGCTTCGCCCATCGGGCCGTGATAGATGATGGAATTTTCCATCACGCGGACCGGGCCGCCGCCGTAAATAAAGCCGTGCCACTTTGCGTCGCCGCGCTTCGAGAATCGGGCGGGGTGCTTGGCTAACAACAAGTGCTCGGCGCGGCCGTAGCCGAGTTGTTGGCCAAGAAATTTCGAGATCGACGGCCGCCGCCAATGCCAGACGAAGGCACCGGGGACGAAGCCAAGGCGGAATCCGGCGTCACGTAGCCGCCAGCAGAAATCCACGTCGTCGCCCGCGGTTTGGAATTGCGGATCGAAGCCACCGATGGTGTCGAATGCGACCCGCGTCACCGCCAGATTGCAGCCCGGCAGATGCTCGGCCTCTTCGTCGCCGAGCATGACATGGCTGGGTGCACCGGGCGCAGCGCAGACGACCGCTTCCTCCCAGGTTCGCGGTTTCGGCGGTAAATTCGGTCCGCCCGCAGCGGCGAAGATTCTTTCCTGAAACGTGCGCCGCAGCCGTGCGATCCATTCCCGGTCCGGCTCGCAATCGTCGTCTGTGAACGCCAGCACCTCACCTTTCGCGGCGGCCGCGCCGATGTTTCGGGCGCTGCTCAAGCCGCACGGTTCCAGCCGCACGAGCCGGGTCCACGGGAAATTTTTCGCCACGAAATCGGCGCTGCCGTCGGTCGAGCCGTCATCCACGACGATTGTCTCAAAGCCACCACCGTCCATTTTGCGGATCGCTTCGAGGCAAGCGCCGATGCGGTCGCGGCCGTTTCGGGTGCAGATGATGACACTGAAGAAGGGGGATTTGAGATAGGAGAATGGAGGTTTGAAAGAAAGACTGTGGAGCGCGGGCTTCGCGTTGCCTTGCCGGTCGGTGAGGCCGAAATCCCAATCCAGCACTTCAGTTCCGACCCACCAGCGGTCGCTCCAGCCGTAAATGGTCATGCCGGCGGTCTCCAGATCGAGCGCGGCTTGGCTGGCCCAGTGGAGGATTTCCGCCTGCCGCTCCAGGCCATTCCGTCGGGAGTCGATGCCGAATTCCGAGATCACCAGCGGCCGGTCGCCCGCGATGTGGTGCAGCCGTTTGAGGTAGCCGCGGAACGCGGGCTCGTCCTCCAGATAGACGTTGAAGGCGGTGAAATCGGCGTTTTCCGGCTCCAGATACTCGGTGCTCGGATAGTTCGCGTAGGCAAATAACAGACCGGGCGCGAGCTCCTTGCCGAGCGCAATGAGCTCTTCGAGGGCGCGCCGCACCTTGAGCGGACCCATCCAGCGCGCGAGGTCGGTTGGCACTTCGTTCCCGATATAAACGCCCGCCAGCGCCGGATGGCCGGCAGTTTGCTTCAAGCTGTTGGCGAGCGAGACCGCCGCCGCTGAGTAAAGCCCGGGTTGCTGGCAAAAATCCGCGCTCTGGCCCCATTCGAGTCCGCCGAAAAGTTTTAAGCCGTGCTCCGCCGCAGCATCTAGCAGGCGTCTATCCGGCATTTCATAAAGCCGGATCGCATTGAATCCGGCCGCCACGATCTGCGAGAAATCCGCCGCGAACGACCTCGGCCAGCCACCCGGAAACGGTCCATAAGTGACCGCGTTCATCCGCACGCGTTGGCTCCCGGCGCGGAAAAATTTCCCGTCCGCTTGCCATTGTTGCGCATCATCCCCGTCTGCCACGGAGTGATCCTAAAGTCCGGCGGTGAGATTCCCAAACCCAAATCGACCCATAAGAGCATCTCCCGCATTCCGCCGAAGCGCAGGTAAGTTGTCAATCAGGGCGACGAGGTTAGCCATGAGTCAACCGGGGCTGCTTCCGCGAGTGCCGCAGGGTCGCGGTATGGACGAATCCCAGCGAATCACTCGCCAGATTCGTCTTGGGCCGTTTCGGTATCAGCTTCCGCGGTTTCGTGGGATAGATCATCGCTGGCTGAATCCTCGCCATCCGGGATGACGATTGAGATGTCTTGGAGTTTCTCGTTGCCCTTGAGTGTTAGAAGTTTTACGCCTTGGGCGTTTCTCCCTGTTTCGCGGACTTCGGCGGCGCGGATGCGGATGCTTTGGCCGCTGGAAGTCATGAGCATGAGCTCGTCATTCTCGGTGACGGTGACGGCACCGACGACGGGGCCGGTCTTGTCCGTGACCTTCATGGTGATGATGCCTTTGCCACCGCGCGATTGCTTGCGGTAATCCTCGAAAGTGGTGCGCTTGCCAATGCCGTTTTCCGAGGCCACTAACAAGGTTGAGCCGTCAGTGACAAGTGCGAGACCGATCACAAAGTCGCTTTCGCTCGGGCGGATGCCCATCACGCCGGCGGTGCCACGTCCGAGTGGGCGGGTGTCGTCCTCGTGGAAGCGGAGGCTCATGCCTTCGTGGGTCACGAGGATGATCTCGTTGCCGCCGGATGTTAGGCGCACGCCAATGAGCTCGTTATCTTCCTCAAGGTTGATGGCGATGATGCCATCCTTGCGGTAGTTGCGGAAGTCGTTGACGGCGGTTTTCTTCACCTTGCCGCTGCGGGTGGCGAAGAAGACGTAGCCGGCCTCCTCGCGGAAGGTGATGTCGTTGCCGTTTTCGTCCACGGTGCGTTCCAGGCGGAGCAGCGCGGCGATCTTTTCCTCAGGCTTGAGGTTGAGCACGTTTTGGATGCTGCGGCCCATCGCGGTGCGCGAGCCTTCCGGGAGTTCATACACCCGCTCGACATACATGCGGCCGGTGTTGGTGAAAAATAACAGATAGTCGTGGGCCTGGACGCTGAAGAGGTGTTCGATGAAATCGTTAGCCTCATCCTTCTTGCCGGCGCGGGTTTCCATGCCTTTGAGGCCCTTGCCGCCACGGCCCTGGACGCGGTATTCGCTGGATAGAGTCCGCTTGATATAGCCGCGGTGCGAGAGGGTGACGATCATCGCGTCGTTAGCGATGAGGTCTTCCATGGCAACCTCGCCAACCTCGGCGACGATGGTGCACTTCCGCGGAGAAGCGAAGCGGTCCTTGATGGCGCGGAGCTCGTCCTTGATGATGATGAGCACGCGTTCCTCGCGGGCGAGGATGTCGAGCAGGTCGAGGATGTCGGCGAGCACGGCGTCGTATTCCGCTTTCACCTTGTCCCGCTCCATGCCGGTTAGCTGATAGAGGCGGAGTTCGAGGATGGCGTTTACCTGGCGCTCGCTGAAGGTGTAGGTGTCGCCGGAGATGGACGCTTGCGAGCGGATCAGGATACCCAGCCCTTCGGCGGTGGCGACCGGGAAATTGTAGGCGGCGAGGCGCTCACGGGCTTCGTCACGGTTTTTCGAGTTCCGGATAATTTTGATGAACTCGTCGAGGTGGCCGAGGGCGAGCAGGAAGGCTTCGAGCAGCTCGGCACGTTCCTCGGCTTTTTCTAACAAATAGCGGGTGCGGCGGATGACGACCTCGCGGCGGTGCTCGATGTAGGCGTCGATGGCTTCCTTGAGCGAAAGTTGCTTCGGCCGGTTCTTGTGAATCGCGAGCATGTTCACGGAGAACGAGGTCTCCATGGAAGTGAGTTTGAAAAGCTGCGCCATGACGACTTGCGGGCGGGCGTCGCGCTTGAGTTCGATTTCGATGCAGGTGTCCTCGGCGGATAGATCCCGCATGCCGGAGATGCCGGTGAGGACCTTGTCGTTGACGAGTTCGGCGATGCGTTCCTGGAGCACCGCGCGGTTCACGCCGTAGGGGACGCCGCGAATGATGATCATCGAGCGGCCGTTGGCGTTTTCCTCGATCTCCATCCTGCCCCGGAGGCGCATGGAGCCGCGGCCGGTGCGGAAGTATTCCTCGATGCCGCGGATGCCGCGGATCTCGCAGGCAACCGGGAAGTCCGGGCCCTTGATGTGTTCCATCAGCTCGGGCAGCGTGATTTCCGGGTTGTCGATCTGGGCGCAGATGCCATCAATGACTTCGCCGAGGTTGTGCGAGGCGAGGTTGGTGGCCATGCCGACGGCGATACCGGTGCTGCCGTTGACGAGGAAGTTAGGGAATGCGGATGGCAGGACGGAGGGTTCTAACTGCGAGCCGTCGTAGTTGGGAATGAGATCGACGGTGTCCTTGTCGAGGTCGTCCATCATCGCGAGGCCGAGCGGATGGAGGCGGGCTTCGGTGTAACGCATGGAGGCAGCGGAGTCGCCTTCCACGGAGCCGAAGTTACCCTGGCCGTCGATGAGCATTTCCCGCATCGACCACGGCTGGCCCATGTTGACGAGCGAGGTGTAGATCGACATGTCACCGTGCGGGTGGAAGTTACCCATCGTCTCACCGACGATCTTGGCGCACTTGACGTGGGGTTTTCCGGGGCCGACTCCGAGCTGGCGCATGGCATACAGGATGCGGCGCTGGGAGGGCTTGAGTCCGTCCCGGACATCGGGAAGGGCGCGGGAGATGAACACCGACATCGAGTATTCCAGGAAGGACTTGGAGAGTTCTTCGGCGACGTTGATGGGCTTGATGTTAGCTTCGGACATGGTGGGAAAATGAATTTAGTCTTCGGGATGAGGCAGTGGTGAATCGTAAACATTCTTGCGGTGTCCCACTCGGAGAATGACGACTCGTTCAGGCTGCGTTAGAATCGCAAAAATGACTCGAATGTCTCCTACGCGCAGGCGGCGGAGTCCGGCAAGTGGGCCGCTCAGGGGTTTGTGTCTCTGTGGCTGATCGCTGAGTTCCTCAGCAATTGCCATGGCCACGCGCAAAGACTCCGCAGCGCCGAGGCGCTTGAGTTCTTTGATCACGGGGTTTTTGAAAACGAGCTTCACGCTTGGAGTTCGAGGAGGACAGTAGCGAGGTCGATTTCCGGCTCGGTGGAATGCAGGCGATCTTTCGCGATTTCGAAATCAGAAATTTCGTCGAAATAGTATTCGAGTGCCTTTTGGAGGTGATAAGATTTACTGCGCTCGGTCTCCAAGGCGATGGAGGCGAGGCGATTGGAAAGATCTTCCGGGAGCCGAACGGAAAGGGTGGTGGTCATGTGCGAATAGTAGCTGTCTTGCGGAGTATTGCAATGTATTACGTTAAGCGCGATGAAGAGGAATCTTCGATCTCATAGGCTCCGACAGGAAGTGGTGAATTATTCACATCGAGCTTTAGAGCGCGGGCACCTGTCAACGCGCCGGCTTGCAGATGCATCCGCTTCGGTAGTTTCTTTGAGAACGCGCTAATTCGCAGGGATGTGTCGTAAATGTAAAGCGACCCAAGAAGCGCTTTTTGAAGAGCGGCTTGCTTGATTCTTCGTTGGTGCCCGTGGCAAAGTTTAACTTTGCCGTTCCACTCATTTCGGTAAGATTTACCGACAAGATCTTCTGCAAGTGCGGCACTTTTGATGGCAGCTTTCAAATCGCCTAATCCTCCATTTCCTTCCACCAAAGACCTCAGTGGCGTCTTGGCGTTTCGTGGGAATCCAGAACTACAGCCGTTGGCCCGATTCGGAGATTTTCGGAGAATCGGCGATTTTGTGGGCAAGGTGGTTCTTCTCATGAAAAGAAAATGAGGTGTGTCGCTTTAGATCAGGCCCGCGACAGCGCGTTGGCGGAGACGAAGATATTGCGGATGCGGAAAGCAGCGGGGCTTTCTTGGAGGAGAATCATGCGAAGGTTGTGGGATTTCGCCGCGAACCATGGGGACTTCAATCTACGCGAATTTTTGTCCACCCAGGATGGGAAAGGTATGCCGTGGAGTTGGCAGAGATGGGCGGCGGCGGCGTATGCGTCTGCGAAGCCATTGTCGTTGAGGATTTCCCGGAGGATGGGAGGCTCTTCGGAGAGCATTTCCGGGGTCGGGTCGTTTTTAAAACGGTCGAGGAAGTTGGCGATGTTGTCGAACACGGGCATTCCTTCGTGGGTGACTTCGGCTTTGTCTGAAATGACGCCTTTCACCCCGTTGTTCATCCAGTCGTTATCGATCCCGAATTCAGAGGCCACGACTCTGGCGCAATCGAAAACGTGGTCCTTGGAGACAAAGACGGCATCGACATCGCGGGTGGATTCGCGGGCATCGAAGGCGAGAACCATAGCAGCTCCTCCAAAGATACAGATTTCCCCGATGATCCCTTTTTCACGCAGGAGTTCGTCCAGCCGATGCAGGGCGGCTAGAATCGTTTCCTTGGTTAGAATGTCGGAGGGATCCATACGGGTGATGTTGGCTTGGCGGATGGAATCCGCCGCCACGGTTAGACGTCGAGATTTCTGACGTTGAGCGCGTTGTCTTCGATGAAGCGTTTGCGGGGCTCGACGATGTCGCCCATGAGGACGTCGAACATTTTGTCGGCTTCGACGGCGTTGTCTTCGTCGAGGCGGACGCGGAGAAACTGGCGGACTTCCGGGTCCATGGTGGTTTCGAAGAGCTGCTTGGCGTTCATTTCGCCAAGTCCTTTGAAGCGTTTGATCTGGACGCCGCGGCTGGCGATTTCCAAGACCTTGCCGAGGATTTCCGGAACGGCGAAGACCGGGGTGATCTTCTGTTTCTCACCGTCGCCTTCGAGAATTTCGAAGATCGGTGTGTCGTCGTTGAAGAAGACAGCGGTGTCGATGCCGCATTCCGTTAGGCGGGAGAAGATGCGGGCGATGGCGTGCGACTCGTGGAGTTCGTGAAGGTTCGCGCGGCGCGACGGGCCGGTGTGGGCGGCGATTTCTTCTTCGGTTAGGATTTCGTCGAACAGGCGGAGGTCGCGGTTTTGCGCGGCGAAGGTGCGGAGGTCTGCTTCCTTGGAGAAGTAGGTGAGCGCCTCGTCGTTGCCGGTGCGGATGCGGATCATGAACTCGGGCAGCACGCCGTTGATGCGGGCTGCTAGGTATTCTTTGAAGTTGCCGCCATTGCCTTCGATGGTGGTGGAGAAGCGGGAGAGCGAGGAGAGGTTTTCTAGGATCACCTTGAGCTCGTCTGCGGTGAAGTTACGGGATTGGTCGAAGGTGCGGAGTTCAACTTCACCGGCACCGAGGTCGATGAGGATGCGATTGAGCTGGTCGTTGTCCTGGACGTATTCCTGGCGCTTTTTACGGCTGACCAGATAGAGCGGCGGCTGGGCGATGTAGAGGTAGCCGCTTTTCACGAGGGCGGGCATGTGGCGGCAGAAGAATGTGAGAAGCAAGGTGCGGATGTGCGAGCCGTCCACGTCGGCATCGGTCATGATGACGATTTTGTGGTAGCGGACTTTCTCGATGTTGAAGGCGCCTTCTTGTTCGCCGTCGCCGATGCCCGCGCCGATGGCGGTGATCATGGATTGGATTTCCTTGTTCTGGAGCGCGCGGTGGAGGCGGGATTTCTCGACGTTGATGAGCTTTCCGCGGAGGGGAAGGATCGCTTGGGTGCGCCGGTCGCGGCCTTGTTTGGCGGAACCACCGGCGGAGTCTCCTTCGACAATGTAGAGCTCGGATTTCGCGGGATCGCGCTCGGAGCAGTCGGCGAGTTTGCCGGGCAGGCCACCGCCGGAGAGGGCGGATTTGCGGACGGTTTCGCGGGCTTTGCGAGCGGCTTCACGGGCACGGGCGGCGTTGACGGATTTCTCGATGACGCGCTTGGCGAGGCCGGGATTCTCGTCGAAGAACTGCATCAGGCCTTCGTAAACGATGGAGGAAATGACGCCTTCGATCTCGCTGTTGACGAGTTTGTCCTTGGTCTGCGAGCTGAAGCGCGGGTTCGGCATTTTCACCGAGATGATCGCGATGAGGCCTTCGCGGACGTCGTCACCGGTTAGGGCGGGGTCCTTGTCCTTGAGGATTTTGTTGACTTTGGCGTATTGGTTGATGCCCCGGGTGAGGGCGGTGCGAAAGCCGGTGAGGTGGGTGCCGCCATCGCCGTTAGGAATGGAGTTGGCGAAGCAGAGGATCTGGTCGTTGTAGGAATCGTTGTATTGGAAAACCACGTCGGCGAAGACGTCGTCGGTGGTTTTTTTACCGTCGTAATCCAGGTCGATGGCGCGCTTGCCGTGGAGGATGACCGGCTCGTCGTGGATGAGGGTTTTGTTTTCGCCGAGCTGGGCGACGAATTCCTCGATGCCTTTTTGATAGAAAAACGTGGCTTTTTTGGCGGACTCGGGGCGCTCGTCTTCGAGGTCGATGGTGAGGCCGGGGTTGAGGAAGGCGAGCTCGCGGAGGCGGGTGGCGAGGCGGTCGAATTTGAACTCGATGGTATCGACAAAGATGGTGGCGTCCGGGAAGAAGGTGATCATCGTGCCGGTTTTGCCGGGGTCGACCTCGCCGATGACGTGCAGCGGGATGGTGGTTTTGCCGCGTTCAAAGCCGATCAGGTGGACTTTGCCATTCCGCATGATTTCCGCCTTGAACCAGTCTGATAGAGCGTTGACGCACTTGGCGCCGACACCGTGGAGGCCGCCGGAGTATTTGTAAGCGCCTTGGCCGAACTTGCCGCCGGCGTGGAGATTGGTAAGCACCAGCTCGACGGCGGGCATGCCGAATTTCAAGTGCATGTCGACCGGAATGCCGCGGCCGTTGTCGGAGATGGAAACCGAGCCATCGACGTGGATGGCGACCTTAATCCGGCTGCAATAACCGGCGAGGTGCTCGTCGATGGAGTTGTCGAGAACCTCGAAGACGCAGTGGTGGAGACCGCGTTCGTCGGGGTCGCCGATGTACATGCCGGGGCGCTTGCGAACGGCATCGAGGCCTTCCAGCTTATCGATTTGGGCGGCATCGTAAACCTGCGCTGCGGCTACCTGGGTTTCTGCTTTTTGTGGCTCGTTCGAAGACTCGGACATAGTGGGGCCGGAGGGTCTGAAATCCAGCCCCGGGAGACAAGGAACTTTTCGCGGAAAAAGCGCTTTTTTTTACCGCGTTTTTCTGAACTTAAGTCGCTTTATATCAGTGACTTGTTGGTATGCTATCGGCTACCCCAGTCCTTTAAAAACCAATACACCGCAAGGCAGGCGCAAAAGGCCAAAATAAACAGCATCATGATCCACGAGGTTTTCGCGGTTTCCCTTTGGTCGAGGTGCTGGTGATCGAGGATCAAGTCACCCGCGATGCGGCCTTTTCGGTGCCTGGAGACGGCTTTGGAAGGGGAGGCGGGAGCGTTGATTTGCACTCCGCAGGCGGGGCACGGGCCGCTGATGCCGGCCAGGTGACGTTCTACCGTGAGTTTCAGCCCGCACGACGCGCAGTTGAATATGAGCCGCTCGCCCGAGTTTGAAGCTGGATTGGGGTCGGGCCACATGTCGTAAATTTGTGCCATCCTGGGAACGGGACAAGCGCGAGCTGGCACCATTCAGTGCTCCATGCCGAGGCATACGCGTTGCCAGTTCAGAAGCACGTCGGCCGGCTGGACGTCGCCCGCCGCGAGGGATTCCAGAATGGCGCGAGGCGCAATGAGCGAGCCCTCGATGTTGAGTTTCGCGGCGGCTTTTTCCCGAACCGCAACCAGAGCGTCCACTTTCGCCTCGAAGTCGCGGTCGCGCTTGCGGCGCCTGCAAGCCGGACGTTCCGGCCACTCGGATTCGGCAAGTTCTTGGGCGGCATCCAGAGACGCTCGAAAGCGTGTGACCCGCTCGGGGCGGAAATGACTCGGCAGTGAGATGTTTTTCTTGGTGGCCAAGTCGATGCTCCATTCGAGGAGCTGGCGGTTCGGCGCGACCATGAACGACGGGCGGTCCCATGCTTTCGCCTCGCTGTCCCGCCACTGCCAGAGCGCGCGGAGGCAGGCGAGGCCGTAGGGCTCAAGTTTGCCGGAGCCTTGGATGCGCCAGTTTTCCTCTTTGGAATCATCCCGGTTCAAGACCTTCTGGCGGGCGGCGGTGCAGCTTTCTTCGAACCACTCGTAGCGGCCTTTCTCCTTCAGGCCGGCAACGATCAGGTCGCCCATTTCCAAAAGGTAGTGCACGTCATTGAGCGCGTATTCGACCATTTTCGGCGACAGTGGGCGTTTGCCCCAATCCGCCTTTTGCGAGGATTTCGAAAGCTCGACTCCGAAGTAATGGCTGACCAAATCGCCCAACCCGAAACGCCGGACGCCGAGCAATCTCGCACCGATTTGCGTATCGAAAACCACCGCCGGAAGCGCTCCGAACTGCCGCTTGAACATCGTCATGTCGTAGTCCGCGCCATGCATCCAGACGACTGCGTCGGAAAGGTATTCACCGAGGGAAGAGAGGTCTGCGATCGCCAACGGATCGATCAGGACACATTGCCCGCGATCGGCGAACTGGATCAAACACAATGATTCCCGGTAGCGATGCAGGCTGTCCGCCTCGGTATCGATTGCGCAAACTGGCTGGGCGGCTCCCCGTCTGCTGGTCTCAAGATGGCTTACAAGCCGCTCTGCGGTATCGATCATGTCCGAACTCATCAACTGAAAATCCACGGGGTTAAAAATCCAGCCCGGTGGGGGTTCTCAAGCCGGATCATGGAGGCAGAATGGGATGGGGGCTTTCGGCTGACAAGGGGAAATTCGGCTAGTTTTCCGCAAAATTACTAAGCCACTTGAAACGCAGCCGCTTGTTCCGCAGTCAGTTCGCTGAATTGCCACGGTAACCCGTGCCCGTTTAAATCGGCCATAAAGGCGTCCGGATCGTGCTGCTCGATGTTCCAGACCCCGGCTTTCCGCCAGTCGCCGGCGAGCAGTTGCTTCGCGCCGATCATCGTTGGAACGCCGGTGGTGTAAGAAATCGCCTGTGAACCGACCTCGGCGAAGCAGGCCTCGTGGTCGCAGATGTTGTAAATATAGATGGCCTTTGCCTTGCCGTCCTTGAGGCCGGTGATGACGTTGCCGATGCAGGTGCGGCCTTTGGTAGTCTCGCCGAGGTCGCTCGGATTCGGCAGCACCGCCTTGAGGAATTGCAGCGGGACGATTTCCACGCCTTGATACATAACCGGGTCGATCCGCGTCATGCCGACGTTCTGAAGCACTTCGAGGTGCTTCAGATAATTGGGCGAGAATGACATCCAGAATTGCGCGCGTTTGATCGTGGGAATGTGCTTCACCAGCGATTCGAGCTCTTCGTGGTACATCCGGTAAATTTCGTAAGTCCCCACGCCGTCCGGGCAGGTGAACGCTTGGTGCTTGGACATCGGCGCGGTTTCGACGAACTCGCCGTTTTCGAAATGCCGGCACTCGGCGGTGACCTCGCGGATGTTGATTTCCGGGTTGAAATTGGTGGCGAAAGCCTTGCCGTGGTTGCCGCCATTGACGTCGATGATGTCGAGCGTGTGGATCTCGTCGAAGTGGTGTTTGAGCGCCCATGCGGTGTAAACATTGGTCACGCCGGGGTCGAAGCCGGAGCCGAGCAGAGCGGAGAGGCCGGCTTTTTTAAAACGCTCTTGGTATGCCCACTGCCAGGAATACTCGAATTTCGCGACGTCGAGCGGCTCGTAATTCGCAGTGTCCATGTAGTCGCAGCCGGCGAGCAAACAGGCGTCCATCAAATTGAGATCCTGGTAGGGCAGGGCGACGTTGATGAGCAGCTTGGCACCGGTTTTGCGGATGAGCGCGGCGGTTTCCTCGGCGTTGTCGGCGTCCACCTTGGCGGTGGCAATGGTGCGGCCGGTGCGTTTTTTGACTTCCGCGGCGATTGCGTCGCATTTCGAGACGGTCCGCGAGGCGAGGGTGATTTCCCCGAAGACCTCGGGCACCATGGCGCATTTGTGGGCGACGACGCTGCCGACCCCGCCGGCTCCGATGATAAGGACTTTGTTCATGATCAAAAAAAGAGACGCAAAGCTTGGAAAATCCCGGACCGCTGGCAAGGAATTCCCTGTGACCGTTGGCAATCTCGCACGAATTTTCCGACAAGTTTAAGTTGGCATGGCGTTTTCATCCCTGAAAGGCTAACGCCCCACGCAAAATCACACGCTTCATGAATATTTATAATCCAGTCCGCAAATCCCGCCGCCGCGCCGGTTTCACCCTGCTTGAAATGGTCATTGTGCTCGGCATCATCGCCATGATCCTCGGCGGCGCGATCTTCGCGATGCGCGGCATCGGTGACGCGGCCAAGCTTCGCCAAGTGGAATCGGACTTCAAAAGCTTCGAGAGCGCGCTGGCCATGTATAAGCTCAACGCCGGCTCGTTTCCAACGACCCAGCAAGGTTTGAAGGCGCTTCAGGACAAGCCCTCCAGCACACCGGTGCCACGCCGCTGGGTGCAGGTGATGAGCAAGCTCCCGCCTGATCCGTGGGGCGCGGAATACGGCTACCGCTTCCCGGGCAAGAAGCGCGCCAACGATTTTGAAATGTTCAGCAAAGGCCCGGACGGTCAGGAAGGCACCCCCGATGATCTCAGCAGTCAGGACGACTAAGCCGCAGCGGGGCTTCACGCTGATCGAAATCGTCATGGTGCTCGCCATCGCGGCCATCGTCGTGGGCGGCGCGGTCGGGCGGATGATTTACTCGTCGGACGAGCGGATCTTGCGAAATGCCTCCGGCGAAATCGAGCTGCTCGCCAAACGCGCCCGCACCATCGCGATTCTCAATCAGACGCCCTACGCCCTCGAATTTCGCGAAGGCGTCGTCCGGCTCCTGCCTCTCGCGCAAGCCGGGCTGAGTGAAAAGCTGACGACCCGTCGCCGCGAGGAGCCCGAAGCAGGAAACTCCGACGAAAGCCGCCAGCTCGACCTCGGGGGCGAGATGAACGTTTTCATCCGCCGCTGGAACTCGGACGAATGGCTGGCCACCGCCAAAAAAGCCGTCCACGTCTGGCGCTTTGATCCCGACGGCCTTTGCGAACCGATTTCCGTCCGCCTCGTGCTTGATAAAAGCTGGTCGGAAGACATTTACCATCCGCTCACCGCCACCATCCGCGACAGCCAACTCGAAGCCCGATGACCCGCCCTCTCCATCCCGGCAAACGCGGATTTCTTCTCCTGGAGATGATTTTGGCGCTGGCCGTCTTTGGCATCGCCGCCACCGGTTTCGCCGTCGCGCTGCATCGGATGGCCGCCGTCGCCGGACTTGCCCAGAGCGAACTGCGGATCACCCGCATTCTGGAAAGCGCGCTCGACGAGACGCTTTCCCTGCCGGTTCTTGAAGAAGGGACGATCAACACCTCCGTCGGCGAGACCGGCATCGAACTCAACACCACCGTCAAGCTCATCGACGACCTCCAAAACGAGGACGGCCAGTTGCTTCAGGAAATGTACCTCATCAAAGTCGAAGCCAAGTGGTTCTCCAACGGCGAGTGGCAAAACCGGAGTGTCGATACCTGGCGCTACGGCCGCATGTACCAGCCATGATCACCAGCGCAGTCAGTCCCCGGCGCCGCGGCTTCACGCTGCTCGAGCTCGTCATCGCGATGGGCTTGCTGGCGATCCTCGTCGGTATGGTTTTCACCACCGCGCGCACTTCGTTGGCCTTGGGAAATACCATCGTGGAAACCCAAAACGAGGAAATGCTCCACCAAGCGTTTTTCGAGCTGCTCAACCGGCGTTTCACCTCTCTCCCCGGAAATACCCGCTTCGATCTCAAAGTCCAGGATTCCGGCACCCACTACATTTCCGATCTTACGCTCCAAAACGTCCCGCTCAGTTTCACCTGGGGTGGCCAGACCCGCATCGCCAAAGCCGTCCAGCTCAGCACCGTGAAGCGCCGCAGCGGCTACCTCGACATCGTCCTGAAATATTACCAAAACGAAATTCTCGAAAATTCCGCCACCGCCTTCAAATCCTCCGCCGGCGACAACCAACCGTTCGCGGAAATCGTCCTCCTCACCGACGTCCGCTACTTCGAGTGGAACGTCCTCGACGGTCGCTCGATGGAGTGGCACTTCGACTGGGAAATGCAGGGTCGCTTGCCGTTGCAAATCGAACTCACCATGGCCATCGGTGCCAAAGGCGAGGAAATCCGCCAGATTTTCTGGGTCCCGCCGAAGCAGAACCCGGAAGTTTTGATGCGCCAAATGCAGCAAGGCACCGGCGCTCCTGCCGAGGGGGGTGGCGTGAACGTGGAAGTCCCGCCCATCCAAGTCGGGCCCGGTGGAATTCCCGGCGGCGGTGGCCAACTTCCTGAGCTCCAGATTCCTCCGCAATGATTTCCTCACACCTCAGCACCCGCCAATCTCGCGGCGCAGCGCTCATGGCAGTGCTCTGGCTGATCGCGATCCTCTCGATGGCCTGCATGGCCACGCTGCGGGTGATCTCGTTCGACATGGAACTCGCCTCCGCCAAGGTCCACGGCTCGCGCGCCCGCCAAGTCGCGGAAATGGGCATCGCCGTCGGCTCCAACCCCGTCGTCAAACGCTCCGATCCGCTCCTCCGCTTCAACAACGGCGAAACCGGCGAGAGCTACGAAGTCAAAGTCACCTCCGAAGGCGGCCGCTTCAACATCAACTCGGTCATCCTTCAAGGCGACAAAGACTTAATCAAATCCATGTTCATCGACTGGGGTATCGAGCTCAAAGCCGCCCAGGAAATCGCCGACGCGCTCACCGACTGGGTGGACGCCGGCGACGACGAACAACTCAACGGCGCGGAAAAAAAATACTACGAGAGCGTCGGCCGCATCAACCAGCCCTTCAACCGGCCGTTTTACGACGTCGATGAAGTCAGCCTCGTCCGCGGCATGGATCTGGTCGAAGCCGTCCGCCCGGATTGGCGCAACTGGTTCACCATCTGGAGTGGCGGACCGCTCGACCTCAACGAAGCGCCCGCCGAGTTCATCGCCGCCGCCGCCGAGATTTCCGTGGACCAGGCCGACATCATCCCCGAAACCGTCCGCGGCACCGACGGCGAGCGCGACACCCTCGACGATGTTCCCTTCCAAAATGCCGCCGCCGCGCTTGATCTTTTGGGAATAGACGCAAATGGTCGCCCCGACATTGCCAAACGCTTCACCGTGAACGACACCACCACCCGCATCGAGAGCATCGGCTTCGCGGAAGGTGCCAAACGCAAAATCACCGCCATTGTCCGCAACCGCACCGGGAAACCGGCCCTCCTCGAACGCACCGAAGAAATCATCCCGTGAGCAAACCCACTGACAACGTTCTTCTCGTCCCCGGCGAATCCGGTTGGGAAATCTGGACCGGCCCATCCGCCGGCGCGGCCCTCACCCTCCATGCCGCCACCGCCATCGACCGCGCCACCGATCTCACCGACCTCCCCAGCGGCGACCTGCTGCTGCTTTTCCCGGTGAAATCCATCACCGCCATCCCGATGCGCGTCTCCAGCGACGACGACGCGCTTTTCCCCGACCTCGCTGCGCTCCACGCCGAGCGCCTCGGCCTCCGCCCGGACCCCATGGCCGGCCAGCTCACCGACCTGTTCGTCATCGCCCGCGAGGCCGAAAACACCGCCCTCGTCTCCATCCAACTGCGGGCCCCCGGCGAAGGCGAAATGCCGCCCCGCGGACCGAAAAGCTTCGACATCTCCGCCCGCGCCTACCCGCTCACCGGCGACACGCTCGCCGTTTGGAAAGAATTCGGTCGCTGGGTTTTCGCCCTCTCCTATCAGGGAAATCTCGTTTACTGCCAAGCCACCTCCGGCACTTCCGCCGAACCCGACGAGGCCCTCGCCCGGGAAATCCGCCTCGCGCTCATCCAGCTTTCCATGCAAGGCCTTGAGATTGAGCCCGCCCGCGTCGCCTTGTGGACGAGCTCGGAAAATCCCAACGCCGCCGCCCTCGCCGCCGCCTTCAAGGCACCGGTCGAAATTTCGCCTCGCCCGGCCCCCCTTTTGCCGGTCCCGCTCAGCAAGCTGCTCCCGGCCGACGTCCGCGCCGCCCGCCGCGAGGCCCAGCGCCGCCAGAGCATCATCCTTGGAGCCGCCGCCGTCGCCCTGATCTACCTCGGCATTCTCGGCTGGTTCGGCTACGGCTTGTGGAAGGACAACTCGGAAACCCAAAGCCTCCTCAAACAAGCCGCAGAAGCCGCTCCCGAGGGCGAGGCCTACGCCGCCCACATCGCCAGATGGGACGAACTCGCCCACGCCATTGATCTAGCGAACTCCCCGGTCGATATCCTCAGCCGCATCTCCGCCTGCATCCCGCTCAACAGCGGGCTGCGCCTTAAAACCGCCGACATCAGCGCCACCGAAATCAAGCTCATCGGCGAGGCCCCGCAGCTCCAGGCCGTCAACACCTTTAGCCTTAACCTCGGCAAAAACGCCGACCTCGCCGCCTTCAAGTGGCAGACGCCCGAGCCCAACCAATCCACCCGCGGTTGGGAGTTTGTCTTCAGCGCCGAAGTCCCCACCGCGCAGTGATTTCACCGACAATATCCACCCGCCTCGGCATTTAACGCTTAACAGCCCGTCCCTTTTTCTCTTCCTCTCCATGTCCGCCCGCGAAAAAAAACTGATCATCTTCTTCGCCATCGCGGGATTTGCGATTCTCAATCTGCTTCTTTTCAACTTCGCCAGCGCCCAGCGCCAAGCCGTCAACACCCGGCGTGACCAAGCCCAGCAAAAGCTCGCCACCGCCGAAATGTTCCGCGAAAGCAGCGCGCAAGTGACCGACCAAATGGCTTGGCTCGCCGCGCACGAGCCCCAGCCCGCCCCCAACCAAGACGTCCAGACCCAGCTCCAACAGCTCACCGAAAATGAGGCCAAGGCGCACGGACTCACCATCAAGACCCAGAAGCCGCTGCCCACCGATTCCGCCGAGGGCCGCCACTACCACCGCGCGAAAATCCAGATCGCCGTCACTGGCACTGAGGAAGCGCTCTATCGCTGGTTCGACCGACTCAACCTACCCGACCAGCTCCGCATCGCCTCGCAAATCCGGCTCACGCCCAACCAGCAGGATGACACCAAGATCGATTGTACCGCCACCATCGAGCAGTGGTTCGTCCCGCCCACCACTTAACCCGTGCGCATTTTGAAATTTCCGCTTTCCCATCCCGTCCTCCTGCTCCTCGCCCTCACCGGCCTGGCTGCGGCGGATTTGCCCAAAAAAGCGCCCCTCAGCCGCTACTCCAGCCTGTGGACTAATTCCCCGTTCACCTCCAAGCCGCCTCCACCGACGCCCGGCGAGGTGGCCAATCCGCTAGACGACTACGCGCTCATCGGCGTTTCCCCCCTCAGCGGCAACGACCGCTACCGCGTCACGCTCATCAACAAAAAGAAGCCCGAAGAGCGCATCACCGTCGATTCCGATAAAACGGTCAGCGGTTTCAAAATCCTTGGCGTCACCCGCAAACCCGGCGACCCGCTCGGCACCGTCGTCCGCATGTCCTCCGGCTCGACCACCGGCACCGTCGCCTTCGACGAAAAGCTCCTCGTAGTCGCGGCCGCCAAAGCCGCGCCGCAAGCCGCGCCGCCCCAAGTCCCCGGCCAGCCCGCTCAACCCGTTCCTCCCGGCCAAGTCCAACCGCCGCCGCGCCAGCCGCGTCCTCGCGTCGTCCCGCCTGCTCCCCAAGCCAGCACTCCGGCGCAGCCCGGTCAGCCCATTCCTCAATCCAGCCAGCGCCCGTCACGCCGCGGTAACTAATTCTCCAATCTGAAATTCCCACTTTTCTCCATGTCCGTCACACGCTCCATCGCCCTCCTTCTCCTCGGTCTCGTCTCTGCATTCGGCCAGACGCCTGCCCCGGACGCTCCTCCCGGAGTCCCCGTTCCCGGAGCCGTCCCGCCCGCCGCCGCCGGTGCTCCCGCAAACCAACCCGCCGCGAAACCCGCCGTAAATTTGGGTGGAACCAAAATCATCACCGACATCAACGAGCCGAAACTCAGCGGCAACGCCCTTTCCGGACTTTACCGAACCTACACCGGCCGCCGTGTCATCGTCTCCGCCGCCGCTGCAGTCGCCGAGTTTTCCTTCGTCCAGGAAGCCACGCCGCAAGATCCGCTGACCTTCGCCGAGGCCGCCGAACTCCTCAAAAAAGCCGCCACCATCGAAGGCTTCGTCTTCGTCCCCGACGCCGAAAATTCCAACCTCGACATCCTAACCCACACCAGCGGCATCCGCCCCACCAACCGCGGCGTTTCCGTTTATAACGAAAATGACACGCTGCCGGAGGGCGACGCCGTCATTTCCTACGTCATGACGCTCAGCTACATCAAGCCCGCCGAGGCCGTCAACACGTTCACCCAGATCATCGGCCAGTTTGGTGCCTACGGCTCGATTGCCGCCGTCGCCAACGCCTCCGCCGTCGTCATCACCGAGAACACCTCGCTCATCCGCAAGCTCATCGACCTCAAAAAGGAGATCGACAAGCCCGGCTCCGTCCAAGGCACCCGCTTTATCAAGGTCCAATTCGCCGACGTCACCGAGATCGCCGACACCCTCACCAGCCTGCTCACCGCCCAGCAATCCAGCCAGAAAACCGCCGGCATCCAGCGCGCGGATGGTGCCGCCCAAGCCGTGCCTCCAGGAGGCATCCCGCAAACCGGCGACCCATCTGCCGGCGGCGCGGGTGAAGACACTCCCGTCCAAATCATCCCCGACCCGCGCACCAACCGCATCTTCGTCATGGGCCGCCCGGTGGACCTCCTTTTCGTCGAAGGCCTCGTCCGCGAGTTCGATGTGGAAACCAGCGAGAAAAACTTCCTCCGCCGCAAACTCCGCTTCCTCACTGTCTCGGAATTCCTACCCATCGCCGGCGACGCCCTCACCCGCGCCTTCAGCGGCACAGGCGATAGCGGCGGCAGCGGCGGCGGAAGTGGCGGGGCCCAAGGCGGAGCCTCTGGCGGCGCCCAAAGCGGCGGCAGCCGCACGCAATCGACCGGTAGCCAAGCCTCCAACACGAATCGCAATAGCGGCAGCAGTAGTCGTAACAGCACCGGAGCCAACTTCGGCGGCTCCTCATCCGGCAGCGGCTTCGGTGGCGGCGGCTCCAGCGGGGGTGGCGGTGGCGGCGGCGGCCTCGGCGACCCCGATATCAGCTCGGCCCCTGAATCCGTCCTCGTTGGCCGCACCCTTCTCGTCGCCGATAACATCACCAACTCGATCGTCGTCCAAGGTCCGCCATCCGGTTTGGAAATCATCGAGCGCCTCCTCGACCAGATCGACGTGAAGCCCGACCAAGTCATGATTTCCACCGTCATTGGTCAGTTGTCACTCAACGACTCCACGGAATTCGGAGTGAATTACCTGCTCAACGGCACGGATTTCACTTTTGGTGGCGGCGGAGGTGGCGGGGTTATTATTCCGCCAGTCACCGGAACTCCGACCTTCCCCGCCTTCGACCCATCCGCGATCACCGGTAGCGGCCTCCGAGCCTTAGGGACTGTTGGCGACCTCAGCATTTACCTCAAGGCGCTCCAGTCGAAAACCGATTTCACCGTGCTCTCCCGGCCCAGTATCTTTACCTCGAACAACCAAAAAGGCACGATCTCCAGCGGCGAGCGCATCGCCATTCCAACTCAAGGCGGCACCAGCGGTGGTAATTTCAACACCGGCACCAGCATCGAGTACCAAGACGTCGTCCTCAGGCTTGAAGTGATTCCGTTGGTGAACTCGGACAATGAAATCACCATGAAAATCGCCCTTCTCAACGATGAGCAGAACGGCACGCAAGTCATCGAAGGTGCGGGAACCAACGGCGGCGACTTGACGGTCCCGCGCATCTCCACCCGCGAAATCCTGACCACTGCCACCGTGCCCAACGGCCAAACCATCGTCCTCGGCGGCCTAATCGTCGGCAGAGACGGCGAGGAAAAGAGCGGTATTCCCATCCTCAGCGACATTCCTTTCCTCGGCAGGCTCTTCTCCACCACCACCAACAACAACGATCGCAGCGAGTTGATGGTCTACATCCAGCCCTCCATCGTCAAAAACGACCGCTCGCTCGATGCCGTCCAGTCGGACATGGATGCCCGCTACAAAGTCTCCGGCCGGGTCCGCGAATTCGCCGATGGCCCCGGCGTGCTGCCTCCAGTCGGTGTCATCCCCATCTCAGACAAGGTCGGCACCCTTGAGATCGTCCAGCCCCAAAGAACGGCACCCAGCACGGTCAAGCCCTCGATCCGGCCGGCCTTCCGCCACTAAATTTTTTAAAAATTCCGGTTTTTTTGAACGACTCCTTTTCCCGGGAGTCGAATGCCCTGAAGACCGTGCGAAAGTTCGTGTTTTCATGTAAGGGTGAACAGCAGTTGTCAGCCTCATTACGGTTCGCGAGTCAAATCGCGGGTGTGTTGAAGTTGTTCAGCTTGGCCGTCGGGGTGGGTGCTCCGGCGGCCTCTTTTTTGTACCGCACTCCGGAGTGCGCGACGCTCTGCTCGCGCCCACGGCAGCACCGGCTCTGCCTCCATCCCCCTACGGCGTGCGCAGCCACCCGGACCACGGTGAGGACAGCCCGCTCTACCGCTCGATGGGATTCATCCCGAAAACGAAGAAGCCGCTGTTTGATTCACTCCTGGAAGAGAACAAAATCAAAACAGCGACTTGGAAACTCAAGCCACCGGACCGTAAGGGTCGGTGGCTTTTTGTCTGAGGAAGAAGCCACGGTTTTGCCAAGAAAAGTAATTTGTTTCACTCATCTCTCCTAAAGAAAGGGGTATTGAGTGGATGAGGGAAGCGGCGCGATTTTCTGGAAAAGCGCGTGCATGAGGCGGCGGATCATGATTTTAACCACCCCGTGAGCGGGCGCGCGGTGCAACTGGACGGGCTGAGGGCGATCGCGATGCTGGCGATCTGCTGGGATCACTGGTGCCCGGTCGGCTGGCCAAGGATGTTTCCATTCGAGGTGTTTCTGTTCTTTTTCCTGGTCCTCACCGGCTATCTGATCACCGGCTCGCTGCTCCGCGAACGGGAACGCAGTGAGGCGCGGGGCGGGACGTGGAAAGCGGCGGCGCTAAAGACCTATCAGATACGGCGCGGCTTGCGGATTCTCGCGCCTTACTACGCGGCGCTCGCCCTGGCTTGGCTCGTCCGCGCGCCGGATTTCATTGGCGCCGGAATGCCGTGGTATTTGCTTCACCTCTCCAACATCCACATGGCCTTCCTCGGTTACTGGCCGGCGGGGACCAACCATTTCTGGTCGCTGGCCATCCAACAACAGTTCTATCTGATTTGGCCGTTTGTCATCTGGTTTCTGCCGCAGAAATGGCTGGTGCCCGCGGTGTTAATTTTCACCGTAGTCGGTCCGCTCTCGCGGATGTTCCACGACAGCCTCGCAACGTGGTGCGCATGGCCACAGGTGCTTACTTGGGCGACGTCCGATTACTTCGGGATCGGCGGACTGCTCGCGCTCGCCGTGCATCGCGGAATGTCATTGGAAAGCCCGGGGCTGCGTTGGCTGGCGGTGATTGCGCTCGCGGGTTATCTCGGGGTTTTCGGAGCGCACGCGCTGGGCTGGCCTACCTTCGGACTGCGCGCGATTCAGCAAACGCTGCTGGCGGTCGCGCTGTGCGGATTTATCGCGGCTTGCTCGGTGGGGTTCTCCGGACTCCCCAAGAAAATGCTAGAAAATTCCGTTCTCCAGCGGATTGGCGGACTTTCCTACGGGATCTATCTATTCCACAACCTCGCGCCGCTGGTGGCCGGGAAAATCTTTTGGTTTCTCTGGAGCGGGCCTTTCAACTCGGGATTCGGCGAGCTTTTGCGAATCGTCACTTTCGCGGCCGTTACGTGGGGCCTGACGCTCGCCTCGTGGCGCTGGATCGAACAACCGCTACAAGGAGTCCGCGCCAAGCTTGCACCGCGTTGAAAAAGACGAAATCCGCACAAAACTCGACATTCCCACACCCATCACCCAAGGTCCCGGCCGCCCCGAATTTGCAGTTGGCAAATAGTTTTAAACCCGCGCTCTTATTCGCGACATACCCCCTTCTTTTCAACCACACTCCACGCATCATGGCTTCCTCTTTTCTCCCGAAACCCTTCGCCCACACCTACGAAATCGACCCGAAATACGCCAAGAGCGCCGTCTATTTCTCCTGCGAATTCGCCATCGACCAAAGCTTCAAAATCTACTCCGGCGGCCTCGGCTTCCTCGCCGGCTCGCACATGCGCTCGGCCGCCGACCTCCGCCAAAACCTCTGCGGCATCGGCATCCTCTGGACCTACGGTTACTACAACCAATCCCGCGGCGAGGACCGCGAGCTCGCCATCCAGTTCCGCAAAAAGGAATACGCCTTCCT
>JAYSYA010000252.1:0-1013 GCA_043716765.1 Akkermansiaceae bacterium
GCGGGATTTATCCCGGCTTTCATTCATTCATTCATTCATTCATTCATTCATTCATTCATTCATCCGCGTCCGATCAAACCTCCGCATCATGAACTTCACCGAACTTCAGCAATCCCACGCCAACGCATTGACCGCAGCCGGGCGGGTCCGCTTGCCCCTGCGTTCCCGCGTCTGGCGGGGCCAGGCCGGCGAATTCACCGGTGGTGGCACCGGCTCGTCGATGGATTTCCAGGACCACCGCGCCTACTCGCCCGGCGACGATCCAAGGCATATCAACTGGCAGGCGTATGCCCGCACCGGCAGCTACACGATGAAGCTTTTCCGTGAGGAAGTTAGACCAATCGTGGACCTGATCCTGGATGCCTCGGAATCGATGTTCTTTGATGAAACGAAAGCCACCCGCACCGCCGAGCTATTCTATCTGATTGCCGAAAGCTCGCAGGCCGCCGGAGCCTCGCTCGCGCTCCATGCCGTCCGCGGCGATGCCTCACTCGCGCTCGATCCAGCCACCCTCCGCTCCCACCAGTGGCTGGCAACCGCCCGCGCGCTGCCCGCCGCAGATTCCGCAAAAGCCCCCGATCTCACCCGCTTGCCGTTACGTGCGAATGCGATCCGCGTTTTTCTATCCGACCTGCTATTTGCCGCCGACCCCGAGCCGATCCTCCGCCACCTCGGCCAACGCCATGGCAGCGTCGTCGTCTTCTCGCCGTATCTTGAAACCGAAGCCCGCCCCGCCTGGTCCGGGAACTATGAATTCATCGATCCCGAGAAAAACTCCCACCACCCGCACCGCATCGAGCCGGCCACGCTCCGCCGCTATCAGGAAGCCTACGTCAATCATTTCGCGCTCTGGAAACAAAACGCCCGCCGCCACCAAGCCGCCTTCGCCCGCATCCCGGTTGAGGGAGATCTTTCCACAGTTTTGTTCCGCGAAGCCGTCCCGGCCGGAGCGCTGGAACCCGCAAGATGAACAAGAGTTTTTCAACCGCAGATGAACACAGATGGACGCAGAT
>JAYSYA010000253.1:0-9306 GCA_043716765.1 Akkermansiaceae bacterium
GCCACCAATGGCGGCGACGACGGGCAGCTTGAGGTAAGCGGCTAGATTTCCTAACGAGACGCCTCCGGTGGGGATGAATCTCACGCCGGTGTGGCTGTAAGGACCTGCGAGGGCCTTGAGCATATTGACGCCGCCTGCGACCTCGGCCGGAAAAAACTTGAGCAGCTTGCAGCCGAACGCGAGTGCTCCTTCAACTTCGCTGGGAGTCATCACGCCCGGGGAAAACTGAAGGCCGGCATCTTTCGCGGCGGCGACGATTTCCGGGTTGAATCCCGGAGCGAGACCGAAGACGGCTCCGGCATTTTTGGCGCGCTTGACCTGGTCTTTTTCCAACAGGGTTCCCGCTCCGAGCAGAATTTCGGGAAACCTGGCGGCGATTCGCTCGATGGATGCTTCGGCCGCAGCGGTGCGGAAGGTGATTTCCATGATGTCGAGGCCCCCGGCGAGCAACGCTTCGGCGAGCGGTTCGGCGGATTCGACACGGTCAAGGACGACGACGGGGACAATGCGTTTGGCGAGGATGCGGTCAATCATAAGGAGGTGAGGTTGATGTGAATTGGCGGGATGAAATGGAAACGTAATGGCTCACAGGCCGTAAATCCGCACGGCGTTGTCGTGAAGAATGGCTTCGGCTTCGTCAAAGGAAAGTCGCGAGACAAAGCCGCGGACCATGTCGGCCCAAGCCTGATAGGAGTCGATCCGCAGCAGGCAGACCGGCCAATCGGTGCCGAACATGAGGCGGTCTGGGCCGAAAAGCGCGAGGACTTCCTCGAAATATCTGCGGAGCGTGGGTTCGTCGATTTCGGAATCTAGCACCTCGGTGCCCATGCCGGAGATTTTCACACCGAGGATATTGTCGCGTTTCGCGAGTTCGGCCATGCCGGCTTTCCACGCAGGATCGATTTGACCTTTACGGATTTCCGGCTTGGCAATGTGGTCGATGATGATGCCGAGGTCCGGTTGGCGGTCGGCGAGTTGGATGGCGACGGGAAGCTGCCTTTGCAATAATAACAGATCGTAACGAAGGTCGAGATCGGGGAGAAGGGAGAGGCCCCGGTGGAAATCGTCGCGGAGGAAATAGCTGTCCGGCTCCTCTTGGAGCACGTGACGGACGGCTTTGAATTTCGGATGCGCGGCGAGACGGCCGAGATCAGCTGCCACTCCGGCATCGATCAACGGCACCCAGCCGACGACGCCGGCGATGATTTCGGATTGATCCGCTAGAGAGATCAGCCAATCGGATTCCGCTAGAACCTGCCGCGCCTGCACCACCACTGTGCCATCCACCCCGGCGGCGGAGGTGGCGGCGTTCAATTCGTCCAGGAGGTAGTCCTTGCCCAAGGGGGATCCAGGCGGAATCCATTCGTATTCCGCTGCGGAGTAGTTCCAGAGGTGGTGATGGGAGTCGATCATAGGAAAAGAGGCTTCATGTGCCGGTCCAGTAGATTGCCGGTGACGTTCTTGGCGACGACTTCCGAGTTGTCCTTGAGCGCCTGGATGTAGATGTCGCCGAGTTGCGCGGCGATCTTGAATCCGACGTGAAGGAGTTGCCGGAGGTCCGCGTTGTAGCCGGGGTTCGTTGGGATGTGGCGGAGCGCGTCGGTGAACTGCGTGCTGGTCCAGCCGTTGACTTCTTCGGCGGAGGGCAGGTTAGAACCCTTGATGTCGATGACCGTGGCGTAGGGCTCGCAGAGCGCTTCCTTTTTCTCAAGCGCCTTGGCGTAGATCTGCTTGGCGAGCGCGAGTCCCTCGCCACCGGCTTCCGCGAGGCCGACGATTTCTTCCAGCCAATTGGTCCCGGCGGTCTTGATGTGGAGACCGGCACCGGTGCGCTGGATGGCTTTCTTGATAAACGGATAGATCGAGAACTTGTCGGAGCCGGAGTGGACGGAGAGTTTAAGCGTGGCGGGCAGGCCGTAGGTTTTCACGGCGTGGGCGATGACCGCGAGGTCGTCGTTGAACTCCTTTTCAAACTGCATTGGATCGCCGACGTAATCGACGCCCTTGTTGAAACGACCGGTGAACTTCGGCGCGATCGTCTGGATCGGGATGCCTTGGTCCGCGATGGCGGCGAGGATGATCAACATTTCCGGCGGCGTCTGCGGGCTGTCGGTTTCGTCCATGGAGACCTCGGTGACGAAATTGTCCACGCCGCCCTTGGCCGCGACGATGTGTTGATAGATCGCGGCGGCTTTCTGGGTGGCTTTGAGGAATTGGTTCGCCGTTTTCTCGACATCGGCGCGGGTGATTGCGAAAGGTTCCGAAATGCCTTCGATGGCGACGGTGCCGATCAGTTCGGGATGCTTGGCGATGAATGCGCTAACATCCGCAGGGTCGGCGGGTTCACCGATGTCGTCGGCGACGTCGAGCGTGAAAAAATCGCAGGGCGCGACGAAACGGTCCACGGTGGAGAGATTGATGTGGTCGGCGTCCAACAGATACTCGCCGGTCCAGCCGAGATCGGCCACCGCGTTGTCGGCGGCCTGGCGGGTCTGGAGCGGCTCGGAGCCGATGATGTTGTGCTCGCGGTTCGACTTGTTCCAAACCGGGGTGATGTCGATGCCGAGTTTCTTGGCCTCGATGAAGGCGGCAAGTTGGGCATGGGCTCCGTTGGCGAATCGATCGCCGACGCCGAAGGTGTATTTAGGGCATATTTTCATAAGATGAATTAGTTGACTTCGATGATGGCTTTGATCGCGCCGAGCGCGGGATCGGTGAATTTTTCGAACTCCGTGGGCACGTTTTCGAAACGGATGCGGTGGGTAATCCAGAGGTCGGTGTTGATTTTTCCGTCGCGGATCAACTGGATGATGTTGCTGAAATCCCCCGGCACTGCGTTGCGCGAGGCGAGCAATGTGAGTTCGCGGCGATGGAAGACGGCGGCGTGCGGAAATGTCAGGTCGGAAGTGGTGATGCCGACGTAAACGACGCGTCCGGTGAAGGCGGCGTAATTGAAGCAGCTGGACATCGACTTGTGATTGCCGGTGGCGTCGATGACGACATCGGCTAGCTGGCCGCCGGTGAGTTTTTCCAACTCCGTGAGATGGGAATCATCCGGCAGGAACCTGATTGTATGCTGGATGCCGAGGTTTTTCTGGCAGAAATCGAGGCGGCTTTGGACCATGTCCATGACGACGGTTTTCACGTCCATCAGCTTGAGGAATTCCAAACACGCGAGGCCGATGGGCCCCGCGCCGATGACGAGCACGGTCTCGCCGGGCTGGGGATTTCCGCGTTGGACGGCGTGGTAACCGATGGCGAGCGTCTCGACGAGCGCGAGCTGGTCGTAGGAAAGATCGTTGCCCGGATGCAGCTTGCGGGCGGGCACGGCGAAGACGCCCTTGCGGAGGCCGCCGTTGTTGTGGACGCCGATGACTTGCACGCCGGGACAACAGTTAGAGTGACCTTTTTTGGACGGCGGTGAGGCGGGGTCGTTGACGTAAGGTTCGAGCGAGCACTTGTCGCCGGGTTTCACGTTCGTCACGTCGTCAGCGACGGCGACGACTTCCAAACCCAGCTCATGCCCCGGCGTGCGCGGATAAGCGAAGAACGGGAATTTTCCGAGATAACAGGAAAGGTCGGTGCCGCAGATGCCCATGCGGTGGGTGCGGACGAGTGCCTCGCCCGGGCCGGGCGCGAGCGGTTCCGGGATGTCGATGATGTTGATTTCCTTGGGCGCGGTAAATTGAATGGCTTGCATCAGTTGTTCTCGGGAAGGCCTTCGAGGTGGCCGGAGTTTTTAACAGGGGCGAAGATGGCGAGAACGTCGGCGAGCAGTTCGCGGTCGGTGGGTTGCTCCAGCCACTCGGCCCACTTGCGGATGTTAGCCGGATTCGCGGAACCGGCGATGGTGGTGGCCAGGCCGGGGTGTTCGCAGGAAAACTGGAGCGCGAGCTGAGCGATGTCCACGCCGCGGTCGGCGCAGAGTTTCGCGGCGGCGCGGGCGGCGGTTTTGACTTCCTCGGGCTCCTTGAGCCACTCGGGCAGCGGTGCGTTGGTTAGGAGTCTGGCGGAGAATGGTCCGGCGTTCATCGCGCCGATGTTCTTCGCGGCGAGGCGCGGCAGGAGATCGCCGACGAAGGTGGTGTTTTGGAGCGTGTAGCGGTTGTAGCAGAGCACGCAGTCGATGTCGTTTTCCACATGGTCGAGCACGGTGTTGAAAGTCTTGAGCGGGTAGCACGAAAAGCCGATGGCACGGACTTTTCCCTGTTCCTTGAGCTTGAGCACGGCGGGGAGGGTTTCCTCCCAGATCTGTTGGAGCGGCACGAACTCGACGTCGTGAAGCAACAAGACATCGAGGTGACCGGTGCCGAGGCGCTGGAGCGAGACGTGCACGGATTCCTCGACGCGCTTGGCGGAAAAATCGAAGTGGATGTCCGAGTAGCGGCCGAGCTTGGTGCCGAGCAGATAGTTTTCCCGGGGAATTCCTTTCAGCCCGAGACCGAGCATGATTTCCGACATTCCGCGGCCATAGAAAGGCGAGGTGTCGATGAAGTTCATGCCGAGATCGATGGCGGTCTTGGTGGACTGCATCGCCTCGTCGAGAGTGATGGAGCGGAATTCCGCGCCGAGCGACGAGGCGCCGAACGAGAGGATGGGCAGGTCGATGCCGGTGTTGCCGAGGGGACGAGTTTTCATTTTGAAAGCAGTGAGCGGATAGACGATATCGTTTGGCGGGCGGCGGTTTCGGGATCGGGCAGCGGAAAAATCTCGGCGGACAGGTAGCCTGAATATTGGATTTCCCTGAGCGCCGCAATAACTTGCTGGGGGTCTGAGTGGCCGAAGCCCATCGCCTGCCGGTTGGAGTCGGCGAAATGAACGTGACCGATGTGAGGGCCCGCCTCGCGGATCGCGGCGGCGAGGTCGCATTCCTCGATGTTCATGTGGAAAAGATCGGCGAGCAGGACGACGTTTTTCAGGTCGTGGAGTTCGAGAAATCTTGCGCCCTCGGCGAGGCGGTTGAAGAGGTTGGTTTCGTAACGGTTGAGCGGCTCGTAAATGAACGGCACGCCATGGACCGTGGCGCGTTCGCCGCAGCGGCGGAGGCCGCAGGCTAACAAATCGAGCGCGCCTCGCCCCTGCATTGAGCCGAGGATCGCAGGGGCTTCGAGTTGGCCGCCGAAGTCGATCATCGCAAGCACGAATTGGACCGCCGCCTCGCGTTTTTCCTCGGCTGCGTCGGTGATAGATAGCCCATGGCAAAGCATGCCCGCTCCGGTGCCGACGGCGGCGATGGCGAGGCCGTGCGCGGCTGCCAGAGATTTCACCTCGTCCACGGAAACGAAGTCGGGGCCGGGCAGGAAAAGTTCCACAGCATCGAACCCGATGGCGGCGGCGGTGGCGAATGCTTCCGGCAGCGGTGTGCGCAGCACGAAAGGCCCCGCAAGCGCTTCCGGCACTTGGGAAAGGGTAATGGCGGTTTTAATCGTGGGTTTCAAAAAGCGCAAATTACGGCAGGGATTCTCAGGGGAACATCGAAAAATGCTAGCTCATCCTAAAACCCTGACTTAAACTGCTATCATGCCGAGTTTGATTCCCAAAGGAACAATCATGCCAGCGCCGGGCCGCCCGAGCTGGGGCGGGGGAGAGGATTTGCCGCTGCTCTACCTCGGTTGGGGGCAGCGGGATTTCGCGAGGGAGCCGTTGGCGATCCATCACGATCTGGGCACCAATTATTATGTCATCCTGAGCGGCGAAATCGTCGTGACTACCGAGGTTGCGGAGCAAATCGTGCGGGGTCCGGTGGCGTTGTTATTTGATCCGGGCTGCGCGTTCGGAATCACTCAATCGAAGCGGGCAACGGTAGAGATCCTGGTGTGGATCTGGCAGAGCGAGCCGGTATTGGCGGAGTTGCGGCCGGAGCCGGCTGGCTTCCGGATGCTGAGCTTGCGGGCGAAGTCGGTCAAGGCGTTGACAGAATTACACGCCCGCTGCCGGAACGAGGTCGCGCTGGCCGACGGCCAATTGCCGCGCACCTTGGCGGCCTTGCGCGAGTTGCTGGAAGTGGAAATTCTGCGGGGCAATCACCCGGCGCCTGCCGAGGATGAGATGCGTTGGAAATTGGCGCAGGCATGGATCGCGGGAAATCTGGCAATCCACGCGCCGGTGCCGGCGCTTTGCGATTATCTGCGGATGTCGCCAAGCACGTTGCATCGGTTTTTCCGGGCGCAGACCGATTTTTCGCCGGGGGCGTATTTCCGCCAAGTGAAAGCGGAGGAGGCGCGGCGACTGATCCGCGAAGAAGGATGGCAGGTCAAGGCGGTGGCCTATCATCTCGGCTACCGGCATCCCAACGATCTTAGCCGGGCGCTGGCGGCGGGTGGTTAGGAGAGGCGGTCGCGGAAGTCGGCGTAGGCGAACTCGCGCACGACTTCCAATTTCCCGTCCTCGTGCTGGAGTGCGATGGCCGGGTGTTTGACGCCGTTGAAAGTCGTCGTCTTGACCATCGTGTAGTGCGCCATGTCGTCGAAAACCAAGACGTCGCCGACCTTCAGTTCGCGGTGGAATGAGAAGTCGCCCACGACATCGCCCGCGAGGCAGGTAGGGCCGCCAAGGCGATAGGTCCACTCGCCGGACTCGCCTGCGGGGTGATAGTTTTCATCTGCGAAGACGACGGCGGGCTTGGCGTCCGATGGGTTGGAATCGACGAGGAAAACATCGGGCCGGTAAGGCATTTCCATGACATCGGGCATGTGGCCGGTGGCGGAAATGCTGAGGATGGCGAGGCGGTGGCCGGCGGATTCGAAGACGTCCATCACGGTGGCGCGCAGCACTCCGGTGTGGATGGCGATGGCCTCGCCGGGTTCCAGCCAGACATCCACGTTGTATTTTTCGCGGGCTTCCCGGACGAGTCGGACGAGGCGCTCGCGGTCATAGAACGGCTTGGTGATCCAGTGACCGCCGCCAATGTTCAGATAGGTTAACTGCGGGGAATTTAACAGATAACCGAATTTCTCATCGACGGCGGCGAGGGTTTTTTCGAGGTCGTCCGAGTTCTGCTCGCAGAGCGTGTGGAAATGGAGGCCGGAGAGTCCGGTGAGGTCGGCACCCGCGAGTTGGTCCGCAGTGATGCCGAGGCGCGATCCGGCGACGCAGGGGTCATAGAGCGGGGTTTCTCCGGTCGAGCATTGCGGGTTGATGCGGAGTCCGCAGAGCAGTTCGCCGCTCTTGAAACGGGGATGCGCCATCACCATTTCGCGGAAGCGGAACCACTGCGAGAGCGAGTTGAAATCGAGGTGGTCGGTGAATTTGCAGAGTTCCGCGACGTCGGCTTCGCCGTAGGCCGGGGAGTAGGTGACGATGTGTTTTTGGAAATAATCCCGCGCGAGCCAAGCTTCCCACAGGCCGGAGGCGCAGCAGCCGTCGAGGTCGTCGCGGAAAAAGGGGAATGCCTTCCAACAGGAAAACCCCTTGAGCGCGAGCACCAGCTGGCAGCCGGCGGATTGCTTCACCTCGCGCAGAATCCGGGTGTTGCGTTTGAGGGCGGCGATCGAAATGACAAACATGGCTGCCACGAACTGAGAGGCGAAAGGGCAGGGGAATCCAGCAAGTTTTATCGCGGATGGCATGGTTGTGAGAAATTCGGTAACGAATCCCGCGCTTTGCTTCTGTGATGGGTGTGGACACACTCCCCGCCAACGATCCCATGGAAAACCCGTCTCACGCACCGCTCGGCGGACTCGATCCTGCGGACCTGCTCAAGCAAGGCGCGGCGGAGGACACCTTCACGGATGTCGCGGCCTCGTCTTTCAATCCGCCTCCCATCGAGGAGCTCACCGCAATTTTTCCACAGTTTGAAATCCTCGAACTCATCGGGAAAGGTGGCATGGGCGCGGTTTACAAGGTCCGGCAGAAGGACCTCGACCGGATTGTTGCCTTGAAAATCCTGCCGCCCGGGAGCGGGCAATCTCGCGAGTTTTCCAACCGCTTCACCCGCGAAGCGAGGGCGCTGGCCAAGCTGAACCACCCCGGCATCGTGACTCTTCATGAGTTCGGCCAGCAGGACGGGCTCTACTTCATCCTCATGGAATTCGTGGACGGTGTGAACCTCGCCCAACTCATGAAAACCGGCCGGATTTCCCCGCGGGAAGCGTTGGCCATCGTCCCGCAGATTTGCGACGCGCTGCAATTCGCCCACGACCAGGGCATCGTCCACCGCGACATCAAGCCGGAGAACATCCTGCTCGACCGCCTCGGCCGCGTGAAAGTCGCCGACTTCGGCATTGCCAAAGTCGTGGCCGCGGTCTGTGAAGACCCCCTAAGGAGTGGGGACACTCCTGTCCCCACCGACCAAACGCTCGCCGGAAAAATCATCGGCACCCCGCAATACATGGCCCCCGAGCAAATCGAGCACCCCGCCGAGGTCGATCACCGCGCCGACATCTACGCCCTCGGCGTCGTCTTCTACCAGATGCTCACCGGCGAGCTGCCGGGCAAACGCCTCGAAGCGCCATCGAAGAAAGTCCACATCGACGTCCGCCTCGACGAGATCGTGCTGCGCGCGATGGAGAAGGAACCGGAAATGCGTTACCAGACCGCCCATGAATTTCGGACCGTTGTCGATGGGGTCCAGGCACAGGCGCATGCACGGACCTGCTTCGATCCGGTTCCTGAACCTGCGAATGGGGTGATCGGCGAAGCCCGGGTGGACTCCTTCGCGATCACGTCGTTGGTTTTGGCGATTAGTTCATTCGTCCTGGTGGGGCCTCTTGGGTCGCTGCCGGCGGTCATCTTTGGCCATATATCGCTTTCAAGAATCAAAACAAATCCGTTGATGACTGGGCGCGGTTTCGCAATAGGCGGTCTCATTTTCGGGTATCTGAACCTGCTGATGTGTGTGGTTGCCTTGCTCTTTTATCTCAGCCTAAAGGAATGGGTATCTAAAGATCCAATGTTTTCAATTCCACCACCACGCGCCCTCATTATCGAAGAACCGACTTTTCCTTCTCCAGGTTCCAGCGTGAACCACCCGCTTCTCATGACCGAGTTCGGTGAGTTCAAGTCCGAGCAAAGTCCTTGGACCATTCATGTGTCTGCAAAGGATAGGACGCTCCAGATTAGCCGGCAGCTGGGTGGGATCGGGACTGGGGTATCGCCTGAGAAATGGCGTGCCCAGAAAGGCTGGTTTGCATTCATCGAGGACGAAAATCATGCCTGGGCATACGATGGGGACAAATTGTTGGTCTTGGTAGAAATCACTCCTGAGATCAACACGCTCTATGACACGGAGACGATTCCCCGTCGTGTGCCTGAAGCAATCATGTCCCGCATCACCCAAGCGACGCGGGAGAGGATCGGGACCAAGAC
>JAYSYA010000254.1:0-28574 GCA_043716765.1 Akkermansiaceae bacterium
AATTCTTCTTCACCGTCGTCCTCCGCGTCTTCCTCCCCGCCCTCCGCGTTTCGCTTCATCCAAAAATCCAAAATCTCTTCCCCGATTCGCGCCCATTCGCGTCCATTCGCAGTTAGACCCTCTTCCCTTTCAAAGTCCAAAATCCAAAATCCAAAATTCTTCTTCACCGTCTTCCTCCGCGTCCTCCCCGCTCCCCGCATTTCGCTTCATCCAAAAATCCAAAATCTCTTCCCCGATTCGCGCCCATTCGCGTCCATTCGCGGTTAGACCCTCTTCCATCCAAAACCCAAAACCCAAAACCCAAAATTCTTCTTCACCGTCTTCCTCCGCGTCTTCCTCCGCCCTCCGCGTTTCGCTTCATCCAAAAATCCAAAATCTCTTCCCCGATTCGCGCCCATTCGCGTCCATTCGCGGTTAGACCCTCGTCCCTTTCAAAGCCCAAAATCCAAAATCCAAAATCCCCTCCCCCGGGTGCCCCTTTTTTGTTCATTTTTTCTTGAACAATGCCTTGACCAAACCACTCTCCCCCCGTGAGTCCCTCAGGGTTCTCACCCACCCTCTGCCCTGCGTTTACCTAAGTCCACCGAAGGCCTGCGACCAAGGGCGGTAGCGTGCCGGTCGTGGTCGGGGTGGGTGTCGGCGGTGAGGAAGCGCACGGCGACGTTTTCGTAGGTGAGCGTTTCGATGCGGCGACTGGGGAGGGTGCCTGTCGCGTAGCAGTAAATCAACGGGTAACACCCAGTCGCGCAAGTCGGGCGGCAGGAGCATCGGGGTGTCGTGTGCCTTCCTCTCTAGCAGCCTATCGGACTTAGACTAAAAATCCCCTGAATAGATCCGCCCGGTGCGGCGTAGGGAAAAAATGTCTGCCCGCTTCGTCAACATTCCTGCCTACTTCGATTCTCCCACCGAAAGCTATTCTTCACCTTCTCTTCCATCACGCATTCACACCGCCATCCGGCGGACAAGTCGGTCCGGCGAGCCGCCGGTCCCTACCACCACCGCTGTAGCGGCGCGTCTGTGACCGTCGCACTTCACCGTCCCGCCGGACGCTGTCTGCTTTTTTGCGTCCCAAAGTCCTCCATCTTTTGAATGAATTTCGCCTCCTATGATTTCTGGAGTCTGCTTGCGTTCTGCTTCGTCGGATCACAACTGCTGATGGCGCTTGGCAAGGCCGTTTCACCCGAACTCGGGAAACTGGCAGGCAAGCTGTGCCTCGCCGCCACAGGCCTGATCCTGCTCGGCTCCGAGAATTCGCTGACGTTGGGTGTCTTCCTGTGGGTCGTCACTCTGAGCTGGATCGGCGTGCTCGTCGCCTGCCGTCCCGGATTTAACAAAAACTCCATCTCCAGCCGATTCATTTTCGTCGTTCTGCTCGCTGGCCAGTTGGCACCTCTTTTCTACTACAAATACTGGACCTTCGTCATGAGGGACTGGCTGGGCATCGAGCTCAAGCAGCCTTCGGTGCTCATCCCGTTGGGGCTCTCCTTCTATACCTTTCAGAAAATCGGCTTTTGGATTGATACCATCCGCAATCCCTGCACACGACCGAAGTTCCTCGACTACCTGAATTTCTGCTCGTTTTTCCCTCAAATCGTTGCTGGTCCCATCGAAAAAAAGGCCTCGCTCCTACCCCAGATCGAAGCCGTCAGTTTCAAGATCCACCGCGCCCACATCGAGCCCGCGCTGCGCTGGATCGTGCTTGGCTTGGCCTACAAGCTGGTCATCGCCGACAACATTGGCAACTTATCGGAAAAACTTCGGATCGATTCCGCCAACGCCTGGCACGTCTGGTTTGAGTGTTTTGCCTTCGCCATCCGGATTTATTTCGACTTCGCCGGTTATAGCTTCATCGCGATCGGACTGGGCCTGCTGGTGGGAGTCCGGCTCACCCTGAATTTCCGTTGTCCCTATTGGTCCTCGGATCTCCGCGAATTCTGGCGCAATTGGCATGTCACCCTCGGTGCCTGGCTGCGAGACTACATCTATCTTCCGCTCGGCGGGCGACGTTCCTCCCGCTGGATTTTGAACATTGTCATCGTTTTTCTCGTCTCCGGCATCTGGCACGGAGCCGGCTGGGGTTTCCTCATCTGGGGCCTTCTCCACGGTCTCGGCGTGGCATTCTGCGGTCTTGGCAAGCCATGGACCGCGCTTGGCCCATTGCGCTGGGTGTTCACCTTTGTCTACACCACCGCCGCCTGGTTGTTCTTTTTCGAGAGCGACCCGGCGGAGATGAAGGCCAAGGCCATCTCGCTTTGCAATCCTCTCGCCTACGGATTCACCGCATCGAAGAACCTGCCCCAATTCTTTGCTGGCCCGAGTCACGCACTCACCATGGGCTTGATCCTCCTGATCGCACTGGGTCTTCTGATCATGGAGGGGCTCGGCACCCGGCGGAACCTCGAACCCTATCATTTCCTGCGCAAGTCGGCCGTCTGCATGATCCTCGTCTTCCTCATCGTGTTCCTTGCACCGATGGAGGAATCCCAGTTCATCTATTTCAATTTCTGAGCAATGGCGGCTCACGGGAGGCGATTCCAATTTTGAATTTTAAATTTTGAACGATTCCAAAAACCAAAATTAGCAGCAAAGCGGCCCCCCCTCCTTCCATTCAAAATCCAAAATCCAAAAAAGAATCCCCCCTCCCCTTGCGTTTCCTCCTCTCTATCTCCCTCTGCCTTGTCCTCGCCTACGCGCTGGCCGCCTATATCGCCATCCCGGCGAATCCAGAGATCAAATTCTGGCGCAGCGTCGATCAACTCCGGAACCGGGAAATTGCTGCCGTCCGCCTCAACCAGCCTGGCAAGCCAATTATTTTCTTCACAGGTGGCTCAAGCTGCGCCTTTTCGATCGATCCCAAAATCATTGAAGACACCTGCGGGATGCCAGCCTTTAACCTCGGCCTACCCGTTTCCGCTGGACCAAAGTATCTACTCCATCAAGCACTCGAAAAAGCCCGCCCGGGCGATTTTCTTGTCATCAATCTGGAGCCAGATGTGCTCACTTACCCCCACGACTACAAACCCAGCCAATTTGCGTTTGCGATGGCCGCGTCCGCGAATCAACCCGCCGCCGCCGCCGGGGGGAATTCGTTCGGAACACCGCTCTCGACTCGCGAATACTTCAATCTAATGAGGCCGGGACCCGGATATATCGCCACGAGGATTGGCAAGGCCTTGGCCGGGAAATCCTACCGCTATCAGGAAAGCGATATCAGGTATCGTGGTCGGATTGAAACCCAGTTCTCAGATCCATCACCGGACAAGGGCTCGGAAAAAAACGTCACTGCGGTGGTCCCGGCGGCACGTGAGCTTCTTCTAAAGTTTCGGAGCGCCGCATCCAGCAAGGGAGTCAAAGTGTTCTATTCCATGCCTTGGGCGCTTACCGAGGAAAGCATCGCCGCGAACAACCGCACCGCCAACCGTAAGATCCTCTCTTCCATCCAGTCCATCATCCCCACCATAGACGATGGGTATCAGGGGGTCGCCACCGATCCCCATGTCTTTTCAGACTCCGGCCAACACCTCAACGCTGCTGGATCAGCCACCCGCACAAAGGCCTTGGCCGGGGCACTGTGTGCAATTTTGAAAAGTCATTTTTAAATACCAAATCGTTCCCATCCGAAAAGCGCACCTCGCTACAGCCCATTCGCGCTTTCCTCAGTCAGCCTCCTTGGCGTCACCTTGTTCCATCGACGTTTCAAGATCACACCTCTTCCATCTAACCCCCGCTTCTATTGAACTTCGCTACCTACGACTTTTGGAAGCTCCTAGTGCTTTGCTTTCTGGGTTCCAGGCTTGTTCTTGCAGTTGTGTGCTCCATCCGCCCATCTGCGGAACCGACCACTGCAAAACTCTGCCTGCTCGCCACCGGATTAATCCTCCTCTCATCAGAAAGTTTGCTCAGTCTCGGCGCATTCCTGTGGGTGGTAACCCTCGGCTGGTTCTGCGTGCGACTCCAAGGATGTCGTTGGCCCATACGTCTCAAACATGCCCTTTTTCTGCTTCTTCTCCTCGCCCAAATCACTCCTCTCTTCTACTATAAATACTGGGATTTCATTTTCAACGACATCTTCGGCTTCAATTTGAAAACTCCCTCAGTTTTGATCCCGACGGGTCTCTCGTTCTATACATTCCAGACCATCGCCTTTTGGATCGACAACCTCCGGGATCCTAAACCCCGACCCACCCTTCTCGATTATCTCAACTTCTCATCCTTTTTTCCACTAATCCTCGCAGGTCCGATCGAACGGCGCGAAAACCTGCTCCCGCAAATCGAGAACACCCGCTTCCAGATTCACACGAACAACTTAGAAGCGGCCTTAAAATGGATTGTGCTCGGACTCGCCTACAAAATGGTTGTCGCCGACAACCTGGGGGGCATCTCTCGTAATTTCCAGATCAACCTCTCCAACCCCTACCACATCTGGCTTGAAATCTTCACTTTCAGCATGCGGATCTATTTTGACTTTGCAGGCTACAGCTTCATCGCCGTCGGCCTCGGCCTTATCTTCGGAGTCCACCTCACCCTGAATTTTCGCTGCCCATATTGGTCTGCCAGCGTACGCGAATACTGGAGAACTTGGCACGTCAGCCTTGGCACGTGGCTTCGCGAATACATCTACCTCCCACTCGGTGGTCGCAAGCCCGGACGATGGATGCTCAATACGCTCATCGTGCTCCTCATCTCCGGCATTTGGCATGGGGCTGGCTGGGGCTTCCTGATCTGGGGACTGCTCCACGGCATCGCGATCATTTGCTGCAGCCCCGGGAAAGAAAAAAAATTGCCATGGACGGTCCGCTGGCTCGTCACCTTCGCCTTCATCACAATCACGAGGCTGTTCTTTATGGAGACTAACAACTCCCGTCTCCTTGAAAAGACCCTCAGTTTTTTCAACCCATTTTCATACAATCTCGCCAATCTCAAAGCATTCCCATCCGCATTCGACGGCCTTCTGGATGCCCTCAGTCTCTCGTTGATTCTCGCCGTCTCTTGCGTTGCGCTCCTTGCGGAAGGGCTGGGCATCCGCAAAAAAATGGAACCCTATCACTACAGCAGACTCACTGCGGCCACCATCATCATGGTTTTCCTCATCGTGCTCCTCGCCCCCATGGAGAAATCCCGCTTCATCTACTTCAATTTCTAATCACCCACCTACGAGATTGAAATTCCTCCTAACATTGCTGCTCTCGCTCATCGCCGCATACGTTATTTCATGCGTCCTTACCATTTTCATCAACCCGGAAGTAACCTTCTGGAACGAAGCCATCTCACGACGCATGGATGACATCGCCTCTATCCGGAAAAACCAACCCGGCCAACCCTTGATGATCTTTACTGGCGGCTCAAGTTGCGCATTTTCCATTGATCCCGCAATCATGGAAAAAACCACCGGCCTGCCCACCGTCAACCTCGGCCTTCCGGTCGCCGCCGGTCCCCGTTACCACCTCCATCAGGCTCTCCGCCAGGCGAAATCCGGGGATATCATCATCTACAGCACCGCAGCAGACATTCTCACCTACCCGAGCGAGGAATCCAGTCCCTCGAAAATCGGCTTCGCCCTTGAAACCCGCCGTGGCCTCCCGACAGAATCCGCCGGTGGCTCCACCTTCGGAAAATCCCTGACCCTCCCCCAATACCTCACCCTCTCGCGCCCCGGTACCGATTACCTGATCGTCCTCGCAGGCCGCATGGCCAGCGGCAAAGGCTACCGCTACAAACTCCCCGACATCCGCTACCGCGGGCTCATCCAAACTCCCTGCCGGGACAAATCCATGAAACCCGACGGCCCGAGAACGGTAACCACCCTTCACCCCGATGGGCGCAAACTCCTCGAAACTTTCGTCGCCGCAGCAAAACTAAAAGGTGTCCGCGTGGCCTACTCCATACCATTGACTTACTCTGAGCAACTGGCACCAAGCCGCGCTAAAAACAAACAGTTCCTTGCCGAAGTCGGCAAAATCATCCCCGTCATCGAAGACGGCTACAGCGGAGCCATCGACAACATCGAGAACTTTGCCGATGGCAAACGACATCTGAGCGAGCAAGGCTCGAAAATCCGCTCTGAAGCGCTTGCAGAAGCTTTGCGACACCACTTCACGGAGCTTTGAAATGCAGCAACTGCTGGGGAAATGCGCGAACATCCAACGGCGATAGATGTTCACTTGCATCTCGAAGAGTCTGAAGGTCTGAAGGTCTGAAGGTCTGAAATGTTAGGAAGTGTGCACTTTTTATTTTTTGCGCGTCTGGATCACTGAAAAAAGACCCGAGGGTCCGGGTTTCATCGACCTCCGCCCTCTGAACCAGTGTTTCGGTAATCCGGTAATTCGGTGTTCCGGTGTTTCGGTAATTCGGTAAAAGAAAAGCGAAAGCCCAGCGCGGCACCACCGCCCCTTTCTCTCTGACCGAAACACCGGGCCGCAGGCAACCGAAACTCCGACCTCCGCCCTCCCTCTCAGCTTTGCAGTTTTTCAGTTTTTACCACTCAAATGTTTAACGCCCGTTCCATTCAAGGCATCCTGATCCTCGTCCTCGGCACATTCACCGCCATCTGGCTGGGCATGGCGCTTGCAACCGACCAGGTGGAAACCCTGCTCAAGGTCGGTGGCGCGGCCTTGCTGCTCACAGCCGTGTTTCTCGGCCGAAGAATCTGGCTGCTGTTCATTTTCCTCACCTCAATGAACATCGCGCTCTATCGCTGGACGGGCACCATTGAGCTCGGGCAGGCGGTCTTCATCGGCTTCTCGGTTCTGTTGTTTTTAATGCGCAAGCTCCATTTCCAGCTTCGCTTCGGGGAGTTGGAGCTCTGGACCCTGCTGATCATCGGCTGCATCCTGCAGGCCTACATGAGGAATCCCGTTGGCATGAGTATCTTTGGGGCCGGCAACGTCGGTGGCCGCCCCTATTTCGCCATCGCCCTCTACGTCGTCAGCGCCGGCATTCTCTCCACCCTGATCGTGCCGCCCAAGGAACTGAAATGGGCGGTCAGACTTGCCCTCATCGGTGCTTTCATGGGGATCCCCCTGCAAATGGTCCGTTACGGCAACCTCGCCAGCATGGAAGGAGACAACTCAACTTTGGATTTGGGTGGCAGCCGCATCGGCAGTTTCGTCACCCTCAGCAACGCGCTGGCGCGCTGGTTATCCAGCCAGGTATCGCCCTTGCGCGCCTGCTTCCACCCCTTGTGGGCGCTGGTGCTGCTCGCCACCCTTGCCATTGCCGCCGCCAGCGGCTTCCGCAACGCAGTGGCTAACGTGGGTTTCATCTTCCTCGTTGCCATCTGTTATCACGGCGGAGTCAAGTCCTTCGTCGCTTCCATGATTTTAGGTGCCTTCAGCCTAGCGCTGCTGGCGCTAGTCAATCTCAACTTCCCGTTGCCCGGCAACTTGCAGCGTGCGCTCTCTCCCCTGCCCGGCACTTGGGAGCAAAGACACGTCGAAGGTGCCGAGGACTCCACCGAGTGGCGGGTCGATATGTGGAAGGAGGCGCTGACCACCGAGAAATGGATCCACAACAAGGTCCTCGGTGACGGCATTGGCATCAGCGCCGAGGCGTTGGCGCGCATGGTCAATCTGGAGTCCTCCGAGAGCAGTCGAACCGGCAGCGCCCTCTCCAAACAACAGGAGAAGATGATGCTTGTCGGTGCCTACCACAGCGGCCCCCTCCACAGTATTCGCATGACCGGTTATGTGGGCCTGCTCATCCTGCTGCTGGCAATGATCCGCCTGGCCGTCCATGCCCACAGGCAGATCATGCGCTGCAAGGGCACCGAGTGGGCCCCCGTCGCCCTGTTCTTCGGTATCCCCCTCATCGCTCAGCCCTTCTATTTCACCTTAATGTTCGGCGAATATCACACCGCCGTCGCCCAGACCGTGATGGGCATGGCCATGGTCCGCCTGATGGAGCGCAACATCCCGCTGCCAGCCTATCTGCTGCGGAGCCGCCGTATGCATGTGCCGCTGGCGCTCAAGAGCCGATCCGCCGAGGTCCAGAACGCGCGAAGTGCGTGAGGCCGGAGTTTCGGAGGCTGGAGGTCGGAGGTCGGATAGATGCTCCGCGATTTGTCTGTTGCCGCCCTCCGCCCTCCGCCCTCCGATCTCCGATCTCACCCCTCTTCCATGCCCACCCGCTCCAAGCGCTTCACCCATTCACTGATCACCGGATACGGTGCGATTGCGGTAAACCTCGTATTTACGCTCGTGAGCATTCCGCTCGCCCTCAGCTATCTCAGCAATGAGGAGTTTGGCCTCTGGGCGCTGGCCCTCCAGATCACCGGCTACCTCGGTCTCATCGAACTCGGCATGTCCGGCGCGGTCGGACGTTTCCTTGCGGATCATAAAGACGATGTCGATAGCGACGCCTATGCCACTCATTTTGCCACGGGCAACTGCGTATTCATCACACAGGCCTTGCTGGTGGTGGCCATCGGAATGGTGTTTGCATTTTTCGCGCCTGCCCTGCTCTCGATCTCTCTCGCGTTGGCCGCTGAATTCACCTTCCTCCTAAGAATTCTCTGCGTGATTGCGGGTCTATCGATTGCCAGCCGATGCTTGTCGGCACCTCTCTGGGGATTCCAGCGGATGGATGTGGTCAATGTGGCGGCTACAGTCGGTCTGATCCTGCAGTTCTTCGTCATGTGGCTGGGCTTTCACCTTGGCTATGGCGTGCGCAGTTTTGCAGTGGCGGCTGCCGCTCCCACTTTGTTTGCAGTGATTGTTTATGCCGTCGTCTGCTCTAAAAACGGCTACTACCCGCCCTGGAAACTCTGGTTTTCACCCCGCTGGTCGATTTTCAAGGAGATGTTCGCCTACGGTCGCGATGGCATGTTACTCGCCATTGGCAGCCAGCTCATCAATGCCACCCAGATCACCATTATCAGTCGCAGCCTTGGATTGGACGCGGCTGCCATCTTTTCCGTCGCGACCAAGCTGTATAGCATGAGCATGCAGCTCTTCCAGAAGCTGGTCGAAAGCGCCGCCCCAGGACTTGCCGAGATGTTCGTGCGCGGTCAAACTGAGCTGTTCGTGCGTCGCTACTGGGACATGATCTTCCTCACACTTGCAACCTCATGCGTCAGCGCGGTTGCCATCGCAGCGGGAAACAGCGCGTTTATTTCGATTTGGACCGCTGGCAAGGTCACGTGGTCCGTTCAGGGCGACCTGCTTCTGGGACTGCTGGTTTTACTTACCAGTCTAAGTCGCTCTTTCATCTCGGTATTTGGCGTCACAAAGAATCTTCGCCCGGTCCGAGTCATTTACTTCATTGAAGGCATCGTCTTCGTTCCTTGCGCTATTTTTTCTGCAAAATGGTATGGGGTGGAAGGAGTGCTTGCGGTGTCTCTGATTGTCCACATCGGTATCACTCTTCTATCTTCTGCCAGAGTTGCCTCCAAAGTCATTGGATCTCTCAAACCTTTGATTCCAGCCTTTGTTTTCTCCCTCGCTACAGTTATCATTGCATCTGCGGGCGCATTTGTTGTTTCGACACTCGACATCTCGCTGGTCTCACGCCTCGCCACGACTGTGCTTCCGGTTTTGGTAACCACCGTTCTCGTATGGTTTATCGTTCTCCCACATGAGCTGCGGCACCGCCTCCTCACATCGTTCATAGCAGCTACCTATCATTTCCGAAGGTCTGAGTAGCGTCTAACCAAGCATTTTAGCCCCGAGGGGCAGTCGGAGTGATCCAACTTTCATCAAACAACCTACGCTTTCATGATCTCTAAAATTTTTCAATTTTTCAAACGGCTTTTTATCATTGGCACGAGAAACCCTAGTGACCTCCAGCATGTCCTTGGCGTCGCGAACTGGACAGCCGGGGAAATTATCGACCCGGAGGCAGACGTTCGTGAGATCCCGATGGTAAACGTGCTCGATATTTGTCCGGGTAGCCAGCGCTGGACCCTGCAGTCGTTTCCCAGCGTGGGAGCCTCTGTCTCACCCATGGAGTGCGCGGCCCTTGCCGCACTCGTGCACCTTGTCCGAGCGGAAAGAATTTTCGAGTTCGGCACCTACAAGGGCGTTTCCACCACCCAGCTCGCTCTCAATGTGGGGGAAAACGGAAAGGTGTATACCCTCGATCTGCCTGAAGACCACCCTGCTTACAGTCTTCCGATTCCCAGACCCGAAGAGCGGGAGATCGCAGCCGAGGGGCAAAAAGGAATTTTGATCCCTCAAGACCTGCGGGACCGGGTGACATTCCTCCAATCCGACTCCGCCACTTTTGATGAAATACCCTACTTGGATAGTATGGACCTCGTTTTTGTCGATGGCGCTCACAGTTATGAATACGTGAAAAGTGATACGGAGAAAGGTTGGCGCATGCTTCGTCCGGGAGGGGTTATTGCATGGCACGATTGCGTAGCGAGTCACCGTGACGTTGTCAGATTCATTAAAAACGGAAATTTTGACGCCAAGCTTGTCGCGGGAACCGCTCTGGCCTATGCAATTAAATCCTGATATCGCAGCTTGGCCTTCAAGTTTGGCGGGAATCCAACTTGTTGTTCGATGGTAGCCAGCAACCCGCTTCCGCATTGAAAATCAAGCCTTTGCTATCCATCGTCAAATCCCAGCTTCTACGGGGACCGCTGAGGAGTTGGTGGATCTTGAGGCGGGCACGCCAGATGGATGCTGCCTATCTCAACGCCATCAAACCTCACGATAAAATTTCCGCAGAGCCGCCCGTTCGACACGCACGCATCTCGTCACTCCCGCACACGTCCCTCCGTCGCATTCTCTTCATCGGCGACTGCATGTGGGAAAACGAGCAACTCTTCCCGGAAATCCGCAAGATCTGTGAACTGGACGTGCTGGACCTCCGGCGGTCCCTGACCCACGCAGCCGATCCGGCGCAAGCCATCGTTTCCGCCATCCGGGAATATGCCGCTTCCTCCACGGCGCGTGATCCCGACCTCATCTTGTTCTACGCCCGCCCCTCGCTGTTATCCGAGGAAGTCTTTTCCGTCATCCGCAGTCGTTGGTCCTGCCCGCTGCTTGGCATGAACCTGGATGATCGCGTTGAGTTTTTTCCCTACGGAATTTTGAAAAGCGGCAACGACAACTATGCCCGCTGGATCCAATCCTTCGACATCAATCTGACAAGCTCCCTGACCGCCATGGATTGGTATCGGGAGCGCGGCGCGGAGGTCCGCTACTTTCCCCAGGGATTCTGCCCGGACTCTCGCTTTGTCGCTCCTCCGTCGGACTCCAACTTCCGCCACCGCTTCACTTTTGTCGGCTCTTGGAAACCCGAGCGCGGCAGCCTGATCGAGCAACTCCGCCAGCATGGCATCACACCCGAAATCTTCGGCAAGGGCTGGCAGGATGGCCAGTGGATCGCGGATCCGGCCGCCGTCTTCCGCAGAAGTCAGCTCAATCTCGGCATCGGCTACGCCCTGGCCTCCGCACGGATTGCGAATGCCAAGGGCCGCGATATCGAATGCCCCGCCACCGGTGCCTGCTACCTGACCACCTACCACTGGGAACTCGCCGAGATGTTTGAGATCGGCAAGGAAGTCCTCGCCTATCGGAATGTGGAAGAATTGATCGAACTTTATTCCTACTACTCGAAGCGCCCTGATGCCTGCCTCGCCATCGCTCAGGCCGCCCATCGTAGGGCAAGCGCCGAGCATACTTGGGAGAAACGTCTCAAAAATCTTTTCCGTGAGCTTGGATTCAGTATGAACGGCGACCATCCGAGCGCGTAAGACGAATCAAACTCCGTTCATTTTCCCTTTTCGACTCGCTCCATTCGATGAAGATTCTCGTCGCCACCTTCACCTATGCACCAAATGTCGATGGAGTGGCTGAAGCTGCCCGACAAATGGTTAGAAGCTTTAGGATTGTCGGCCATGAGGTGCAGATCGCAACGGGAGATCCGGATACTAACTGCTTATTAGGTTCCGGGTCCGGCGGGGCCGACGGCGTTTGGCGCTTCAAGATCGACGGATCTCCCGCACTCGGCATTGGCTTTCGGGGAGATGTCCTACCCTATCAGGATTTTCTCGCAACCTTTGATCCTGATGTCGTCGTCTTCCACTGTTGGGACACTTGGTCAGCGGAAGTTGCCCTCCCGGAACTTGCAGCGCTCCGCGCAAAGTCGATCATCCTGAGCCACGGGTACTCCTCTCACCTGTTGAATCTACGAATCCTCCCCCACGGGCTGTTCAAGTGGCTGCGCTGGCTGCCGCACGTGGTTTCTCTGCCTTGGCGACTGCGTCAGTTCGACAAGGTAGTGTTTCTCAGCCAAAAGACCGACTGGTGCCGCTTTTTTGATGCACGGATCGCACGACTCACCGGGGCTCGAAACATCGCCATCATCCCGAACGGCGTCCCCGAATTGCCGGATACACTGCCCCAGGCTTTCCGGCTGCGGCATAGCATCGGCGCGGGACCCTTGTTTCTGTGCATCGCGAATTACAGCGATCGAAAGAACCAGGAAAGAGCGCTGCGGGCCTTTGCGGAGGCCGCCCTTCCCGACGCCACGCTCGTTCTCATCGGCTCGGAATTCGGCGACTACGGGCAACGCATGATCGCCCTCTGGGAGCAGCTCAAGGAAGAGGGGAAAACCGGGCGGGCATTATTTTTTGAGGGACTGCAACGCGATGAAACCATTTCCGCTCTGCGGGATTGCGACGTGAAGGTGCTTGCTGCCGATGCCGAGACCCAGCCCATCGTTCTGTTGGAAGCGATGGCGGCATCCAAACCTTTCATCTCCACCGACACCGGCTGCGTGGAGGAATTCAAGGGTGGTATCATCGTCCGGGATGCCGGAGAAATGGCAAAAGCGATGCGCCGTCTGGCAACCTCTCCCCAAGAACGAAAACGCCTCGGCTCGGAAGGACGGCAAGACTACGAGGCCCACTACAGCCTGGAGCGGACTTCCAAAGCATGGCTCCAACTTTTGGAAGAGCTCACGGTTCGATAGGGCACACAGGGCTCCCGCCCAAGGTGCCTACACGCGGGAATGAGAACGAATTTCAAACCACTGATTACGCTGAAATGCTAAAATGCTAAAATGCTGAAATGCCGACCTCCGACCTCCGACCTCCGACCTCCGACCTCTGACCTCTGACCTCCGTTCCATGCTGCGAAAAACCTTCCTCATCCTCTTGGCCTCCGGCTGGCTGTTTTTTCTAATTCTTGCTTGGTTTTCCCGAGACAGGATCACGAACAAGCTGCGAGTTTCACGCGGCAGCGAGCAACACCAGATGATGGTTCGCGCCCGAACAAAGGGGTTTGCAAACGACCTAGCATCAAATCTATGGCTGGGCGACCGCCCGCCAGTGTTGTTGCTGGGGGATAGTCACCTCGAACTGGGGAAATGGTATCCACTCTTCCGCGGGAGGTTCCCGATCAGAAACCTTGGAATATCCATGTCGCGCATTGCGGATGCCACGGAGATCGCCAAACACATCAACCCTGACAAAGCCTCCGCGCTGGTGATTCTCAGTGGTAGCAACGACCTGACGGCAGGAGACTCCGTCGATGAATGTCTCGCCGCCTTCCGCAAGCTGTTCGTGACGATCAAGACCCAGTTTCCCGAACGTCCTGTCATCGTTCTATCCTTGCCTCCGGCCGGCCGTGGTCTCGGCGGGCAAAGCCTTTCCTCTATCAACGCGAAGATCAGTGACCTCAACCGCGAGCTGGCCAGAGAGACCCCACGCCATGGCTTCACGTTCCTCGATGTCGCTCCCCTATTGACGAAAGGCGAAGCCCTCAATCCGGCTCTCACCTTCGATGGCCAGCACCTCAACGACCCGGGCTACGCGACGATTGCCGGCCCGATCTTCCAAATTCTTTCCAAAGCATGTCCGTAGAACCACTGAGGCCGACACAGACTGCGAGAAAAGATTGGCTGGAGAGCTGGCATGTGACACCCGCCGGCTCACAGACCTACGGTTTTCTGGACGGGATCCGCGGGATCGCCATCCTGCTGGTGCTCGCCTGCCACCTGCTTTACGTAAATCCCCAAGCCTCGCCGCCCATGCTTTTCCTGTTCGGGATTTTCGGCGCGGGCACCTTCGGAGTCACCATCTTCTTCGCGTTGTCCGGCTTTCTCATCTCGTTGCCATTCTGGAAAGGCAAAGCGAGGGGGACACCTCCCGAACTCAGGCGCTACGCGTTGAGGCGATTCTGGAAAATCGCGCCGCCGCTGGCGCTGTCGCTGCTGATCCTGACACCGCTTTACATTCATTTCCACGGCGACAGGGACAACTATCTCAAAACCGCCGCCCAATGGCTCTGCGGCTATGCTTTTTTTCTTCCGGTGTCCGGTCGCCTGAACCCGGTGATGTGGAGTCTGATCGTCGAGGTTCATTTCTACCTCCTCCTCCCCATTTTATTCCTCCTGCTGCGGCGGGCCAGTTACCGTAGCACGCTGCTCATCCTCAGCCTCGGCTTCTTGGTGGTGCCGGTGGTGGCGAGGCAAATCTACGAGGCCTGCGGAAACGGCTTCTCCCTTCACCCGCTCATCCAAGTGGCCTTCCCGTCCAAGCTCGATGCATTCTCCATCGGCATCCTCTTCGCCGGACTCCATGCCCGCAACACGCTGCCGGCCATCCTCACCCGCCTCGCGCCTCTGGGGTTTCTTGGAATCGCCATTGCGCTGGTCTGGGCCAGCCACATCGGTCTCACACCGGGAACACCCAAGGCACTCAAGGAAATCAACAACCTGATCATTCTTCTATCCAGCGGCTTGCTGCTCGCGTTCATCGGAAATCCAGCGGCTGCGGGCAGGTGGTTCCTAGACAACCGGCTGCTGCGCTGGTTCGGGCTGGTGAGCTACGAGTGGTATCTGTTCCACCAGGCGGCGTTTTTCTTCACTTGGAATCTGTTGGGCAACGCGGGCGGCGATCCCAAGATCTATGCCGCGCGCACTCTGATCCCCGCGATCGGTAGTCTCCTTGTCGCGGCCTTGGTTTACCGATATTTTTCCCTGCCCATCCTGAAATGCACCCGTGGCAAAACGTCCGCAGTCTGATCTACATTGACGTTGAATCTAAAGTGCAGATCCGGCTAAATACCACCAAAAGTCTTCGCGCAAACGCCTCCGTTCCCTCTGCTACCTCCTGTTCAAATATCTTAATTTCCAACCGCGAAGCACGCGAGCCGCCACGCCCTACCTCATTCCCGTTCATTCGTGTCCATTCGCGGTCCAATTTCTTCCCATGCGCCCCTTCTGCAACAAGCTCTACTCCGCTTACGACGTGTTGCTCATCCACGCCAACATGGCGTGGTCCACACTGCGGACGCGGCTGAGCTGCGCGTTGCAAGGTTGCAAAGTGGGTAGAGGTTTCCGCTCTACCGGCATCATCCGCATCAAGGCGCGGACCACCGGAGACATCGTCATCGGTAATCACGTCGGTCTGCTCGGCGGCTGGCGCAGCAACCGCGTGGGCCTGAGTGGCCCGGTCATCCTCCACACCTGGGAGGGGGGCCGGATCGCGATCGGCGACCATACCGGAGCCTCGGCCGTCGTCATCTCGTCGCGCTCCGGGGTCAAAATCGGCAAGCACTGCAACATCGGCGGCAATGTCCGGATCTTCGATCACGACTTTCACGCCCTCGACGCCGAGATCCGGCGCGGCCCACGCGGCTGCGAGGACTGCGCCACCAAACCCGTCATCATCGGCGACGACGTTTTCATCGGCGCCCAAAGCATCATCCTTAAAGGCGTGAACATCGGTGACCGTGCCATTATTGGTGCGGGTTCCGTGGTAACGAAGGACGTGCCAGCGGATTGCATCGCCGCAGGAAATCCAGCGTTAATCGTCAAACAACTAAAGAATTCTTAACCGCGAATCACGCGAATTTTCGCTAATTTTAATTGGACCGTGTGACTATTCCAAAACTAGCAAATAAATACTCCATTCGCGAAATTCGCGAGATTCGCGGTTAAACTTATCCACATCTAATGGACATCCTCTTCAAGCAAGAAGCCTATCAAATCATCGGAGCATGCATGGCGGTTTACAACGACAAGGGTCATGGATTTGTGGAGCCTGTGTATCAGGAATGTCTTGAAATCGAACTTGCCCACCAAGGGATCCCCTTCGAGGCCCAACAACAAATTCAGTTGCACTACCGGGGCATACGTCTGAAGCAAATCTACATCCCTGATGTATTTTGTTACGACAAAATCATCGTCGAACTCAAGGCGGCCAAACAACTGACCGACGAGCACCGTGCCCAACTACTGAACTACCTCAAGGGAACCGGTATCAAACTCGGCCTGCTTGTCAATTTTGGCAGCAGTTCAGAACTCCAATGGGAACGCATCGTCCTGAGCCAGAATCGGCCTCATGCTGGATAAATTTGCAACTGCGCATCACGCGAATCTCCGCGGATTTTTTATTTTTGAAAGCAAATCATTCTTCAACAAAGCCACCAAATTAATCCCCATTCGCGTAAATTCGCGTAATTCGCGGTGCAACAACTTCTTTCCTTTTTCGGGGAGGATCGCGTGGTTCGCGGTTCAACAAGATTCTCCATTCTCCCCGTGATACGCATATTTTGCGGTCGAATTACAATTTCCAATGAAAGTCGCGATCTTAGCCGAATTCCCGCTCAGCGCCCTTGAAGGCGGTGCCACCGGCCGTGGCGGCGGGCAGGGCTGCACTTGGCTGCCGCAGCTCGCGCTGGCCTTTCAAGAATACCCCGATCTCGAAATTCACTGGGTGATCCTCGACCGCACCACCCGCCGAACGCTCGTCGTCGAAGCACTAGGTCAGTGGTTTCACCGCGTCCCGGCCGTGAAGTTTTCGGTGGATCTCGCACTCAACTACCTGCCCGCGCGCTTCATTCTCGGAAATGAAATCCGCAGGATCCAACCGGACATCGTCCACGCCTGGGGCACGGAACTGATTTACCCGGCCGCGCTTCAAGACTTCAAAGGCCCTACCATCCTGTCCATGCAAGGCGTTCTCACCGAATACCAGCGCATTGGCGGACTCCCGGACGACTGGCGCTGGCGGAAGATGATTTCGTCAGAGCCCGCGTTCATTCGTTCCGCCACCGTCGTCACTTCGGAAAGCCAATGGGGAATCGACAAGGTGAAGGAGGTCGATCCAAAAGCCGATTGCCGGATGGTCGAATACGGCGTGCATCCCAGTTTCTATGATCTCGACTGGAAACCCGATCCGGCTGTCCCCTACGTTCTCTATGTGGGCGGTTCCGGTATTCGCAAGGGCCTCGATGTGCTCATCGACGCCATGAAACACCTGCCGGACCGCGACTGGGAACTCCGCCTCGCCGGAGACCTTGGAATCCTGCGGGAATGCGAGACCGCCGGTTTACAGAAAGTCCGCTACCTCGGCATGCTGCCGTGGCCGGAGATGAAGGCCCAACTCCAAGGCGCCTGGGGTGCCGTGCTTCCCACCCGTGGCGATACCAGCCCCAACTCCGTGAAAGAGGCCCGCGTGATCGGCGTGCCCGTCATCACCACCCTTCACGGCGGCCAATCCGGATACATTCGGGACGGAGTCAACGGCCGCATCGTCGATCCGCTCAATGCGAGGAATCTCGCAGAGGCATTGGGCGATGTGATGTCCTCGCATGGTCGAGCGGTGGCACTCGGTCACGGACGCCATCAGCAAGATCGCGATTACCTCCACTCCCGACGCACCGCCGAGGGCTTCGCGGAAATCTACCGAAAGTAGGGCTGACCGACCTCGGTCCGTTCACTTCACCTTTTTTTCCGCCAGAGGCTAATCTTTCTCTTTCATGCGGGCGGACGATTGGGCGGACCGTAGAGGGTCAGCCCTACCGCCCCTTCAAGGTGGCGCTGCACCGCCGGGGGCAACCGGTGAATGGGAAAAAAATGAAAAGTCCAAGGTCCGAGGTTCCTACCTCCCCATTCGGGTCCTTTCGCGTCCTTTCGCGGTTGAAAAACTCTTCCTTTTCGACCGACCTCCGCCTCCCAAACCTCATGCCGTTGGCGATCAGTTGCTAAAGGCATCGGAAACCTATCATCAAATTCATGGCGGTTCTCCCTAGACCCAAACTCGACTCGCTCACCGGGCTGCGCTTCTTCCTCGCGATTTTCGTGTTCTTTTATCATGGAGTTCCGCAGGCCCATCTGGGTTTGGGCAAGAACTCCCTGAGTGCGGATCTCATTACTTTCATCGATTATACCTCGAATGGCGGCCTGGCGGTCGGCTGCTTCTTCATGCTCAGCGGATTCGTCCTTTGGTATTCCTATTCGGGACGGAATTGGACCTTCCCTCAATTCATCGGAAACCGGATCGCCCGGCTTTTCCCCGTCTATCTTCTGGGGATCCTGATGGTGCTGCCGCGCTGGCAGAATCTTCTCAATGAGTTTTCGGTAGGCACCGGAGAGGGGCTGCAGCGTCTGCTCCTTTCGGTATTGATGCTCCAGTCATGGACCACCGATCTCCGAGCCACCCAGATGTTCAACGGACCCGGCTGGACTCTCAGCGCTGAGATGTTCTTCTATCTCACGTTTCCCTTCTTTTTCGCAATCCATCAGCGCTCCCGCCGCTTTTTCCTTGTCTCCTGCTCCCTAGTCAGCGGGTTTACCCTGATCTATCCATGGTTCGGCGACGCGTCTTGGATTCCTGTTTGCGCCCGGCACTGGGGCCTTTTCACTCTGGGTCTCCTTCTGTGCGAATCCTGGCAAAGGGGCCTCCGTGTTAGCATCGGTCTTCTACCCGCCACTCTGATCCTCGTTTTCGGTTATCAACTCGCCCGCTGGGTCGATCCCCAACTGGTCATCCATGTGGTGGCCGTTCTTGTCTTAGGATCCCTGGCAACTGCCGACGCGACCGGCAAGTCGCTTTCTCTTTTCTCCAACCGCTGGTGCGTCCTTGGCGGCGAAATCAGCTATGCGATCTACATTCTCCACGTTCCCATCCAGACAATCGTCTATTCCTTGTTCTTTCGCAGCGGCATTTTTCTGAGAGAAACAGACAATTTCCCACTGAAGCTGACCTACCTTTCGATTTGTTTTGTGGTAACGCTAACCGCCTCCTATCTCGCATGGCGCTTCATCGAGGTGCCTGCAAGAAAGACTTTCCTGAAATGGCTTCAAAAACGCACGGCCTGAGAAGAGTTGCATGGCGGATGGCACTGGTCGTTCTCGTCGCCGGGATGGTGGCAGGCGCATGGCTGTGGCGCGGAATCCGCACCCGTGACCTCGAGTCCGCGCTCAAAACAACCACTCCCACCGCTTACAGGCTGCCCGCACAGCAAGCCGCCTGGGACCGCCACCAGATGCTCAAAAAATCCATCCGTGAGCGACGACCTAAAGTCCTCCTGCTGGGTGATTCCCTGACCCAACGATGGGAGTCCGATGGCAAACCCATCTGGGAAACAGCCATGGCTCCGTTGGGAACCTTCAATGCCGGCATCGACAATGACAGGACGGAGAATCTTTTGTGGCGGCTTCAAGACGGGGCATTGGATGAAACCAACCCGCCTGATGTCTGCATCCTTTTGGTGGGAATCAACAACCTCGGTGGCGATGGCGACACGCCACACGGAGTCGCCGAAGGAGTCATGACGGTCGCTCGATTCATCCTCAAGCGTGCTCCGGAATCGCGGCTGATTGTCGTGGGATTGCTTCCCGCCGGGCCATGGTCGCGCGGGGTCCTGAGCCGACGCGCATGGACCAACCGCAAAATTCAAGCTCATTCACTGCCACGGACGCTGTTCGTGGATTTTTCAGATTCATTTCTAAACAAGGAAGGCGGGATCGAAACCGCAATGACCACCGACGGTCTACACCTTTCAGAGCAGGGATACCGGGTGCTGGCCGATCTCGTGGTGCCGATGATCGAGGCCAATTTGAAGTAAACCATCTACCCGCCAACTGCTTTCGATGCGTATTGCCACCTGCACCCCGGTTGATTTCGACGCCAGCGCCCATTTTTTCGGTCGCGACAGTGGCTTGATGTGTCGTGGTTTCCAAGCTGCCGGCTACGACTGCAAGGTGATCATGCCCGGAACGGCAGATCCCGGCGACGCGCCGGACTTGCTGCGCGCGAGTCCGCATGATCTGGCGAGTTCTGGATGGTGGCGCAACCAGGACATCGAACTTGTCTTGTTATACGCGTGGGGCGATCCGAGTCATCATCCGGTTGCCAAAGCCATCCGCAGTGCCGGCATTTTTTTAATTCAAAACCTCGACTCGGCGGGCATCGAATCTCCCTATGCGGACTTCCGTCGTTGGGCACATGCGCTCGCCGGGATGGTCGGCGGCCCGCAGCCCTTGCTGGCCAAAGCGCGCCTCATGGCCCGGGGAATCCGGGACTTTCTGCCAGCCCTTTATGAAAGTGAGCGCCTGGCCATGATGGATGAGAGCGACTTAGTCGCAACCGTCTCACCACCCGCCGGGGAGTCGATCACCCGCTACGCACACGCGTTGGGACGCCCCGGCGTGGCCGCGAAGGTCATCACGGTTCCGCATCCTGTCTCGCCGCAGTTCTCTTATTCGGGGCAACCCAAACAGAACCGGGTTTTGTGCGTCGGACGCTGGCTTCCCAGCGATCACCATCAAAAAGACCCCGAAACACTCATCAGGGTCGCACTCGCCTTCCTCAAGGCGCACGGAGATTGGACCTTCGAAATCATCGGGCGCGGTGCCGAGGCGCTTGCTCAGGGAATCCAAGGGAAACCGGAATCGCTGAGAAACCGCTTGATCCTGACGGAGCAACTGGATCGCAAGGCGCTATGCGACCATTATCTCATCAGCCGCATCCTGTTTTGCCCCTCCCGCTTTGAATCGTTTCACATCAGCTCCGCCGAGGCTCTTTGCTGCGGTTGTTCGGTCGTCGTCGCCGACCATCCTTTGCTGGCCTCGACCGCTTGGTTCACCACCCGGGACTCCGGCACTCTTGCGAAAAGTCGCACGGTCGCCTCACTCACCGAGGCGCTTTTCACCGAGGCCGCCGCTTGGCAAGAAGGGCGGCGCGATGCCATGCCCATCTCTACGGGATGGTGCCACACCCTGCACGCCAATCAAGTCGCCTCCGGCATCATCACAGCCATGGACATGAAATTGAGTGCTTCTAAAAACCGGTAGGGCGTGGAGCCCCCGTCGCCACGGCGATCAAGCTAAGGATCAACCACAGTAACAGGGTGAGAAGTTAACCGCGAATGGACGCCAATTGACGCCAATTTTCAGAACGAAATTTTCAAAATCAGAAATTTCATTCAGAGATTCATCTTCGTTCGCGTTCCTTCGCGTCCATTCGCGGTTGAATATTCCTACTTGATTGCCCTGCCTCCGCCGCGCGGGCTTTCCTGCCACCTAGCGGCCCAAAGACAACCTCATCCAGTTCCATATTTCCATAAATTTTCATGAAACTGTGCCTCATCATTGTCTTCAATCACCGCTTCGACCGCAATCTTCCGCGGCTGAGAGATTACTATGCAGGCCGATTCTCCAAGATCGTTTTCCTCATGCCTTTTGCCGATGATCTCGCAGCAACGGAAGAGGATGTGATTTCGGTGCATCAAGGATCCTACCTCTTCCAAGGGTACTTCGGAGAGGCCCGCAAGCGTCTGGCGGAAGTGGGATGCGACGGCTATGTGGTGGTTGGCGACGACTTGCTGTTGAACCCGGCTCTCTCGGAAGACAACCTCCACGGGAAAATGGGTATCAAACCGACGGACGGTTACACCAAAAGCCTTGCCTCTCTATACGACGCCCCACTCTCATGGTCCCGGGTGCGAACGACGTTCCGCGCCTTTTTCCCAGACGGCCTCGAATGGCACAGGCTCCTGCCCTCGCGGGATGAGGCGATGGAGAAATCGAAGCACTATGGCATCACGCACCGGTTGCTGGGCTGGAGGAATATTCCATCTCCGTTCACCCGGGAGGGACTCTCCAGCATGGGCACGGCGCTGGCTTGGTTTGCGGAACGAAACCATGCCCGCCGCCTGTTCGCCTGCGGCAAAGCCGAAGTTCCATATCCCGCTTTCTATGGTTACTCGGATTTCCTGATCATTCCTGCCGGTGCATGGGATGCCTTCGGCCGCTATTGCGAAGCAACCGCCGCCATGCAGCTTTTCGTCGAGGCCGCCCTGCCGCTTGCCATGGTGCTGGCCTGCGACCATGTGGAGACGGAACTCGCCTACGGCACACTTTTCGACGCCCCTTCCCCGGCAAGACGACTGCGCATGAAGGGGGTGGAACTGCAATGGAACGATCACTACCGGCAAAACTTCGAGGCTCGCTATGAACTCAGCCTCACCCGCCTCATCCGGGAGTTTCCGGATGACGTTCTGTATTTCCATCCGGTCAAACTCTCCAAGTGGAAACAAGACGCCTGATCCCTATCTACAACCCACATCCAACATCCCATGCCATCCTCCGCAGCCATTCCCTTTTCCGCCGGCGCGCTTGTCGTCACCAGCATCTCCGCCCCCAACCCGGTTCTGCGCAGTCTTGCCGAAGGCTGCCTGCGGCAGGGGGCACGTTTCATCGTCACCGGGGATACCAAGAGCCCTTCGGACTTTTCCCTTGAAGGATGCGAGTATCTCGGCATTGCGGACCAGCGGAAGCTGCCGTTTACCTATGCGGCCCTCTGCCCGGAGCGCTCCTATACCCGCAAGAACATCGCTTATTTGAGCGCGATCGCCGGCAAGGCCGCCTTCATCGTGGAGACCGATGACGATAACTTCCCCCGCGAAGCATTCTGGAGCGCGCGGGATCCACAGATGGAGGGCGACCTCACCCGGACGGAAGGCTGGACTAACGCCTACTCCTGGTTCACCGAAGATTTCATTTATCCCCGCGGCTTCCCCCTGCGCGACGCCCGCGCGGAAGCCGCGAACCGGCGCGACCGCAGTCCGGGCGGATCCAATCTCTGCCCGATCCAACAAGGACTCGCCGACGAAAATCCGGACGTGGATGCGGTGTATCGGATGCTCTATCCGCTGCCCTTCAATTTCAAGGGAGGCCGTCCGCTGCTGCTGGGCAAGGGCCAGTGGTGCCCCTTCAACAGCCAGAACACGACCTTCTTCCCAGTTGCCTATCCGCTACTCTACCTGCCTGCCCATTGCAGTTTCCGGATGACGGACATCTGGCGCAGCTTCGTCGCCCAACGCATCGCCTGGGAATACGGCTGGCACATCGCCTTTCATGCCGCCACGGTCTATCAGGAACGCAATGAACATAACCTCCTCAAGGACTTCGAGGATGAAATCCCGGGCTATCTTGAGAATGAACGGATCATCACCACCCTCGATGCCCTGCCGCTCTCGGCAGACCCGGCGCACATCGCCGGAAACCTCCGCAAGTGTTATGAGGCGCTCATCGGAATCGGCGTGGTCGGCGCGGCGGAACTCGGATTAGTCGATGCCTGGCTCGCCGATCTGAAAACTCTGAAAGCACTCTGACAGGGCCCCGACACTAGGGACAACCAAAGCTTACCTAACCACAGATTTCACAGATTGACACGGATGAAAACTGGCGAGTTGTCAGTAAATCGGGAATCATCAGAACCGCGATCGAGATGAATCCTCAAAAAGCCCGGCTGTAGACCTCTTATCCGTGATCATAGTATTCGCATATATACTGTCGCGCATGACGATTTGTGGAAAGGCTCAGGCAAGCAAGTGGCTGGCGCGTAACGCGCCAGACCGTTGCGGAGGCGTCTCGCCTCGCGCCTATCACAGATCCGGGCGAGACGCCCCGACAACGGTCTGGAGCGAGACGCTCCAGCCACTTTTTCAAGGCATTTCCACAAGTCATGACGCGCGTCCATGGCCGCTGCGCTGCCATTGTGGTCAAAATTCTATTTCCCTCGGCGTTTTCTCCCTAATATAGGCACCCAGACGCTTTGAACTTTGCCCCGTTTCCACCCTAGCATTTCCATGGCAGCCCCGCATACCATAACCGCTCCGCCGAACCACCTGCCATGGCTGGATTGGTGCCGATTCCTCGCTGCCTTCGTGGTGGTGATGGTGCATGCGCGGGCCTTTGCCTTCGCAAGTTATGGATCGATAGACGCCGACCAACAGCATGGGATCACGGCCGCGTTTTACATGGCCACACGCATTGGCACGCAGGGGGTACTGGTCTTCTTCGTCCTGAGTGGATTTCTAGTTGGCGGAAAGGCGATCGAGCGATTCAGGGATGGCAGCTTCAGCGCGAGCGACTACGTGATCGACCGCTGCTGCAGGATCCTCGTTCCTTTCATTCCCGCGCTCGTCCTGACAGTGGCCGTCGCCCATTTCATCGGCCTTCAAAAAGCCGATCCGGGAGCCTTCCTAGGTAATTTGTTTTTTCTCCAAGGCATCGCGGTGCAGGCCTACCCAGGAAATGACCCGCTCTGGTCGCTTTCCTATGAGGTTTGGTTTTATGTCCTCGCGGGTTCCTGCGCGGTTCTCGGAATGCGGGGCAAGGCGGGAGCCACCTCCCTTGGGCTGGCAACAGTCTCACTGCTGGCATTCACCATTCTGAAGCCGGTCTATCTTTTCTGCTGGATCATCGGAGCCTTGGCATGGGTGGGACGTCCCCGGCAGAGAAGCTGGAGCGGCCTGTGCGCCGGGATTCTATTGCTGATTTACGGAATGATGGGAGTGCAGGTGTTTTCCGAAGCCCAGACGGCGAGCATTAACGCCGTCTTCTCCCAATACAGTGCCTTCTTCATCTCCTACGCCGCCGCCCAACTCGCCTTTTGCGCGGGCTGTGCGCTGCTCGTCCAGCAACTCATCCTCCTCCCCCCATCCGGCCCTCGCGCCCGTTTCATCGAGCGCGTGGGAACACCGCTGGCCGCATTTTCCTACACCCTGTATCTCATCCACAATCCCATTCTCCACGTCTTCAAATCGATGGGTCTCCAACGCGCGGCGCGTTTCACTCCGGCTTCCATCGGACTCTTCCTGTCGATCATGCTCAGCTGCGTGATTGGTGCCTTTCTTTTCTATTGGATCTCCGAAAGAAACACTGGCTACTGTAAACGCTTACTCAAACAACAGATCTGGCCCCGCCGCAGCCAAGAATGACCATTCTTCCTTGTTCGAGAATCCACTTAGTCTAGACCCTGATGAGTGAACTCAGAATCGTTACGAATTCTAGAGCTGCCATTGATTAACACCGCCCACAACAATTACTGCGTCCTAACCATGAATCCAATCATTACTAAATTCCGAAGTATTGTAAGAAAAAGAGGCTACGACATTGTCAGGCACAAGGAGTTGCCAGAATGGTTAGCCCTCCACAAAATTGACATCGTCCTAGATATCGGAGCGAACGATGGTCGATACGCCACTGAAATTCGGGACGCTGGATGGGAAGGAAAGATTGTTTCATTCGAACCACAACCAGCGGTGTTCGAACGACTCAAAGAACGAATGGGTAATGATCCCAACTGGTCAGGCCATCAAATCGGGCTGGGCAGCACGGATAGCACCTTGACAATGAATGCTTATGGACTCGATGTCCTAAGTTCGTTTCTAAACATGAAGGAAAGTGACCAAAGCGTCAAACAGATCGATGTCCCCGTGAAACGCCCTGAAGCAATTCTCGACGAAGTAATACAAGGTTGTAGCAGACCCTTCGTGAAGATCGACACTCAGGGATTTGAGATGGAAATCATCCGAGGCTTCGGCCCGCGGGTGAAGGATGTTGTGGGCTGGCAGATCGAGCTCAGCGTTGAACCCCTTTACGAAGGCCAACCCATCATGGAGGAAGTCATCTCAACGATGCGCGCAAATGGCTTCTCACTCTGGCGCTTTGTCCCCGGACTGCGTGACCCCGCAACGCTCCAAGCCTTCGAGTTGGACGGAATTTTCTTCCGTCACCAATGAGTCCAGCCTTTCCATGCAACATCGTCAACAGCACCGCCGCTCTGCTGGATGCACAGGGCCAAAACCGTCATTCTTCAGCATAGCGCACTGGCAGAGTAGATGCAGAGCGCTCTCCATCCTTTCACCTCCGTGGTTCACTACTGGAGTTACCCATCTCCAAAGATTTTTGGTTTTGGCTCAACGGCACCGCCGAAGATCGTATGCCGTTCAATTAAATATTTTATTTTGAAATACAAAGTCTAAAATGAATATACTCATCATAGTAGGTGATGGCATTGGCGGTACCGAGAAAGCAGCATTTCTTTTCGCGGGCGAACTCGCAAGACGGGGACACCGGGTGATCGCGCAAGCCAGTGAAGGGACGCCCAGAGTTTGCGAATTTCTGGAAGCAGGGGGACAGATCGAGTCGTTCGCCAACACGGCAAAGTCCATCGAATCCACAATCAGAAAACACGCGATCCAGCTGGTGCACCAACACGTGAGCGGCTATGGCGACCATCGCGAACTTTATGCGGCTCTTGACCATTTGGGCGACAATCGGCCGAAGCTGCTTGAAACGAATGTCTTCGGGCTCCTGCTCGACTTTCATGACAGAGGACATGTCGACTTCAGGATGTTCATCTCCCTGACCAGCGGTCTGCAAGCGTTCCGCAGAACCCGCATCAAAGGAATTATGCCGGATCCGAAACACGACTCTGTTCTTTTCTATCCCTTCAATCCACAGGACATCACCGACACGGATGCACCCAACCAGGATTCCAGGCAAGAACTCGGCGTGGAAAACGACGAATGCCTCGTGATTCGGATCGGACGACCCGGTCACAAATGGACTCACTGGGAGTGTGAGGCCTTCGCAAAAGCAAGGAAGTATGATTCCAAGCTGCGGATGTTGCTGATGGAGCCGGATCAACCGATTTGCGAGGCAATTTCCAAAGGTGTTTATGGTGAGGGGATTATCGTGATCAAGGCGACTTCGGACCAAACGTATCTGCGGAAAGTCTATTGCGCTGCTGACCTGATGTTGCATGCAAGTGGTTTTGGCGAAAGCTTCGGATACACCGTGGCAGAGGCGATGGTCTCAGGCTTACCCGTGATCACGAGGGCAACACCCTGGGGCGATAACGCCCAGACGGAACTCGTAAAGCACAACGAGACCGGTTTCGTATGCGGCAGCGTGGGGGGCATGGCCAAGGCACTGCTTGAGCTCTCTTCCCACAAAGCCATGCGCGTCAAAATGGGACAGGCAGGAAGGAATCGCATTCTCGCCATGACTTCACTCACACACGAAACGGATGTTCTTGAAGAAATCCTTCTGTCGGTGATGGGAGGCCAAACGGGACCGCTGATGACCGAACGCTTCAAGGTCTGGCAGGAATACAGCCGATGGGGGTATGCTTCAGCCTCCAGAAAACGCTACGAAGTCGATCACCGTCTTCCGCTCTCCCTTCTCGCTGGCAGACTTTACGAAATTGCCAGATGCCTAAAATGCTTATATCGTTATTTCAAACTTCAATCAGAAGGTAAATCGGTGGCTTTTCCCTCTGTTTTTACATCATGATTTCGTAGTCAAGTATTCGCGGGTGCGGTCCATTTTAGAAGACTTCACAAATAATCAATATCTACATCACGTTTTCATGATCAACAATCGACTTATCAAGAAAATAAAAAATTATATCCCAGAACCATTCAACGGCATTTTGTTGGGCTTCTGGAAATCTTATCGGCAGTGGACGTATCGGAACCAAGGTTCGATTACGACCACAGTAGCCGGCATGACTCTCAGCATACCCCGGCATCATTCATTGCCCGGATTGATGGCCAATCAACCACTCCGAGACCAGTGCGTGGGGCTGACAGCCCGCATGGTTTCCCAAAAATATCCAGACCAGACGATGATCGACATCGGGGCGAATGTGGGAGACACTGCGGCTATTATGGCTGAAAACTGCTCCAACCCCTTGGTTTTGGTTGAGGCTAGTGATATTTTTTTTGATTACCTCGCTAGGAATACGCAAAACCTCAAGAACAGAATATCATTGAAAAAAGTGATTGTAAGTGATGGCAGTAGCCTTGCAGGAGAGTTGTTGCACTGGGGCGGAACCGCCGAATGGAAGGAATCTCCAACAGCAAGCCCTGTTGCCACTGAAAAGCTGGGTAACCTGACCCATGAAAAGGTCTGCTTTGTCAAAACCGATACCGATGGGCACGATTTCAAAATTCTTATGGCAGGCCTCGATTGGCTGGAAAAAGAGCGTCCGGTCATTCTATTTGAGAGCCAGATTCGGAATGCTGGCGACCTCGCCACCTGCGGCGATCTGATCCAGCAAATCTTCTCCGCAGGTTATCAATATTTTATTGTTTGGGAAGATGCCGGAATTTTTGTTTTATCGACGAAAGACCCAGAAGTCGTGATGGACATGAACCGATATATACTCAATCAAGGCGAAAGTGGAAGATCTCAAATGATCTCCAATTTTGACATTGCTTGCTTTCACGAGAAAGACGCTGATATTTACGAAAGCGTTGCCAATTCGTATAGGTAGACAATCGAATACCATCATATATTTTTAATCTACAACCCTCCAAAACCGTCAACTTATCCACCCGACCTTACCGGCTAGCCGCTGCACTTCCAGCCTTGATCCCACTGATCACCAATTATATTTTTTCTTATTAAATGCCTAATACCCTAAAGTTTGGCTTGATCGCACCCGTAGAAACTTATTTTCCAATCCAGGGGGAATTTGCAGGTGAAGGCTTGATTGAGCATGCTCGTTCCATGGCCCAGCTCTCAGGTATTTC
>JAYSYA010000255.1:0-3102 GCA_043716765.1 Akkermansiaceae bacterium
GGCATTCAGCTACCGGGCCGGGGATGATTTCGCGGGCAACGACATCCGTAGCCAAGTGGCATTGGAACCGACCGGCTGCCTCGGCGACCTCGGATGGTACTGCCTGCGGGCCACGCTCTGGGCGATGAATTGGGAGATGCCTCGGCGCGTCTCCGGGCGCGTGCTCGACGGTGGAACCGCGATCATGGATTTTTCCGCGGAGCTGGATTTCTCCGGCGGCGTCACGGCGGCATTCCATTGCTCGTTCCTGGCGCCTAGGCAAATGTGGTTCAATGTGAGTGGCTCGGAGGGTTATGTCCGCGTGTCGGATTTCATCTCACCCGTGGCCGAAAATGACACCGACTGGGAGTTGAATTACAAGCGCGAGCCGCGGGCGGCAAATCCGGGCGTGGGCAGTGAGGCTCTCATGTTCGCCCGGTTTGCCGCCGAGGTGGCGAGCGGCGCTGGCAACTCCCCGTGGGCGGAAATTTCCATGAAGACCCAAGTGCTGCTGGACGCTTGTGAACGATCCGCACGCACGGGCCTGCCGGAATTTTTAGAATGAACCGATGTTCCATGTTCTTCGTAATCGGATCTCCAGACATGGCAGACCATCGCCACCAATCCCTGAAACGTCGGTGAAATAGTGACCGTGGAAGCCACCAACAATGAACACCGCTTCCTGCGCCTGCGGGTCACCTACGGTACGCCGTGAAATGACACCTCTTTGCCGGATTTTCACCCCTAGTGGTAAGCTTTCTCGCGTCGTTTACTTAACCGCAATGCGAGGAAAATTTCATCTCGATGGCTTCATCGGCGATATTCCAGGGCATCGCAATGAGAGTGCCGTGCTACTCGGTCAGCTCGATGCCAGCCTCCGCAAGTGTCCACATCAAGCCAGTGGCCGCCCTTTCACCCAGGCGGAAATAGGAGAATTCAACGAGATCGCGAAGGGTCTCGGAGAACCCCTCTAGGACCTTGGAAATCTCATCTTACCCGCAAAATCACCAATCATGCCACTGACCATCAAACCAAGATCCGAATGCGCGGAGAATGCCAAACCTGCCGCCGTCCCCACGCCCGAAGTGAACAATCCGGGTTTCATGGATTCTTCCGTATCTTCCCAAGGCCAGGGGCCACCCTCCATCGCCTCCCGCAAGAGTCGTGCCTTCCTCCGATCTGCCGCACTGACAATGATCTTCGCTTGTCTTCTGGCACCCGTCGCGAGTGGTGACTTGACGTCCGGCACGCTTGTGAAAACTGGTCGCGATCTGTATGTCGCGAAAGGTGGTGATGATGATTCTCAAGGCACACGCGAAGCGCCATTTGCCACATTGGAAGGAGCGAGGGATGCGATCCGTCGATTCAAACGGTCCGCATCTTTTCCCAAGGCTGGTATCACTGTATGGCTTCAAGGCGGTGACTATGAGTTGTCGTCCACGTTTGAACTTGCTGCTGGTGATTCCGGCGAGAAGGATGCGCCGGTGATTTACCAATCCGAGGCTGGTCAATCGGTTCAACTGCGGGCGAATACCCAGATTGATCCCAAGTTATGGAAGCCACTTTCCGCAGAAGCCGCGAAGCGAGTTCACCCGAAAGTTGATTCAGCGATGCTACTCGAACTTGATGTTACGAAAACAAATCTGCAACGAGTTAAACAATTCGCCCCTGGTTCCCGGTTCACCGACCAATGGTATATCATCGACCTATTCGCGAAAGGTCGTCGGCAACCCATCGCCCAATGGCCGAACCCCGCCGAGAATATCCGAAGTAAAAATGACGAGGGGTGGACCACAATGAACGGCTCGAAAGACGAGGCATCATTCTATTTCGCGTCTGGCGGAAAACCTGATGACGGCGATGCGACAAACGATGTCGATCTGGATGGAATCCATCGGTCGCAACGTTGGCAGGCCTCGCTTGCGAGCGGCCATGAGATTTGGCTCAAGGGGCTTTGGCGCACCTCGTGGGAGCCCCACACGATCAAGGTTTCGGAAATCAATCATGAGGAAGCTTGGATACGCCTCGCCGAGCAACCGCCTCAGGGAATGGGATCGAAATATACCAAAGCAGTCCATGACAAGCCCGTCTGGCGGGTGGGCAGCGGGAAGGAAAACTGGAAGGCAATCAACCTGTTGGATGAAATTGACCAACCCGGAGAGTGGGCTCTCGATGTGAAGGATCAAAAAATCTACTACTATCCACCCGGACCGATCGCGGGGCTGGACATCTCCATCGCTGACCGCAACACCCCGATTCTGCGGATTACAGGGGGATCACATATCTTTATCCTGGGCCTGAAGTTCAGCGGCGGAATGGGACATGGCATCGAAATCGTGGATGGCAGTGACAATATTGTTGCCGGGTGCACGCTCAGCAACATCGGTAACAGTGGCATCCGGCTTGAACGGGGATTCAGAAACATTCTACAAAGCAATGATATATCCGATGGAGCGGGGTGGGGGATTGAACTCGAATTACTCGGTGATCGCGGGCAACTGATAAGTTCGGATTCGGTGATTCTGAATAACCACATCCATCATGTCGGCAAGTTGGCATTCAAGGAAGCGATCCGCATGTCATCATGCGTTGGCGTCTCCCTTTCGCACAATCTCATGCACCATCTACCCAAGGGTGCGGTCCGAACGGATCTCATCAACAATTGTTTGTTTGAATACAACGAGGTTCACAACATCGCCTTAGGCGAATCTGATACGGGAAGTTTTTACAATTACGGCGGGTGGACGACTTATGGTAACGTCTGGCGATATAACTTCATCCATCACACGAGTCGCGCGAATGGATTCTACAGCGACGATGGTGACAGCGGGGACAATTATTTGAAGAACATTGTCCAAGGGACAATTAAATCCATCCACTTCGGGGGTGGGCATCATAATCATGCATTGAACAATCTTTTCATCGAGAACAAGGGGCAGTCGGTGGACGACCGGGGAATCGCCAGAGGTTACCGCGCCGAAACCGCTTTTGGCCAGCGGCTTCGAGCGATGAAGCCTGATATCGAGCCGTGGAAATCCTATGGCGAAAAGCTCGCAAGAGATTTCGGCTACAAGAACAAGCTGTGGAGCGATGTGCTCGATCCGGCGTGGAAACCGGAATATC
>JAYSYA010000256.1:0-28402 GCA_043716765.1 Akkermansiaceae bacterium
TCAGCCCTCCCCGCCGCCCAAGGTCCGGCAAAAGAAGCGATGGAAGCTTTTCAAGCCGGCCGCCACGCCAAGGCCGTCGAGATGGCCAAACCCCTTGCCGAACAGGGGAACATGGACGCACTCTATCTCCTCGGTTTCGCCCACGAATCCGGCAAGGGCGCTGAGGCATCCCGGGACAAGGCGCTCGAATACTACCGCAAGGCGGCCGCTGGAAAGCACAAGGACGCAATTTACCGTTTATCCTTCATCCTGCTCGCTTCCGAAAAAGAAGACGAGCGCAACCAAGCACGCGAAGCGCTCGAATCCGCCGCCAAGGAAGATCCCGCGGTGGCTGGGCGTATTTTGGGCGAGGCCTATCTGCGCGGTAAACTTTCTCCCACCGCCGATCCGGACAAGGCGATCTTTTGGTGGAACCGCGCCGCAGATGCCGGCGATATTCCGTCGATGTTGCTCGTCGCACGGTTCTATGAAGGTCAGTTTGGCTTCCCCGAATTGAAGGACGTGAAGGCCTCGTTGGCCAGTTACGCCAAGGCTGCTGGCTTAGGCGATGCCGGTGCCATGGCGGCGCTGGGTTCCCGCTTTCTCAGCGGTGACGAAAAGAACCGCGATGAGAAAAAAGGCCGTGAATGGATCAAAAAAGCCATCGCCGCCAAGGAATACAGCGGCTACCTCGCTCTTGGAGACTATGAGGAGAACGTCAAAAAGGACCTTAAAGCCGCCCTCACCGAATACGAGCGCGGCAAGGATGTCGGACAAATTGACTGCATCCTCCGCACCGCTGATTTCTATATCCAAGGAAAAGGCGTCGAAAAAGACCCCGTTCGCGGCCTTGCACTGCTCGAAAAAGCGGCTGAATCCGGCAGCCCGGTCGCGAGTTTCCGGCTCGCCGTGCAATCCCTCTCAGGTGAAAAGCCCGACCTCCTGGCGGGTTACAAACATCTCACCGCAGCAGCCAATGGCAACCTTCCCGAGGGGCAGAACGAGCTCGGTCTGCTTTATCTCTCCGGCAAACTCGGCTCCGCGGATACCGTCGCCGGCGTCGCTTGGCTGACGCGCGCCGCGCAAGGCGGGTCCGCCCAAGCGCAGAACAATCTGGCCACTCTCTATGAGCGCGGCGCGGGTGGAGTGACCCAAAGCATCGAAAACGCCGGCCAACTTTATTCCCTCGCCGCCAACCAAGGCCACGGCCCCGCGACTCTTGCGCTGGCGCGCTTGATCCACGAAGGAATCGGCACCAAGGCCGATCACGTCAAGGCATGGGCGCTCGCCACCCTCGCGCAGGAACGCGGTGAGGAAGACGCCAAAAAACTGCTCGACGAAATTTCCAGCAAACTCGACGACACGCAAAAAGCGGCCGCCAAAAAAGAACTTGCCGACATGAAGTCCGGCAAAGCTCCCGAGACCAAGCCTGCGCCGACTGCTTCTGAAGCGGCTCCGAAGGTGCCTGCGACTCCTGCGGCTCCTGCGGCTCCGAAAAAAGTGAAGTAAACCACCGCCTCCTCATCAGCCCGCCCCGGTCCGGCCGGTGGCGGGCTTTATCATTTTCAAATTTAGCGCCGCCTCACCCCTTGCTTCCGCTTGCCCTCTTTCCGCCCGCCGATCAGACTCCCCGCGTTGAATGTCCTTGTCACCGCAGGCCCCACGCGCGAACCGATCGATCCGGTTCGTTTCCTGACGAATCGTTCGTCCGGGAAAATGGGCTATGCGCTCGCCGGAGCCTTCGCCCACGAGGGCCACTCGGTGTTGCTCGTCTCCGGCCCGACAACTCTGGATGTGCCCGCCAAGGTCGACTTCATTCCGGTCGAAACCGCCGCCGAAATGCATGATGTCGTTTCAAAACACATCGGGCGGATGGACATCGCCGTGTTTGCCGCAGCCGTCGCCGACTACACGCCCGCCACGGTCCAGCCCCAAAAAATCAAAAAATCCGGCGACACGCTCACCCTCGAACTCGTCCGCACCGCCGACATCCTCGGCTCCGCCCGCCAGCTGTTTGGCTTCCGCGGAACCCTCGTCGGCTTCGCGGCAGAGACCGAAAATCTGGAACTGAACGCCCGTGAAAAACTGACGCGCAAACACTGCGACCTCGTCATCGCCAACGACGTCTCCCAACCCGGCATCGGCTTCGACTCGGATCAAAACGAAGTCCTTCTCGTTTTCCCGGACCGCACCGAATCCCTGCCAGCCGCCTCGAAATACGAACTTTCACTCGACCTCGTCGATGCCATCGTCCGACTCTCCCAAACACTAACGACCCGCTGATCTCCCATGACCGATCTCGAACTCGCCACCCAAGCCGCTCTCGAAGCGGGCCAACTCATTCGTCAGAACTTCGGCAGCGATGCCACTGTGGACGAAGCCACCCACCACGACATCAAGCTCGCGCTCGACAAGGAATCTCAGGATCTCATCACCGGCATCCTGCTTGGAGCCTGTCCCGGGGATGCGCTTTATGGTGAGGAAGGTCTCGCCGGCAACCAGGATTCCGAGCGCCAGTGGATCGTCGACCCCATCGATGGCACGGTAAATTTCTTCTACGGCATTCCCCATTTCTGCGTCTCCATCGCCCTCCGCATCGCCGGGGAAATTGTCGTCGGTGTGATTCATGATCCAATGGTCGGCGAAACTTGGACCGTCGAAAAAGGCGGTCCGGCGATGCTCAACGGCCGCCCGATCCAAGTCAGCAAGCGCGTCGATCTGGCGGAATCGATCCTCTACGTCGGCTGTGGCAAGGACGAGGAAGCGCTGCGAACCGGCGTCGAGCGTTTTCACCGCGCCTCGCTGCGTGCCCGAAAAATGCGTATGATGGGCTCCGCTGCCCTCGGAATGGCCTACATCGCCAGCGGCCGGATCGATGGCTACATCGAGTCCCGCATTTCCTTATGGGACATCGCCGCCGGCCAGCTACTGGTAGAAACTGCCGGCGGCAAAGTGGACCTCACTCCGGTCCCGGGCTATGCGGATGCGTGGTCGATCGTCGCCAGCAACGGCAAAATCCCGCTCGAGGAAATTCTTTAAACTGCAAATTTTCATGACCGGCATCGGCTACGACGTTCACCAATTCGCGGAAAACCGTCCGCTCGTCCTCGGCGGCGTCACCATTCCGCACAGCCACGGCCTCGCCGGGCATTCCGACGCGGACGTCCTCTGCCACGCGATTGCCGACGCCGTGCTCGGCGCGATGGGCCAGCCGGACATTGGTTATTTCTTCCCGCCCGGCGATCCGGCGTGCAAAGACATTTGCTCGCTGGAAATTCTCGTAAAATGCCGCGAACTTGCCGCCGCGGCGGGCCTGACCATCATCAATGTTGATTCCACCCTGATCGCCGAGGCTCCGAAGGTGCTGCCTCACCGCGACGCGATGCGGACGAATATCGGCACCGCGCTGGGAATCGCCCCGGAGCGCGTTGGAATCAAGGCGACGACTAACGAAACCATGGGTTTCATCGGGCGGAAAGAAGGCATCGCGGCGCTCGCCGTCGCGCAGGTGGACGTCTGGTGATCAACCCGCCACGGGGCTGCCGATGACGTCGCGGACGCGACCGGCGATGACTTCCGCCAAGTGCGTCTCGCCTTCCTCGCGGAGAAATTCGCAGTAGTTCGAGGCGACAGCTTCAAGGTCGGCGGCATACTCGGAGCCAAGTAACTCGTAGCTGGTCAGAGCTTTTTCGAAATGCCTCCGCGCCCAGGAACGGTCGCCGGTGTTGAGCAGGGCGAGTGCAAGATTGTTGTGGGATTGGGCGGTGTCCGGGTGCTCCTCGCCGAGTAGCTTGCGGCGGGTTTCCAGCGCGATCATGTGCATTTCTCGGGACTGCTCGAAGAAGCCGGCCGCTTGGTAAAGAGCGCCAAGATTGCTGGAGACAGTGGCGGTCTGCTCATGTTCCTGGCCGAGTTGGGAGTGGAGAATTTCCAGCGCCCGCAGGAAATGGGACTCCGCGGTATCCAGATCACCTGCGGCCTTGGCAATGAAGCCCAGATTGTTGGCGATGGCCGCGATATCAAGCTGCAAAGGCGGATCGTGGCGTTCGAAGAAATCGATGGAATGATGCCAGTGCGCGACGGCTTGTTCTTCCCGGCCGAGTCCGTCATAGGCCGCGCCGAGCCCGGCGTGGAGCCTGCCGATTTGGGCGAAACAATCCGGGCGGTCTTGCAATTGATCGATCGCCTGGCGGTAGTCGTCACGGGCAAGTTCAAAATTTCCCAGCTCCCGGTGGACGTCACCGTGGATTTCGAGCGCGGAGGCGAATGCGTCGATGCTATCGAGATTCGGGCCGAGTGTTTGCTGGGATTTCTCCACTGCGGCGGCTGCGGCATGCAACGCTTCGTTGAGGTTTCCATCTGCGCGGAGGGATTCGACGCGGTCTTGAAGAATTCCAATCAGGGTAGCAGTCGGGGAGTCCATAGTTTTTTGGGATGAACCTACTATCGGCGAATTCCTTGAGGTGACGAGCCGAAATCACTCGCCGGGGGAAAGTCTTTCGATCAACTCCCGCCGTGAAGCGGGCAAGGTGCCGAGCGCGTCGCGCAGAGAGGCTTCTGCTCGGCTCGAATCTTGCAGGACACCGAGGAGGCGAGCGAGTTCGGATTCGAAATGGTGGAGCGCCCGCAGGCCCGGAGGGGTGGTGTCGAGATGGTCGAGCGCCCGCTTGAGCAGGTCGTGTAACCCCGGCTCGGGATGCCCCGGCTCCACCGCCATTTCGATTAATTGGCAGCAGTAGGCGGCCAGCAAAGTGGAGGTATAGTTCTTGCGCAGGCCCTCGCGCCATTGCCGAATCGCGACCTCTCGCAGCGCGTGAAGGTCACCGCTGCGCGACAAACCGAAGCTGATCTCACCGCCGAAAAAAAGGTCTAGCTGGCCGTTGAATTTGCTTTTCGAGCGCCTAGCTCCTTTTGCGACCGTTTTGACCAAACCATACGCTTCGGTGAACCAGTGAACGATCAGGCTGGTTTCTGTCAAACGGGTGAGACGGATCACGATGGCTTCCGTGGATTGCACGCCGTGATCTTCGGACGCGTTTCGTAATGTGGCGATGCTCATCGATCCGCTGGCGATGATTTTCTCCTTTCCCACCCCTTGGTCGTCAAATTCCCGAATTGACTGAAACGATGCCTTTCCATAGCTTGTAATTGTCATGGAATGAACTTGTTACCTCACTTGCCGATCATCTCTCCCATATGAAACCGCCCCAACATTTCTCTATCAACCGACTTGGATGCATTTTGGCTTAACGCCTTTCAGAATGCCGAAAAGGTACATTGACCCGTGCGGGTGGAGGTTATCAAATTAAAACTTATTTATTAGATATCCCCCTCTTGAAAATCATCCGTTCAAATCAAACATGGCGCGTCGTCGAGTCTTTCTCGGGCGAGAGTCATTGTCTTGAGCGGCTCGCGTTGAGTAAGGGCTATCGGGTCGCCGACGTGTGTCGCGCCCTCGGGTGCAGCAGCCGGTATTTGTATATTTTGTTTGTCAGGGACATCGGGCTGTCGCCGAAGCATTGGATGAAAATGGAGCGAATGGTGGTGGCCAGGAGGAAGCTGGAGGGCGGCAAATCTCCAGATGACGTGGCGAGGGACTTGGGATTTCTGTCGATCGCCACGTTTTGCCGGCAATTCCACGCTTTCTATCGAACAAGCCCTGCGTTGTTTCAGAGCAAGCGGAAGGTTTTCGTCCCTTCCGAGGGTTCGGCGTCACGGGATTCCGGTCGTTAGTTGGGTCAAGGAATCCGGAAAATCTTTTGGTTGGACGGGTCGCGCGCCAGTTGGCCGGATTTGAAACCGGCCACGTCGATGACGTTATATGGTTCGTAAGGACTTAGTACTTGATCGGGATTCGCGGTGCGCTGGGCGGTAGGATAGCCGCCCGTCGCGGTCGGAGGCTGGACTGGAGGGGGAGTTTGCTGCGGTGCGTAGTCGCTTCGCGAATCATAGTCGCTTTGCGAACCGTAGGGCGAAACCTCCTCAGGAGCAAACGGCGGATATGGCTGGAAGCGCGGCGGCGGCACCGGTGGCGGCGGAACACAGGACGCTAGCCCGGCAAGGCAAGCCGCGGCGATGGAGAGGGATAGTTTAGACATGGGCTTGGGACGTGAGGCTTCGTAACTCTATTCGACTCAAGAGGATCGCGCAATCAGATGCTTGGAAAGAATCGCCAGCTTGCGGGCTTGGGAGACACGGTAGCGTTTCTCAAAATTATGGAAACGGTCATCACGCATTTTTTCCAGCAAGAGGTGGTAAATTTCCCCCATGATTCTGGCAGGCACCAGCGCGCGGCGATCCGCGGTTGGAAGCGCCTCGGCAGCCTGGTGGAAAAACCCCTCCGCCCGCTCGGCCTCATAAGCCATCAGCGCTAGGAAGCGCCCGTCCCGCACCCGGCTGATGAGATCTTGCTCGGTATATTGAAAGCGGGCCATGTCCGCCAATGGCAGATAGATCCGGCCACCGTTCGAGAGGTCTTCATCAATGTCGCGCAGGATGTTGGTTAGTTGCAGGGCGTGGCCAAGCGCCACCGCGTAACGCTCGGATCCGGGATCGGCGCAGCCGAAAATCCGGATCGAAACCAGCCCGACCGCGCCGGCGACCTTCCAGATGTATTCGGATAGTTCCTCCCAGGTCGCGAAGCGCTGCGGCTGCAGATCCATCCGGCAGCCGTCGATGATCGCGACCAGCAAATTGTTGGGAATCTGCCGTCGGTCGCGCAGGGAAATCACTTCCCGCTGGAATGCATCGGGGGCCTCAAATCCGCCGGTTACCCCTTGTTTCCAAGCATCCAGTGCGCGAACGCGCTCTTCCGGTGCCACGCCCGGATCGTCTGCAAGATCGTCCATTGTCCGGCAGAACGCGTAGAAAACCACCATGTCCTCCCGCCGCTCGCGGGGCAGGATTTTCAGCGCGAAAGCCAGATTTGACTTCGCCTTGCGGGTGATTTCCGAGGCGGCGGACACGGCATCAGCGGATGAATCCCCAGTGTCCGGTAGTGATCGGCCAGAGCGAAAAGAGCGCCGGCCCGACCAGGTTGAATTCCTTCACCGGCCCCCAATAACGCGAGTCCAGCGAGTTTCCGGTGTTGTCGCCGAGGGCGGCGTATTCCCGCATTCCCGGGCGTCCGTTCGCTGTCAGCGACAGCGTCGCGCTCTCCCTCGCGAGGTATTGGGGCAGCTTTTTCCCGTTGTGGGCGGCTTCATTCGAACTGGCCAAGCCGTAGCCGCCGGGGTTGATGCTATAGGCCCCCTCGCCGCGGATGACCCGCTGGATGCCGGGCTCCTGGGCGATTTTCCCATCGATCAGCAAGTTCGGCGGCTGGATGGAAAGCGTGTCGCCGGGGACGCCGCAAAGGCGCTTGATGTAATGCGACCCGGCTCCTTGTTCGCCGCTGCGCTTCTGGATGCCCTCGATGCCGATGGTGTCGAACACGAAAACCTCACCGCGCTTGGGCTTGCGGAAATGATAGGAAAACTTATCCACTAACACCAAATCTCCGCTGTCGATGGTGCCCTCGCAAAGGACCATGCCCTTGGGAATCAGCCCGCCGTTGCGGACCGCGTGGTTGATTGCCGTACTGAGACCGATGCCGGACACCGGGTTGGTGGGAGCCGGAAGCCGGAGCGGCGGTGAGTCGGAAAACCGAATCTCCGAGCGGCTAAAAAAGTGCATGAACTGCGTGTCCTTGATGTCCAATCCGCCTTGGCGGGTGATCGCGATGTGGCGGTCCCGGTCGTTGACCTCATAGACGTAAGTTCTGCCGCGCAGCACCTTTTCCAGCAGGCGCTGGGGAAGGCTCGGCCATTGGTCCTTTTTCAGCGGCGTGCCGATGATGCCGTTGAGCGTGGGCTGCATCGAGCCGGTAGGAATGCGGAATGGCTGCAAGTAATAGGCGCGCAGGCCGAGCGCGATGACGATGGCGACGAACATCACCTCCACATTTTCCTCGAACCAGCCGAGCGGCTTCTCGTAAGGCAGGGAGTGCTCACAGACCGCGCGGATTTGCTTCGAGGCTTCGTTCACTTTCGCCAGATCCTTGGATCGGATCGCCGCTAACAAATCAGCCCGGCGGGAGTCGATTTCGGCGACGCGCTCGGGCTTCAACAGGTCGCGCTTGTAGTCGACGAACTTTTTCGCGCCCTTCACGAGGTGTTGCGCTTCCTTTTTCCACTTCGGCGTGAACATGCCGCAGTCTCACGACGGATCTGACCGACTGCAAGCGCGGAGAGCGGTGGAAAATCGTAAGCCCCCGAGCGTCCGCCAAACGTTGGTCCCACGCCGACAAACATTATCATTTGTCTGGGAATCGCCTGGCTCATCACCCTTGGCGGCAGCGCGGTGTCCAGCATGCTGCCCATCTTCTTCTTCTCCGCAACGAGTAGCTGGGCGGACCTGTCTGGATCGCAGGATCCCTATCCCGCCCGTAAGAATGAGGATTCCAAATCGGCATGATCCTTAGGAAACGCCGCCGAGGCGGAGAAAAAATCCAATTGATGGAAATGACCTGAGGACAGGAATGTTATTTAGGTTTTAACGATGTCCGGGCGGAGTTTTTTCCAGTCTTCGGCGGAGACGCAGCACGGATCGGCGGCGACCCAGTGGTCGGCGGCGATTTGCCTGAGGGAAAGGTCCGCGCCGATGGTTTCGGGGTAGCGCGGATGGTTCATGCGGTGGCCAAAGGCGCTGCCGGGCGGCGGGTCGATGGGCGAGGGGACGTCGCCTTCCAACAGGATTTTTTTCCGTTTCACCTTGGGGTCGTGGGAGGGAATCGCGGAGAGCAGCGCCTTGGTGTAGGAATGGCGCGGATCTTGATAGATCGATTCCGCAGAGGCGAGCTCGACGATTTTTCCGAGATACATCACGGCCACCCGGTCGCTCACGTGCTTCACCACGGACAGGTCGTGGGCGATGAAAAGATAGGAAAGGCCGAAATCCCGCTGCAACTCGACTAGCAGGTTGAGGATTTGGGATTGCACGGAGACATCGAGCGCGGAGACGGGCTCGTCGCAGACGATGAGTTTCGGCTTGAGGGCGAGCGCGCGGGCGATACCGATGCGCTGGCGCTGGCCGCCAGAAAACTCGAAGGAATAGCGCTCGGCGGATGACGCCGGAAGGCCGACGCGGTCTAGCAAGTCATCGACCCACTGGATGCGTTCCGCGCGGCTGCCGAGCCCGTGGATGATGAAGGGTTCCTCGATGATCGCGCGCACGCTCATCCGCGGGTCGAGTGACTCGGCGGGATCCTGGAAAATCATCTGGAAATTCCGCCGCAGCGGACGCAGCGCTCGCGGGCCGGCGTGGCTGATGTCGTGATTTTCAAAATGAATGGTGCCGGTCGTCGGCTTGAGCAGCCGGACGATCGCCTTGCCGAGCGTGGATTTCCCGCAGCCGGACTCGCCGACAAGTCCGAGCGTCTCGCCGGGCGCGATGTCTAACGTGACACCGTCCACCGCGCGGACTGCTCCGGTCTGGCGCAGCATGACGCCGCTGCGCACGGGGAAATGGATGCGAAGCTCGTTTACGGATAGAAGATTCATGGGAACATCGAACATTGAACGCTAAACATCGAACATCGAAGTGAAGAGAAGGAAGAATTAATTGCGGCGGTTTTCAATGTTCGACGTTCGAAGTGCATTCCGGGCAGGTTTCGACCCAGTGGCCGGGTGACACTTCGGCGAACGCGGGCCGCTCGCGAGTGACGGCGGTGGTGCGGCCCATGCGTTGGCAAAAGCGGCAGCCGTGCGAGTAGTCGGCCAGCGCGGCGACGGTTCCGGGGATGGTGTTGAGGAGGGATTTCGAAGGCGTGGCGAGGGTTGGGATCGAGTGGAGCAGGCCCCGGGTGTAGGCGTGGAGGGGATTTGCAAACAACTCTTCCGCACCCGCCCGCTCGACGACGCGGCCGGCATACATCACGACCACCTCGTCGCAGGTTTCAGCGATGACGCCGAGATCGTGGGTGATGAGAATGGTGGACATGCCCATCTCGGACTGGAGGCGGCCCATCAGGTCGAGAATCTGCGCTTGCACCGTTACGTCGAGCGCGGTGGTCGGCTCGTCGGCGATGAGCAGCGAGGGGCGGCATGCCATCGCCATGGCGATGATGACGCGCTGGCGCATGCCGCCTGATAGATGGTGCGGGTAATCCATCATTCGTTTTTGCGGGGCGGGAATGTGGACGAGTTCGAGCATCTCGGTGGCGGCGTCCCAGGCGTCCTTTTTCGAGAGCTTTTTGTGGATGTGGAAAACTTCCGCCACTTGGCGGCCGATGCGATGTAGCGGGTTGAGCGCGGCCATGGGTTCCTGGAAAATCACGCCGATCCCGCTGCCGCGAATTTGGCGGATCTCCGAGTCGCTGGCGTGGACGAGGTCGCGGCCTTTGAAATAGACATGCCCGCCGAGGATTTTTCCCGCAGGCTGCGGGAGCAGGCGGACAATCGACATCGCAGTGACGCTTTTGCCGCAACCGGACTCGCCGACGATGCCGACGGTCTTGCCGACGGGCACCGTGAACGACACCTGATCGACGGCGCGAAGCAGGCCGCGGTCGGTCTCGAAGGAAGTGATGAGCTTGTCCACTTCCAAGACGTTTTCCGTTTCGGAAATCATGGTGCTGCGGGAAAGGTTGGCGCTCTGACTCGATAGTCCTCGATGGTTTTGGTAGATTCCGGGAAGGACTTGCCGGTGCGGCGCGCGGATTGGGTTTCGGCTTTCACCGCCTCGTCGATCCAGAACGCGAAAACCTCGTGCGGATCATAGACGACGGGCGGGCTGAAGCGGGTGTTCCCGCAGTCCGGCCATTTTACCCAGCGCCACGAGCCGATGCGGACGAAATCCACCGAGTAGCCGGGGACGAAAATCGCCTCGTCGTGCATGATGCGCTGGAGTTTCCATGCGGCGTCCTTGAGTTCTTCCGCGGTGCTTGCGGTGCGGACTTTCTCGCTGAGGGCATCGGTGTCCGCGCGGTGCCAGACGAAGATGTTGTTAGTCTGCGGTTTCAAGTTTCCCTTCTCGTCGATGGCGTTGGTGGAATGGAGGAACTGATGGAAGTCGGGGACCGGTGGGTTGATCAGCCAGCTCCCGAGCGCCATTTCGTGCTGCTTCTGCATCTCCTTCTTGTAAGCGACGGTGTATTCCAAGCCGTCGAGCCGCAACTCGAAGCCGCAGGCTTTCGCTTCTTCCCGCAAGATGGCGAAGATCCGGTCGATCTGCGGCATGGCTGGATAGGTGACGGAGACGGAGAGCCGGGTACCGTCCGGCTTGACCAGGATGCCGTCGCGTCCTTCCTGCGTGTATCCCGCTTGGGCGAACGCGGCGCGCGCGGCGTCGATGGAGAATGGGCGGGCGACGATGGATGGATCACTGAAGGTGACGTAGCCTTCGTTGAAGGCGTTGAGCCGCTGATAGTCGCCGCGGAACATCACGTCGATGACTTTCTGCCAGTTCATCGCGTGGTGGATGCCGATGCGGACGTTCAGGTCATTGAGCGGGGCCTTGCTGACATTTAGATAGAGTCCGCGCGGCACTTTGGGATATTTGTTATAAAAAGTGACGCGCTCGATGTAGCCTTTGTAAACCGGCTCCATTTCGGATTTTTCATACCAAAGCTGGGGCAATGTTAGGAACGAGGTGTCGAGCTCACCGGCCCGGAACAATTCGAACGCCTTTGATTCGTCGCGGACCACGGTGTGGACGAGCTTGTCCGGATTGAAACGGTAGCGGTAGTATTTGCGGTCTTTCGCCCACCAGTTTTTCACGCGGGTTTGGGTGATGGACGCGCCTTTAATCACGTCCTCGTCCAGCACTTCATAGGCTCCGGTGGTGGGTGGGAAACGCCATTGATAGCGCTCGTTATAGTCGGGTCCGTATTCCGAGTAGAAATGAGGCGGCGACGGAGTGATGGCCCCGGCGATGGCCGGAGCATAGATCTTCGCCTCGGGCAATGAGACGGACACCGTGAGGTCGTCATACATCGCGATCTGCGCGATGTTTTCGCGGTAGAACTGTTTGGAGTAGGGATTGATGATGTTGTCCGAAACGCGGAGATAGACCGAGACGAGGAAATCCTTCGCCCTGACTTGGATGCCGTCCGAGTAGCGGGCCTCGGGATCGATTCGGAAATAGATCGTGCGACCGTCTTTGGAGGTGGCCCATTCCTTGGCGAGAGCAGGAATCATCTCCATGGTTTGCGGATGGAGGTTGACCATCGGCATGTCGATGTAGTCGTAGAGGTCGCCGCGGAAGGAATTGTTAGCGTTGTCGCCGATGGGCCGGATGGTCGGCGGAAAGGTGGGGATGTAGCGGCGGAAAACCCCGCCTTTGATCGCGGCGGAGTCGCCGATCTCGGGTTGTTCCATGCCGTTTTCCCAAACGAGGTCCGCCGGGATTTCCGCCGGGGTTGCGATTTTGAGGAAGTCGCCGAGAGCGAGGCGAAAGTTCCATTTTTCCTGCTCCAGACCCAGTGCCGCAGCATGGAGCTCGAGGGCGATTTTCGCCTCGCCCTCCGCAGTGGTTAGTTCGGTGGTGACGCGGGCGTTTTCTTTCGCGGTGGCAGCCTGTTGGGTTTTGAGCCAGCTCTCGATGTGGCGGTTGTAAATCGGCAGGAAGGCGTCGAACTCGAGCTTTCTCGGGATTTCCTCCGTCTCGTGGCGGCAACCGGTCACGATGAAGGCGAGGAAACACAGGGATGTGAGAAGTCGGCGCATCAACGATAGAAGGTGAATTTTTTCGGATCGAAGGCTTCGCGGACAGCCTCGCCGATGAAGGTGATCACGACGAGCAACCCAACGAGAACCACAAAGGTCGAGGTGACGAGCCATGGCGCGGAAAGATTGGACAAGCCGTCATTGAGCAGGCGTCCCCAAGTCGCGTATTCCGGGGGGAGGCCGAAGCCGAGATAGTCGAGCGAGGTGAGCGAGAAGACTAAGCCCGACATGGTGAAAGGGATCAGCGTCACGATGATCGCGACCGTGTTAGGCAGGAGGTGACGGAACAGAATCCGCGGAGTGCCGGCACCGAGGACTTTGGCGGCGGAGATGTAATCCCGCTCCTTGTCGCGGTAGGCGGCGGTCCGCATCAGGTAGGTCATGCCCATCCAACCAAAGGCGACGAGGATGGTTAGGATGATCGGCAGGCCTTTGAATTTCTCTGGCACCATGCTCGAGAAAATGATGACGACAAACAGAAACGGCATGTTGGAAAAAATTTCGATGAGCCGCTGCGCGACCATGTCGAACCAGCCGCCGAAGTAGCCCATCATCATGCCGATGCTGATGCCGATTAGATAGACGATGGGCAGATAGATAATCGCCGCCTTGAAATTCACCTGCAAGCCGCCGTAGAGATAGGCGAGCACGTCGTAGCCTTGCGAGGTGGTGCCTAGCCAGTTTCCCTCCTCGGGGATCGGCGGTGCGGGGTGGTATTTCACGGCGCGCAAGTCGCTGCTTTCCCAGCCGAGAAAAGCTTCCTTGGTGCCTTCGCCGTTGTAGCGGTCGGAGACGAGTTGCCCATCTTTGTATTCGCCGTTGTAAACTGGGAGGCCATCCGTGTTCCAGCCGTCCACAGGACCGGTTAGGACGCCTTTCCGCAGGGTGTATCGGAGATGCATTTTTGCCTCGGCGATGTCGAAATATTCCGCCGCGAGTCCCCAGTAGGGTTTGCCGCGGCCTTCTCGATAGACGCCTTCTTCCTTGCTGAGGGCGCGCGAGCGGGGCGGCAAAGTATCGCCGGTCGGGTCATAGGGGACGAGCGGCATGATCACCCGGTTTTCAGTGGTGTCCTTCCAAACGCGTTGCAGCTTCCGATAGTCAGCGGGTGCCTCGGCGGTTTCATCGCTTACGCCGAAGTCCTTGTTTTTGAGATCGCTCGGTAAAAACGCGGGAAAAGTCCATTTCCCACCGTGGTGGACGGCGAGAGCGCGCTTGCCGACGACCACTTGGTCGAGTGCGGCGAGTCCGCCGAGTGCGAGCAAAATGACGAGTGAATAATAGCCGCGCTTGATCTCGCAGAAGCGGCGGATGCGGCGGGTGGTGACCGGGTTGCGCGGGCCTGAGGTGAGTGAGCGGGCGACCACGACGAGTCCGCTAACAACGAGGAGTGCCACCCACAGCCAACCGAACCACGGGAATCCGCTTCCTCCCAAAAACGGCACTTCCCGGCTGACCGCGAAGAACCAGCGGGCCGTGGGGAACGCGAGGTCCATGCGCTGCCCGGTGGCGGCAAGCGCGCCTAGCAGGATAGCCGAAATACCGATGAGCCGTGTCATTATTCGAATTTGATTCGGGGGTCCACCATCGCAACGAGGAGGTCGGAAATGACCTGACCGACCAGCATCAGAAAGGCGGCGATGGTGAGCGTCCCCATGATCACCGGTACGTCGCGGGCGATCACGGCCTGGTATTGCAGCAGGCCGAAGCCTTGGATGTCGAAAACCGTCTCAATCAGCATCGAGCCACCGATGAAAATTTCCACCAAGCTGCCGAGGCTGGTGGCCACGGGGATCATGGAATTCCGGAACGCGTGGCCGAAGACGGCGCGGGGATAGCTCGCGCCTTTGGCGACCGCGGTGCGCACGTAGTCCGCAGCGAGATTGTCCATCAGGCTGTTCTTCGTCAGCATCGTCAGCATGGCGAACGAGCCGACGACATAACAGGTCAGCGGCAGCACCGTGTGGTGGGCGATGTCCTTCACCTTGTCCCAATTGTCGAACTGGTCAAAGCCCGGGCTGGTCAGGCCGAACAGCGGGAAGAGGTTCATGCGCGCGCCGAGATGGACAAGCAGGATCGCGCCGAGCGCGAATCCCGGAATCGAGTAGCCGAGGAAAATCAGCACCGAGCTGGACGTGTCGATGAAGGTCCGGTGTTTCAGCGCCTTCAAGACGCCGAGCGGCAGGCAGATCGCGTAGGTGATGATGGCCGTTAGCAATCCAAAATAGGCGGCGACCGGCATGCGTGCGAAAATCATTTCATGCACAGGGTCGTTATAGACCGTCGAGCGGCCGAGGTCTCCTTGGAGGAGGCCGGAAAAACGAGTCTGATAGATGACCGCCCGCTGCGGATAGGCCGGTGGCTTTTCCTTGCCGGAATTGCGCCGTTGGTAGCGGTCCTGGCGGTCTTTTTCCGTCTCGTAGCGCACCTTCCAGCCCTCGGCTTCGACCGTTTTGCCGGTCTCCGCGAAGACCGCAGAGACTACCGCGTGGTTTTGGCGTTTCACCAGCACCGCCCGGCCGTCGCCGCGCAGCACCACGCTGGCGGTAGTCGCGGGATCGATTTCGCCACCGATCATCTCATCGCCCCGATCACCATACTCGCCCTTTGAAATTTGCACCTCGCGCGGCGCGATGCCTAACCACTGGCCGTAGGCGACGAGCACCGGCTTATCGAGTCCGAACTGCTCTTCGAGCTCCTCCAACTGCTCCTCGCTCAGCCCGCCTTGCGCTTGGCTGGAAGTCGTGCGCTTGCCGCCGGAATCCGCGCCGCGGGAAGCCTCCTGCAGCATCCGGTCGAGCGGCCCGCCGGGGACGAAGCGGGTGATCGTGAAGACAAGCAGCGTGATTCCGATGAGGGTCGGGGGAATTAGCAGCAGGCGTCTGAGGAAGTAGCTTTTCACGAGAGAGGCACGGGGGTGTTTAATCGACTCTCCGGATCATGCAAGCAGAGGATCCCGGATTTCCTCGCAAGGAAAAGCGAATTTCTGAATTTTCGCCTGCATTTCCGGGCGCGGTCGTCATGTTCCCCCGCGTGACGATCCGCCGTTGGTTTCTGATTTCCGTCCCTTTCCTGCTTTTTCTCCCTTCTTGCCAGAAGGAGTCGCAGGTGGACCAGGCGACCCGAGAGAGAATTTTGTTAGTCGGAAATTCGAACGAACCGAAGGGTCTCGACCCCCACATCGTCTCGGGTGTGCTCGAGGCCAACATCTTGCGCACGCTGTTCGAGGGCCTTATTGCCAGCGACCCGCAAAGCGACACCAGTAATCCGCCCGGGGCGGCGCTCGAGGTCACGCCGGACGCCACTGCCACCGTCTGGACCGCCAAACTCAGGCCCGACGGGAAGTGGTCCGACGGCATGCCCGTCACCGCCCACGACTTCGCGTTTTCTTACGAGCGCATCCTCAAGCCCGAACTTGGCGCGAAGTATGCCGAGATGCTCTATTTCCTCAAAGGCGCGGACGATTTCAACCAAGGCAAAACCAGCGATTTCTCCACCGTCGGTGTGGAGGTCGTGGACGACGAAACCCTCCGCCTCACTCTCCGCGGTCCCACGCCCTACTTCCGGGAAGTCATCAAACACTACAGCTGGACGGCGGTGCCCCGCCACATCGTTTTGAAGCATGGCACCATCGGCCAGCGTGGAAACCCGTGGACCCGCCCCGAAAACATCGTCGGCAACGGCCCCTTCAAGTTGAAATCATGGCGCCGCACCGACCACATCGAGGTCGAGCGGAATCCATTCTACTGGAACGCCGCCAACGTCGCTCTCAACGGCGTCCGCTTCCTGCCAGTTACCAACCTCTACACCGAGGGTCGCATGTTCCGCGACGGCCAGCTCCACGTCACCTACGGCGCCACGCCGGAAGTCGTCGATCTGATGAAAAAGGAAAGGCCTGCGGAACTCCGTCAGGAACCTTACGTCGGCTCTGTTTTCTATCGGTGCAACACCACCCGCAAGCCGCTCAACGACGCCCGCGTCCGCCAAGCGCTCGCCTTCGCCGTGGATCGGGAAATGCTTTGCGATCACGTTTTCCGCGGCTTCAAGCCTGCCTATGCCATGACTCCGCCGATGGGAAGCTATGCCCCGCCCCGCATCGCCGGTCTCGACAAAGAAAAGGCCCGCCGCCTGTTCGCGGAGGCCGGATTTCCAGACGGCAAGGGTTTTCCTCGGCTGAAGGTCCTCATCTCTAGCAGGGAGACCGCCGCCACGCTCGCCCAAGCCGTGCAGGCGATGTGGCGCGAGACGTTAGGCGTTGAGGTGGAAATCGAAAACAAAGAGTGGAACGCCTTCATTGTCGCCACCCAGGAACTCGACTACGACATCGCTTACGGCGGTTGGATCGGCGACTACCTCGACCCGCTCTCGTTCCTCGAAATGTGGACGCCCGGAAATGGCAACAACCTCACCGGATGGGACAGTCCAGCGTTCGCAGGTTTGCTCAAAAAATCCTTCGCCGAGACCGATCCCACCCGCCGCTTCGACCTACTCCACCAAGCGGAGAGAATCCTTATCGAGGAAGCTCCCATCATCCCCGTCGCCTGGTATGCGCGGAACTATCTCGTCCATCCGTCCGTGGAAGGCTGGCACCCGCTGCTACTTGCCGACAATCCCTATCAATACATCCGCCTCGTTCCCGGGCGTTGATTTCCCGCCACCATGTTCCGCATCATCATCAGTCGCATCGGTCAGGGAGTCATCACCCTGTTTGTGCTTGTTACGCTGACGTTTTTCCTCGTCCGCGCCATGCCCGGCAACCCTTACACCGAGGAAAAGGCCATTCCCGCCCACATCGTCAAGCGGATGAAGGAATACACCGGACTCGATAAGCCGGTGGCAGTCCAGTATGTGACCTATTTGAAAAACCTCGTCGTCCATCAGGACCTGGGCGACGTGATTAAAAAGGACGGCGTCAAGGTTTCCGAAATCATCGCCGAGTCATTCCCCGTCTCGCTGTGCCTCGGAGTGCTTTCAATTGGCATCGCCCTGCTCGTCGGCATTCCGGCAGGAGTCGTCGCGGCGGTTAGGAAAAACACCTGCGTCGATTACGCGGCCCTCGGCTTTGCCATGCTCGGCATCTGTTTACCCAGCTTCGTCATCGGGCCATTGCTGGCGGTGTCGGCGGGACTTGGTTTGCGGTCGCTCAACGTCGCCGGTTGGTCGTCGCCCGGCGACTGGATCCTGCCCGCCGTCACACTGGGCTTCATCAACGCGGCCTACCTTGCCCGCCTCGCCCGCGGCGGCATGCTCGACGTGCTCTCGCAGGACTACATCCGCACCGCACGCGCCAAAGGTGCGCCGCCCGCGCGCATCGTCATCCGCCACGCCCTCCGTGGCGGGCTCATCCCGGCGGTCGCCTTCATCGGCCCCGCCTTCGCCGGGATGATTTCCGGTTCCTTCGTGATCGAGACGATTTTCCAAATCCCCGGCATGGGCCAGCACTTCGTCAACGCCGCCACCGACCGCGAATTCTTCCTCATTCAGGGCCTCGTCCTCTTCTACGGCTTTCTCATCGTCGGCGCGAATTTGTTAGCCGACCTCGCGCAAATCGCGCTCAACCCGCGCTTGCGAAAAGCATAATACTTCATGGAAAAAGGCACCTCACTCTGGAAAGACGCCTGGCACCGCCTCGCGCACAACCGCGCGGCGATCGCCAGCCTCGGCGTCCTTGCCGTCGTCCTGCTACTCTGTTTCATCGGTCCGCTGCTGCCGTTCGTGAAAAGCCCGACGGCCATCAATCTCGCCAATTCTGCCGCCGATCCTTCCGCAGCGCATTGGTTCGGCACCGACCAGCTCGGCCGCGACCTCTTCGCGCGGGTGCTTTACGGCGGGCAGGTCTCGTTGTTAGTCGGGCTGGTCGCCACCGCCGTCGCGGTCTTCATCGGCGTGATTTACGGGGCGGTCGCCGGTTACGCCGGAGGGAAAATCGACGACCTGCTGATGCGCTTTGTCGACATCCTCTTCGCGCTGCCGTTCCTCGTGTTGGTGATTCTGTTCGCACTGGTGGTAGACAAGCCGGCGTCGGAATTCACGGAATGGATGATCCAAACCACCGGCTTCGCCCGCGACCGCGTGGCCCCCATCACCACGCTCATCCCGCTGTTCATCGCCATCGGCGCGATCGGCTGGTTGACCATCGCCCGCATCGTCCGGGCGCAGGTGATGGCGGTGAGAAGGCAGGAATTCGTCGAGGCCGCCGTTTCGTTAGGCCTGAGCCGCGCGCGGATCCTGTTCCGCCACATCCTGCCTAACGTTATCGGGCCCATCATTATTTACACCACCCTCGCGGTGCCCGGCATCATGCTGTTGGAGAGCGTGCTCTCGTTCCTCGGTCTCGGCGTGAAGCCGCCCAACAGCTCGTGGGGCATCCTCATCAAGGAAGGCGCGGACCGGATGGAAACCAACTGGCTGCTGCTGTTTTTCCCGTCGCTGTTTTTCGCCAGCACGCTCTTCGCCCTCAACTTCCTCGGCGACGGACTCCGTGACGCGCTCGACCCGAAGTCCGCGAAGGATTGATATCCGAAATTGGCGCGCCAGTTCACTCCCCCCGGCTTTCCGCGCGGAAGCGATGGATAATCCCGCCATGGCTGAGTTCAAGCGCTAGGAGGCGGAGGAGCGCGTGGCGTTTGGATGCTCCGCGGAAGCGCGGCAGTGGCTGGAGCATTTGCGAAACTCACAGCCTCATGAAGCGGTCATTCGGCTCGCTCCGAGAGGGCCAAGGAAATTTCCCTTCAAGCCGGTAAGGCTTCCTTGGTAATATGCAACCCAGCCCGCAACATCCTTTTTGCTAGGAAGATTACAGGCCCTTTCTCAAGTCTCTGGCTGAGACCGAAGACAAAAGTGTTCTGGTAGACGGCTTAGCCGTTTCAGCGTGGGCCGGGTATTCGCCGCATCCATGAGCTGGCGCGAATTTCAAACCTCCGGCGAAGTTCTGGAGCGGTTGCCCGGCCTGGACACCGGAATCGGAAGATGCCCCAGTGGGCACGCCGCTCAGTCCGATGAAGGACCTGATCCTGTTGGACCCGTGCTCGCTGTTCATTTGCAAGCTCCATGCCGCTAACACCCGCCCCGCCGGACAGGCGGGGAATGACGTCAAACACCTCGCCATCCTCGCCGCAGTTCCTCGAAAAGCTCCGTTCCGTCCATGTTCCAGAATATGATGGGCGGGCTGATGCCGAGTGCCTGCTCCAGCAAGTCAAAGCCTGCGAATCCGCGCGACATCTTTTCCGCGTGCCACTGATCGCAGATGAAATCTCCAGCCTCTGCGACTCACTGCGCCGGCATCTTGAGTGATGGCCGTTATCTGCCATCAAAACCCTTAACCAGCGCGGAGACCCCTATTTTTGGATTGGCTCGAGATTGTCATCCAAAGGAGTCATTTGCGGCATGATAAGATGCACTAGCAGCAGGGCAACCGAGTAGAGCGAGCCCGCAATCAGGAACGCCCAGAAAAACCCGGTGGAGTTCGCCTTATCAAGAGTTTCGCCCAACGCGATATTGCTCAACATACCGGCCACCGCGCCGATCATGCCACCGATCCCAACGACTGAGGCCGTCGCTTTTTTCGGAAATACATCGGAAACCAAGGTAAAGGTATTAGCTGACCACGCTTGATGGCCGGCCGCTCCCAGCCCGATTAGGAAGATCGCTAACCATTTGCTGTCGGTGACAGCGACGTAGCACACCGGCAAGACTACCATGGCGCACATCAGCAGGGTCATTTTGCGGGCCTTGTTGATCGTCCATCCCCTGTGGATAAAAGTTCCTGAAAGCCAACCGCCGAAAATGCTGCCGAAGTCGGCGATCAGGTAGATCACCAAGAAAGGCAGTCCCATTTCTTTGATTTTCACACCGAACTTTTCGGATAAGAAAATCGCGCCCCAGAAAAGATAGAACCACCAGACGGCATCCGTGGTTTTAGCCATGCAAAAAGCCCAAGTCTCGCGTTTCGGTAACACCTTTAGCCACGGGATCGGCACCTCATTCACCGAAGCATCCAAGTCACTGTTGATGTAATCGAGTTCCTCCTTGGAGAGTAGCGGATGATCCGCCGGCTTATGATAGTTTTTCCACCACAGGTAAACCCAAACCGCACTCAGTGCGCCGGTAATTAGAAACGGAATTCGCCAGTTCATCAGCTCGCCTTGGCCTTTTGAACCACCACTCCAATAAACAATGCTGCCCACCACGAAAGGTGCAGCGATCGCTCCGACGCTAGTTGCCGCATTGAAAATTCCGGTCGCGAAAGCGCGCTCCTTCTTGGGAAACCACTCGGCTGTCGTCTTGATTGCCGCGGGGAAGTTTCCCGCCTCGCCAAATCCCAGACCAAACCGGGCGAGCGAGAAGCCGGTCAGGCTGAAGCCGCGTCCCACAGCCGCGTGCATCATGCCGAAGAAACTCCACAGACCGATTGAAAGCACATAACCCTTCTTCGTGCCCATCCGGTCGATGATCCCGCCCATCGACAACAATCCGATTGCGTAGGCGACCTGGAAGGCGACCAAGACGTGGGAATAATCCTTTTTCGTCCAGCCAAACCATTCAATCAGATCGGGAGACATCACGCCCATGATGCTCCGATCGAAGTAATTGATCGAAGTGGCGGCGAAGAGAAGGGCCAGGATCCGGTAGCGATATTTGCCGACGGGCTTGTTCGTGGCGGGAAGCGACATGATGGTCAGATACTTGGGTTTGCTTGGTGGAATTTTCCCCAAAGCTGCGCCTGAGGTTGTTTGGCTAAAACTCGCGTGGCAAGACGCAAAACTGCTGTCAGCGGTTCATCTGACAGGCTCACCCCTGAAGCGCCCGCAAGGCTCCGCGCACCAGTGCTTCGGTCGGTGCCGCCGCGTCCGCGTCTAGGATTTTCCGCAAGGCCTTGCGCGCGTCCACCTGTTTGTAGCCCAGCGCAATGAGCGCCAGCTCGGCATCCGCCGCCGAAGCGCTCACCTGACCGGCCGCTGCGTCCTGCCAAGTCTCAGTCACGCCAACCTTGTCCTTCAACTCCAGCACGATGCGCTCGGCGGTTTTTTTACCCACGCCTTTCAACTTCGACAGTCCCGCCACGTCGCCCGCCACCACGGCTTGTTTGAAGCGCGTCACGTCCATCCCGCTCAGCACCGAGACTGCCATGGTCGGCCCCACGCCGCTCACCCGGTCGATGAGCAGCAGGAAAACGTCGCGTTCCTCCTCGCTGGCGAAGCCAAACAGTTTCTGCCCGAGCTGGCTGAAATGCAGGTGCGTCCGCAAATCCACCTCAAGCCCCTCCGCCGCGTGCAGCCGATCGAAGGTGGAGAGCGGGATGAAAACCTCGTAACCCACGCCGTGCACATCCACCACTAACCTGTTTGGATACGCCTCAATCACCTTGCCCCGCAGTCTCGCTATCATGCGGTGAGCTTGGACACGCCGCCCGCTCCGTCAATACTGATGAAATGGCCTGTTGGGTTATGGAACTTGAAACGCCAGGAAACATCGCGGTTTTCAGCGGCTTTCGGATCTTTGGGTTCACTTCTGATTCCGCCGATACCATAAAAAATCTTCGCTTTCAGGGCCGTGATCCGCTGGCCTCCGTAGAGAGGTGCCTCAAAAAGAAATTCCACGTAGCCAATAATGGGTAACGTCCGCTCGAAGATCTTCGCATCTCGCTCCAGGATCCACCTTGCCATTGCTTCCTCATCGTCAGTCCACGGTACGTCGAGCTTGGAATATGCCTCCATCAGGTTGTGGTATTCGCATTGTTCGCGCTACGGAACGCTCATATTGGCAGTGAAAAGTCTTCCGGCGGGGTCGATGTCACCGGGAGTGTCAGGGGCCCGGGCCTGCCAGGTGGACCAGTGTTTCGAGTCCGGGCTGAGTCTCGCATAGAGCTGCCCGACAAATGGCGTGATGGTCTGGCCGTTATCCAGCAAAAATGGCTTCGGGACCGGTGCGATGGTGACGCGTAAACTGACGGATGAGGCCGCCCGCCACGATAGCCCGACTGCGAGTGGTTTGGTCTGAATCCAGCCGTCAACATGCTCGCCGCCCGCGAATCCCACCCGAGTCCTTGATCGGTAATCGTGAGTTTGTCGGGGAGGGACCTGCCGTGAAAAACGCAGCCCCGGCGATTGCAAGACAGATGAGAAGGGGTTTCGTGCGAATGGCCGCACAAAGGTGTCTAACTTGCCTGCGGCCGGGGTCATGCCGCGATGATTATAAATTCACTTCCATAGGATGTGATGCAGGGAGGGTTCTCGCATGAGCCTGCGACAATAGGTTGGTTGCTCCGGATTTCTCCGGCTAGCCTCGCGCATGAAGCCGCTTTTTGAAGAACTTGATTTCCGCCCCACGCCGATTGGCGATTTGATTCTGCGCCGGCGGCGGATGGCGATGCTGGATGATCTGATCGTTTACGAAGTCCTGTTGGGAAACGGTTATCTTATGTCGAGCTTGTTCCATGACGTGGAGGAAGCGCTGGCGGATTTCGGGCTGGCGGCGGTGGAAGGGGAGGCGCTGGATGTCGTCGTCGGCGGGCTGGGGCTAGGCTACACTGCGGTCGCCGCGCTGCGGGACGCGCGGGTGACTGAGATGCTGGTGGTGGATGTGATGCGGCCGGTCATCGAGTGGCATCAAACAGGCTTGGTCCCGCTGGGCGAAACGCTGACGACCGATCCGCGCTGCCGCCTGATCGAAGGAGATTTTTTCGCCCTTGCCGGCGCGCCGGAGATCGGCTTCGACCCCGAGCTGCCAGGGCGGAAATTTCATGCGGTGCTGTTGGACATCGATCACTCGCCGCAGAATCTGTTGGATGAGAAAAACGCCACCTTCTATAGCCCCGAAGGCCTGCGGAGCCTCGCCGCACAATTGGTGCCGGGCGGCGTGTTCGCGCTTTGGTCGGATGACCCGCCGGATGAAAGTTTCCTCAAGCACCTCGCAGAAGTGTTCAGTGCGCCGCAGGCGCACGTGGTAAAATTCCCCAACCCGCTCCTTGAGCGCGACTCCGCTAGCACCGTCTATGTCGCGCGGAACCCGACGTAAGCGTCTCGGAACTTTGTCGTTAACCATCGGTTCCAACAGGCCAAGTTTCTTGGCCGCGCGGGCTGCTCGCCGAACTATGCTCGATCCCGAGTGCAAAGCAGCTTGGAGATCGCGAAGCATGAACGCCCTTTGTCAAGCGGAGCGGCGGCCATTTTTGCTGGAGGATTTGGTTGCACCATCTTTTTTCGTGGCTTTCCGGGCGGCGACTTTCGGTTTCGATTTCCGCTCGGGTGAAACGGTCGATGCGGATGTCTTGAAACTGCGTTCGAGATAGTCCGCCAGATCCAAGATTTTTCCTCCCGAAGTCTCCGCGAGGTCCTCGGCCAAAGGTTGCTTTACGTCAGCCACTGATTCACCCCGGCCTATCTTTTTCTCGATGTAGTCCATCAGCGCCTGCCGGTATTCATCATGATAGTCCTGTGGGGCCCACTGTTCGGTCATCTCGCCGATGAGACGTACTGCAAGATCCATTTCTTTTCGGGTTGGTTGGAACTGCATGTCTCGTGATGAGGGCAGGTCGAGTTTAGTGGCCGCCTGAATTTCCTGCGGGAATCTCAACAGCATGAGAATCAACGCCTCGTCCCGGACAAACATGGCGGTTAGGTATTCGCGAGTGCGGATCACGACCTTCGAGATTCCCGCTCTTCCGGTTTGTCGTAACGCCTCCCGCAGAAGCACGTAGGCCTTGCTACCACGCTTTTCCGGCTCCAAATAATAGGGCTTTTCGAAAAGCATGGGATCAATGTCCTCCAGCGAGACAAACTGACTGATCTCAATCAGCTTAGTCAGCTTTGGCTGAACAGCCTCCAACTCAACATCCGTGAGCAGGATAAACTGACCGTCATCATGTTCATAGCCCTTAACCAGTCGGTCCCAAGGCACATCCTCGCCAGTCTCAACGTTGACCCGTTCATTACGGATGCGCGCATGGTTTTTGCTATCAACCATGTGCAGTTGAATCTCAGGTCGCACCTCAGCGCTACTCAACGAAACCGGGATATTGACCAGGCCGAAAGCGATTGCACCTTTCCAGATCGAGCGTGCCATGATGATAATAGTTGGGTCGCGCTAAAATTTACCCGTTGATAATCTCTCCGCCATTGGGATGGAGCATTTGGCCAGTCAAGTAATTGGAGTCAGCACTTGCCAGAAAAACGTAGGATTCACCACACTCCCATGGCCTCGCCAGATCGCCCCATCGGGCTATCCGACCCGAACGTGGAAACCTCGTCGGGAGGAAATGATGCGGGAATCAAATGCGTCCAGATCGGCCCCGGAGCAACACCATTCACGCGAATCTTATCCTTTCACCAATTGCTCGCCAAGCGACCGGGTGAAACTCACAATGACACCTCTAGTTGCCGAATAATCGAGAAGTTGCGAACTGCCTCGATCCCCCACTTGTCACTAGTGCCACCATCCCCTTGAGAGGGTAACTTCCCTGAAGTTTAGCATTTTCGAAACACGGTAGCGGCCGCATTTGACTTTCCCTTCCGGATTGAAGGTTCTGGTGCTGTCGCGGACTAACCGAATTTTCAATGGTTTGATTCTTTGATTTGTTAGCCATAATTTTTTAGAGTTTGGCTTCAGGGCGATTGTTGAATCATCCTACTTCCATGCAGCGGTTCACCGGAAGCAGCGTGCTGGTAGAAGCTCTTGTCATACATGTTTTTATGATACCAATAAATGCCGATAAAAAATCCACACAGCTTGAGAACACCGAGTCCGATAGCACAGTGAGCACCGTGGCGGGAATTCTGCAAAAAAGCAAGAGGCCCGTCAACAAATACAGATGGACGGACTTGCGGGATTGATTCGTCGGCCCTGGAGACGCCCGGTCCAGCACTTTGTGAATTCGGGGTCTGCATGGAAATTAATTAATGTAGGAGGATGCGGGTCAATCAGCTGGCTCAGGAGTTATCCACTAAGCTCTGCACTCCCTTTTCGCGGGCGCAATGTGCACAACAGTAGATCACCTCGTCTGCTTCCATGCCATGACCTAGGATACGACAACCACAGCGGGCACAACTGGGCGCACATACCTGGATGGCACATTCAAAGCAGTCAAATAAATAGGATTTTCCATCGAGGCTCAGTTCAAAACACTTGTCGTAAGAGTTTCCGCAGTGGTCACAAGACTTCATGGAGTTCGTCCTCGCAATGAACATGCCACAATCTCAGCCCGATTTCCATCACTTTCAAATGGCAGCTCAGCAAACCCTGTATTCAACAAAGCCTCTTGATAAGCACCACAGTTGACCTGTCCAACGATAACTTTCGTGAGCATGCCGACAGCTTTCCTCCGATGATGATTCGTGCAGATTGCATGGGGAGGATTGGAAATTGCATCAATTCCTCAACCTTTGGGCCATACCGCTGGCGACGACAGACCAATGTAAGTAATTGGAAGCGAAAGAACCATTGTCCCGTGCATGGCTCATTGTTTCGGGCATAGGTTCTGCAAATGAGTAAGTCGGTAGTATTCCTAATAGTCCGACCTTGTAAATTTTGATCACGAAGCCGAAGAAACGGATGACTATCCATCAATTTTCGTTCAAGTCATTGGCTTGGCTATGGCTTAGGGATTGAAGACATCACGATGAATATTTCTCAGCGGTCAAGATGAACAACCGGCGGACCCAGCACATATAAACAACCAAACCAAAGAAACAAAATATTATGAAAACACTGAAAGAATTATTCTTAAACGATCTGGCGGATATATATGACGCCGAACAACGAATCGCCAAGGCATTGCCTAAAATGGCCAAAGCTGCCAGCAGTGATGAGCTGAAGACTGCGATCCTCGCTCATTTGGAGGAAACCCAAGGGCACGTAAAAAAGGTCGCGCAGGTGTTCGAATGCTTCGATGCAAAAGCCACGCGGAAAACCTGCAAAGCGACCATAGGCCTGTTGGAAGAAGGCGAGGAAATAGCCGAGAAGTTTAAAGGCTCCCCGGCCATTGATGCTGCTCTCATCGCTGCCGCTCAAAAAGTGGAACATTATGAGATGGCGGCTTACGGCTGCCTCCATGAGTGGGCCGGCCTCTTAGGTCAGTCCGAGGCCTGCGATCTGTTACAGGAAATCTTGGATGAAGAGAAGACCGCCGACCAAACGCTCACTGAATTAGCAAACTCTAGTAACGAGGTAGCGCTTGCGTAAAGTTTAACCAAAGAGAGGGAACCTAGATTCCGGGAAGGTGTCGCGAAAGGCGCAACACCTTCCCAAAGTCACGTTGCGAGGTCGGCCTGGATGGTTACTTTTTTGACTCTTCACAGAACTGTCTTATGCACAGGTTGATCCGCAGGTCGAAGTTCATTCTTTATGGAGTGCGAGCTTGGTACTCAATGGCACGGGCGAATGAGTTGTAGCGCAGACTTTCGTTACCGCCAGATGCCTGTCGGCCGCATGAACTTCCGGATCGTAGGCTTGTCTAGGGTGATTGAACGGCGCTCTAAGAGAAGCAATCCAAGGAATCTTTGAAAACGGGTGTAGCTCGGCGCGGGTTGCTTGACTTCTGGCCGCGCCAAGTCTCTTGGCGATGTTGAAGCGGCCGGGCACGTTCCGCTCGACCGCCAGCGTGGCGGCGATGTTGAATGATAGTCAGCGTCGTGTATTTGTGCCCTTTACAGGAGGATCAAATCCGAACGCGAATTGACTGGTGCGGCTCACTCTGACAAGTATTTATGTTTGCCGCGCTGCGATCTGAGCCACCGCAGGGACGTATCTTTCAATCCTAGGCCCCTTGGCCCGGGGCCAGGGCCACAAGCAGTTTGCTTGCAGCCCGACCTTTGCCGCTCGTTATGTGCTATGGAGATTCAACCACCACATAGCCGCGGGTGTGTGGCCGGTAATAAGTGTTCTGATGAGTGTAGTAGGTTGTTCCTCTGACCACTCTGGTTTGGACCCCTGAAGGCAGGGTCTGGATGACATAGCCCGGATTGTAGGTCGTGACAGCAGCCACCCCTGGTTCAGGCTGGTGAACTTCCGTCGTCTTGTGATAGCAACTCGATAGGAACGCGAGCGTCGCAACGCTGCTGCCAACTAGGAATGCTTTTATAATTAATGTTTTCATAACTTGCTTTAGTTGATGGTTTTCTCGCCAATTTGAAAAATTGGTGTTCTTTATTCTTTGCACATGACGGACCAACTCTTACCACGCCGCGCAGAACGCCGGGATGCGCTAGCTGACAGCAACCTGTTCGTCAACTAGGAATAGCGATGGGCCGGTAATGATGATGCAAATTGCACGAATCGCCATGCAAACCGCCTTCAAAATAGAAAAGATTGAACGCGCCTTGACGGTGTGCGGCGTGTCAAGGGGTGGCAAGTCAAACGCTGTAAATAAGCATTCACCAAGAGTGCGTCGCGCACGTTCGGCCATGGTATTGAAAACCCGGATGAGGCCGACAGCTTGGCAGGGATTCTGCAAGGCGAATTGCGAACAACCCCCTACTTATTATGCTTAGCTGGACAATTACATTTCTGATCCTTGCCTTGGTGGCGGGCGTCCTCGGCTTTACCGGAATTGCGGGAGCTGCAGCCAATATCGCTCAGATTCTGTTCTTTGTTTTTCTGGTGTTATTGGTTATTTCTGCACTCAGCAGGGCGATGCGTGGGAAAACGCCATGAGCCATGAGCCATGAGCCATGAGCCATGAGCCATGAGCCATGAGCCATGAGCCATGAGCCATGAGCCATGAG
>JAYSYA010000257.1:0-9183 GCA_043716765.1 Akkermansiaceae bacterium
TTTGAGCGGCTTTTTAAAGAGGCCAACCGATCAACCTCTACGTGCAACCAGCGCGTCAAACATCCCGTCGAAACCAGAACGCCCCCGTCACTTGTGACAGCGCCAACATGCACGAGCTGCTGCGGGGATCAATGAGAATCTAGAATTTCATCCGCTAATGGCAGCCCATCGATGGACGAAAACAGCAGCGGTTTTCTGATATGGGGCCGCAGCGGGGTGATGGTCCCGTCATTGAGGCGGTAAATCCAACTGTGGATGGAAATTTCCTGCCCACGCTCCTACGCGTCCTCCAAAATGGTCGTGCGAGGCGACGTGGCGTCGAGTTCTTTGCGATGGACGCGGCTGAGGGAGCGAATGCCCGCCAGCCAGTTGTCGATCATCCCGTGCCGGAAATTCTCCCAAGCGGGCTGCACCCCGCCACAGCCGTAGTGGACCACAGACGATGATGTGCCGGATTTTCAGGACATCCACGGCGTATTGAATGACGGCGAGCACGTTGAAATCCGTCTCCGCGACGATGTTCGCCACGTTGCGATGGACAAAGATTTCCCCCGGGGGCGAGTCCGGTGATCTGGTTGGCGGGCACCCGGCTGTCTGAGCAGCCGATCCACAAATACTCGGGATGTTGCTGGTTCGCGAGATTGCGGAAAAAAATCCGGATCGTTTGCGTGGATCGAGCTGGCCCAAACTTTGTTTTTGTCCAGAAGATGAATGAGTCAATGCATCGTTACGACGACTTAAGGGGGGGATTGCCTGGTGCGTTCATCGCGGGTTTGCCAAATTGGGACGGAAACGCTTGCTGAGTTTTCATGAAGCTCGACAAGTGAAGGTCTCCCGGCTCATGCAGTGCGGGGCGACGGCACCGGATTTTTAATGAGCATCTTCTCGGGAAAATGGTATTATCCGCAGGAACTGCCGGTGGTCGAGCACCGGGCGGAGATCCTTGCCGCCATCCGGACGCATCCGGTCGTCGTCATCGTCAGCGAAACCGGCTCGGGAAAAACCACCCAGCTCCCGAAAATGGTCGCCGAAGCGCTCGGCGATGATGGCGGGCGCATCGGCTGCACCCAGCCGCGGCGGATCGCGGCGGCCAGCGTCTCGAAGCGGGTGGCGGAGGAACTGCAAGTCCCGCTCGGCGATTACGTCGGCTATCAAGTCCGCTTCGAAGACCGCACCTCGCGGGAGACGCGAATCAAGTTCATGACCGATGGCATCCTGCTGGCGGAAACCCAGGGCGACCGCGACCTCAAACAATACGAAGCGCTCATCCTCGACGAAGCGCACGAACGCTCGCTCAACATCGACTTCCTGCTCGGCTACGTGAAGCGCCTGTTGGAGCGCCGCAAGGACCTGAAACTCGTCATTTCCTCCGCCACCCTCGACGCCGGGGCGTTCGCGGAATTCTTCTCGTTCAACGGCGTGCCCGCGCCGGTCATCGAGGCGCCCGGGCGAATGTTTCCCGTCGCGGAATTTTTTCTGCCGCCCTTCGACGACGAGGATCTCCCGCAACACGTCGCCCGTGCCGTGGACTACCTCGGCGATGTCGAGCCGAATGGCGACGTTCTGATTTTCCTCCCCGGCGAGCGCGAAATCCGCGAATGCGCGGATGTGCTGGACGGCCGCCAATATCGCGGCACGGAAGTCCTGCCGTTGTTCGCCCGGCTGGGCCTTGGCGACCAACAACGCGTTTTCAATCCGGGAAACAAGCGCCGCCTCATTCTCGCCACCAACGTCGCGGAGACTTCTCTAACGATTCCACGGATCGCCTGCGTGATCGATTCCGGGGTGGCGCGTGTCAGCCGCTGGAGTCCGGGAAAAGGCGTGCAGCGATTGCAAATCGAGCCGGTCAGCCAGGCCAGCGCCCGCCAGCGGAAAGGCCGCTGCGGTCGTGTTAGAGACGGCGTCTGCGTCCGGCTTTACGAGGAAACCGAACTCACCGAACGCCCGGAATTCACCGATCCGGAAATCCGCCGCAGTTCTCTGGCAGGCGTGATCCTGCGGATGAAAGCGCTCAACCTGCCGGAAATCGACGAGTTCCCCTTTCTCGATCCGCCCGCGCCAAAAGCAGTGTCCGAAGGCTACCGCACGCTGCGCGAAGTGGGCGCGCTTGATCGGGAAAAGCACCTCACCGACTACGGCCGCCAGATCGCGCGGTTGCCGGTCGATCCGCGGTTAGGACGCATGCTCATCGAGGCGCGCAAGGAGCATTGCCTCGCGGAAGTCCTGCCCATCGTCGCGGCGTTAGAGTCAAGCGACCCGCGCGAACGCCCCGCCGAGAAAACCCGCGAGGCCGATGCCGCGCACGCCCGCTGGAAGGACGGCGAGAGCGATTTCATCTCACTTCTCCGGCTGTGGAATGACCTCGCAAAATTCCGCGACAACCGCGGCCGCTGGCAGCGCAACGCCCTGCGGAAATTCTGCGGACCCGCCTTCCTCAACGCCCGCCGCGTGATGGAGTGGGCGAACGTCCGCGACGAACTCGCCGATCTGCTGGAGCGCGAGTGGAAGATCAAAATCGGCGGAATCGGCGAGGATCTATCCGGCGCAGCAAACTACGCCACGCTCCACAAGGCGCTTCTATCCGGCGTGCCGCGGCAGTTCGGCGTGTGGGACCGCGAGTCGAAATCCTACCGCAGCGCGAACGGTGGCTTCTTCGCGGTGTTTCCCGGCTCCGGCCTGTTCGCATTGCCCAAGCGCTTCGAGTGGGTGATGGGTATGGAGCTCGTCGAAACCTCCCGGCTGTGGGCGCGGCGGGTTGCTAGAATCGATCCCGCGTGGGTCGAGCATGTCGCGCCGCACCTGTGCAAGAGCAAATATGGAGAGGCACATTGGGACGAAAACCAAGGCGCGGTCTATGGCAAGGAAACCGTCATCTGCGGCGGCCTGCCGGTCGTCGCCGGGCGGCGGATTCACTACGGCCGCGTCGATCCCAAGGCGGCACGCGGGATATTTCTGCGAGAAGGCATCATCGGTAATGGCCTGCGCAAGCGCTGCCAGTTCCTCGACCACGTGCTCGAAATGCGCGGCGAAATCGAGGCGATCGAACAGAAGCTCCGCCGCCCCGGCGGCTTGTGGAGCGACGAGGCGGTGCTGCGGTTTTACGAAGATCGCATCCCTGAAGACATCAACACCGCCGCCGCGTTTCACAAGTGGCTGGAGAAAAACGAAGATGTTCTCATGTTAGGCGTTGCCGATGTGGTGGACGAAGACCTCGAATACCTCGGCCTCGCGGGTTTCCCTGACAGCATCACCCACGGCGGGCAGGAATACTCACTCTACTATCACACCGCGCAGGGCGAGCGCGACGATGGCGTGACGCTCGGTGTGCATGTCGATCAATTGCCGAAACTCCCCGACTGGCTGCCCGCCTGGGGTGCCGATGGAAACCTGCGCGAACGCGCGGAAATCCTGCTGCGCTCGCTGCCGAAGGACTACCGCCGCATCTGCCAGCCCATCGGCCCCGCAGCGGATAGTTTTGCCGAGCTGTTGAGTTTCGCGCCCAAGGATCGCTCCATCTATCAGGCTCTATCCGAGCACATGAAGGACCGCAACGGAGTTTACGTCCCCGCCGGCGAATTCGACATCAGCAAGCTTCCGCCCGAGCTCGTCACGAAAATCTGGGTCTGCGATGACGACGCCAACGAACTCGCGATGGGCGACGACGTGGCGGTGCTCAAACTCCAGCTCGCCGACCGCATGCGCGTCCGCTTCGAGGCCGCGGCAAATGCCGATGTCGAGCGCCGGGGCATCAGCTCGTGGCATGGCGAGAGCCTGCCCGAACTTGTCATGACCCCCGGCGGCGCGGCCTATCCGGCGCTGGTGGACGAGGGCAAAACCGTCGGTGTCCGCGCCTTCGCCTGCGCCGCCGAGGCTGCTGAATCCCACCGCGCGGGCGGCGCGCGACTGCTGCGGCTCGCCCACGCCGACCAAGTCACCTATCTGAAGAAGAAGTTCCCGCTCGGCCTGATGGCGAAGGTCGAGTTGCCGCGTCTCGGTCCCGGCGGCACCTCGCTGGACACGCTCATCCTGCTTGCCGCGGAAGGCGCTGCTAGAGGCGTTTTCCCGCGCTCCCCCGACGGTTTCCGCATCCTGACCGAGCAGGCGAGGGGGAACTGGTATGAAGCCGCCGCCATCATCGGCAATGCCATGGATGAAATTTTCATAATCCTGCCAGAGATCCAACGGTGGATCGCCGCCAACCGCGAGGACCGCAACCTCGGCGAGGCCGCGGAGGATCTGGAAGAACAGCTCGCCTGGCTCTTCCGCAAGGACTTCGCCTGGCGCGCCGGTTTTGCCGGCCTGCGCGAATACCCGCGCCGCCTGCGAGCCATCCGTTCGCGGTTAGGCCGTCTTTCCTCGCTGCCCATCGTCAAGGATCTGGAGAAAATGCAGCGCCTCCGCCGCCTCTGGCAGCCGTGGTTCCAGCGCTGGACCGCCAAGCCGGAAGACCCGCGCTCTTGGCCGCACGGCTGGGCGCTGGAGGAATACCGCATCTCGCTCTTCGCCCCGGACATTCCGCTGCTAGGCAAGGTCTCCGAGAAGCGGATTGAAGAGATGATTTTAAATGAGTCAGGGAGGTAGTCGCCCTGCTTCTTTACCGGGTCCCATTGATCGGCACCGCCCAGCACCGATACCACGCTGATCGCCCGGGCTTAGCGCGCTTTTCCCGCTGCACGTAAACCAATTCCTTGTAAGTTCCTGGTTTGACTAAAATGACCCGCGCTTGTGCAGAGGGCGTAGTCTGGGGTGCCTTGTTGATCGCTTCCTGCACGGTTCGATATTGGCCGCTGCCGTCGGCGTAAACTACGGCATCGGGAACGCCGCCGAGCGCGGTGGTTATAAACCCGGCACCTATTAGAATACCCACAATTCACCAATCCCACCGCGAAGGCCGGCGTGTTTCAGTGGATTGTGGGGGTTGATGCCACGCGACGGCAAAACGACAGGACCGTAAAACTTTTTGTCTTCTTCTCTCACTGCCCCGGATTGATTCGGGTGATCTTGGTGCCTTTGAGGCTGATTCCAGCCATCAGGCCTTTCTGATCGAAGGTGAAAGCATAGGTTCCCGCCTCGGCGGTTTTGGTCGTGAGGTCGGCCACCATCCCCGTATTGACGATCACTACGCTTGGACTGCTGCCAAATTCCCAGCCAGCGGCTTCGTTCAGGTTCCGAACTTCCTTGGAGTTCATCAGGATGAGGGCGTAGCTGAACTGCTGGATGCCAGCCTCAAACCCATAGGATGCGCCCGCCGACTGATAGTAATCAGTCACGGCACCCCCCCGGTCGAACAAAGCTCCATTGCCGCCCGCAGCACCGACGATGAAGGCTCCCTTGGTGATTTTCGGGAACACTAGGACGGCGGCAGCTTTGCGGCCGAGTTTGCGTGCCGCAGGATTATTGGCATAAAGATTATCGAGAGCCGCGCGGGACTCGCTGGCGATTTGGCGGCGGCTGGAGTTAGCGGCGTTCGTCTGAGTGACTGGTTCGTGAGCGCAGTTGCTTAAGGCAAGCGCGCAAGCACCGAAAAGAGATCCAAGAGACAGAGATTTAATATAGTTTTTCATAATGGGTTGATACTTTATCCGAAGTTGGGATTCTTTGCAAGAATCCTTTGCTCAGGCTTCCCGCCGAATGGTGATGCGTGCCCGGGTGGTGCGAAGTAGCTCTAGGTGGACAGGTGGCGTGAACTGTGTTATGTTGTCCGATGTATTGAAGGAAAATGTTTCCTGCAGTGCGCCAACCTAACCAACAAAGAAATGAAAAACTACCTCATTGCCGCAGCCGTGGCTTCGCTGTTCATCTCGTGCGAGGAGAAGAATACCACCATCAATCCACCGGGGGACAAGGATACAACCATCATCCGGGAGTCTCCTACGAGCACCGAAAAAAAGACCGAGACCGAAACAAAAACCACGCCCGGGGGCACTACAACGGAAACGAAAGAAACGACCGAGCAGCGGTAATCCGCACAAAATCCTTGGAGAAATGTTCGGAGCCGGACGCGCGTGCAACGCGCGTCCGGTGGCTTTATACGCCCGACCGCTTGGCCGCCAGCTGTTGGATGGTTGGGGCTTGAAGCGACACGCTCCAAGGTCGGTCTGGCCGAGACGAGCAACGACGTGCTTGAACTGACAGCGCATGGCTGGATTTTCGGTGGTCAAATAAAAGCTGCCCCGGGATTGACGGGAGCGGCTCATCCCGCTGAGATTCCCGCCCGCCACTGGCGGGCTTTCCCATGGACTATCAAGCGAAAATCGCCACCAACGTCGCCTCCATCCCGCGCTCGGGCATCCGCGACTTCTTCGAACTCGTGCAAGGCCGCGACGATGTCATCTCGCTGGGCGTCGGCGAGCCTGACTTCGTCACTCCGTGGCACATCCGGGAAGCGGCCATCTACTCGCTCGAAAAAGGCCAGACCACTTACACTTCCAATCTCGGGCTGCTCTCGCTGCGGAAATCGATTGCCAAATACGTCAAGAATTTCTTTCACGTCAGCTACGAGCCGGCGACTGAGGTGCTGGTGACCGTTGGTGTTTCCGAGGCGATCGACATCGCCCTGCGCGCACTGCTCAACCCCGGCGACGAGGTGATCTATCACGAGCCTTGCTACGTTTCCTACAGCCCGAGCATTGTCATGGCGCATGGCGTGCCGGTGCCGGTCCTGACGACCAAGGAAGATGCGTTTTCGCTGAAGCCGGAGCAAGTCGCCGCAGCCATCACCCCGCGGACCCGGATTATTTTCATCAATTTCCCGACCAACCCGACCGGGGCCTGCGCCTCGCGAGAGGACTTGGAAGGCATAGCCAAGCTTGCCATCAAGCACGACCTGATCGTGATGACGGATGAAATCTACAGCGAGCTCCGCTATGACGACACCGAGCCGCACCTTTCCATCGCCTCGCTGCCGGGAATGAAAGAGCGCACGATTTTGCTGCATGGATTCTCCAAGGCTTTCGCGATGACCGGCTTCCGCCTCGGCTATGCCTGCGCGCCGCAGCCGATCATCGAGGCGATGATGAAAATCCACCAATACTCGATGCTCTGCGCGCCGATCATGAGCCAGAACGCCGCCATCGAGGCGCTCGAAAACGGCCAGCCCGCGATGATCGAGATGCGTAACAGCTATCACCAGCGCCGGGATTTCCTGGTCAAGCGGCTCAACGAAATCGGCTTGGAATGCCATTTGCCCGGCGGCGCGTTCTACGTCTTCCCGGATATTCGCAGCACCGGCCTAACGAGCAAGGAATTCGCGATGAAACTGCTGGAAGAGGAAAGCGTCGCCTGCGTGCCGGGCAGCGCCTTCGGGGCGTCGGGTGAGGGTTTCCTGCGCTGCTGCTACGCCACTGCCTTCGACGACATCCGCACTGCGACCGATCGGATCGAGCGCTTCGTCGCCAGACTCTAACCTGCATGGGCGCGCAACCGCAGGTCAACGATCCTGAGCAGCTCACACGGGCCCATGTGATCCCGTTTGCGGTTTTTATGGGGTTCATGATTCTGTTGATGCTCGTCGGCGCATCCGTCGAGTGGAAGCACCCGGACGCGCCGTGGTGGCGGCAGGATCCCGCGCAGTTTGTCTATCCGATCCAGACGCTTGTCACCCTCGGCGTGCTGGTGCATTTCCGGCGGCTTTATACCTTCGACTGGTCGCTGAAATGGGGGCTCGCCGGGATCGTTTTCGGCGCGGTGGGCATCGGCTTCTGGCTGCTGCCCACGGTGCTTTACGATGTCTGGGGATTGACGGGGAAAACCGATGGAGTTCTTAAAATGCTCGGCGTGGCGGAACGCAAGGAAGGCTTCGATCCCGGTCTTTTCCAACAACCGCTCAACTATTGGAGCGCCTTGATTTTCCGGTTTCTCCGAGCCGCCGTGGTCGTTGCATTGGTAGAGGAAATTTTCTGGCGCGGCTTTCTCATGCGGTTTGTCTGTGATTGGGAAGGGGACTATTGGAAGCAGCCCTTCGGCCGCGCGCGCTGGCTTTCCTATGGCATCGTCACCGGGCTTTTCATGATGGCCCACGCGCCGATTGATTACGCCGGAGCCTTTGTTTACGGCAGCCTCACCTATCTGCTTTGCGTCTGGAGCAAGAACCTCGGTGCCTGCGTCATCATGCACGCCACCGCGAATTTCCTGATGGGGATCTACATCATGAAGACCGGCAATTACGGGCTCTGGTGACTTGCTAACATTATCTGCTGAATGAAACCTATCAAGTCCGAGTTTGTTTTCGCGCTGACCAATCCGGGTTCCGAGAAGGCGTTGAAGCTGGAGATTGGGACGATGAAACTCGGCTGGCGGCCGGGCTATCAACGGCGGGGATTCGTGACGTTCAAAGCGGACGAACCTTTTTCGCTCGACTCGCTCGATGTGGAAATCGCCACCGCGCGGCGGCTCTGCCTTTCGCTCGGGAAAGCGGCCACGCGGGAAGAAGCGGTCGCGCGGCTCGGCGAAACGCGAATCATCCATCACGCGCGTTTTGGGGACCGGAAAATGCAAGGCTTGCGCGACGGAGAAATTTCGAGGAAGCCGGAGCTCGCTGAAATCATCGGCACGGTGGTTGAGCTGGGAGACGCCGAGTTTTGGGCGGGGCTGCACCGGCACGCGCCGTATTTAAGCCCTGATCCGGCGGGCGATGCCGGAATCGTAATGCCCGCCGACTCGCCCTCGCGAGCTTGGCTGAAGCTAGAAGAAGCCGCGCGGTTTTTCGATTTGAAATTCACCCGCGGGGACATCGTCGTCGAGCTCGGCTGTGCTCCCGGCGGCGTCGTCCTCGCACTGCTTAACCGCGGAGTGCCGGTCATCGGCGTGGACCCGGCGAAGATGGCGGATGTCGTGCTCGCGTCCGCCATCGCGGAGCGGCAGGACGCGCCGACTGACCGGGCGTGGTTTTTCCAATGCCGCAAGCCCGCCGCGTTGACCAGCAAGCGTGATCTCGGGCAGGGCGTCACTTGGTTCATGTCCGACATGAACCAGTCGCCGGAGGTGGTGCTCAAGGAATGCGCCCGCTTTTGTAAAATGGCACCGTCGATCCGCGGCGTGCTGATCACCTTGAAGCTAACGGATCTCTTGCAGGTGGCCGACAAGCCACAATGGTTCGCGTCGCTCGCGGAGATGGGATTCAAGACCCTTCGCCTCCAGCAACTCAGCGTGCATCACAAGGAATTTGCGCTGCTAGCACTCAGG
>JAYSYA010000258.1:0-9106 GCA_043716765.1 Akkermansiaceae bacterium
GATCCTGCTCAATCAGACGTCGGACATCCAGTTCATCGGTAACATCATCCGCCGCCAGGGAAGTTGTGGCATCCATCCCTACAACGGAGCGATGAACACCCTGATTCAGGGAAACATCTTTGATGATCTAACCGGGGCTGCGGTGATCGGCGGTCGCTTTGCCCAATCACCCGCCATTGCCAATCAGGAAATCTGCCAGAACACCGTGGTTTCCAACAACGTGATCCGCAACACCGGCCGCGATTTCATGGGTTCCTCGCTCATTAATAACCTCCAGCACCTTGCATTCAAGATGACCCACAACGACATGGCCGATGGCCAGTATATGGGATTCCACCAGCGGAACAGCGCATCCACCGTCGCCGCTGCGACGGGTATGGGTGGGACGGTGGTTTCCTCCAATAGAGTCCGTATGGGCAACAGTGGCGGTCGCTACGGGGTGGGCGACGCCGGCTATATTTATACTTACGGTGTCTGGCCGAACAGCACGGTGGAAGGGAACGATATTGATACAATTAACGTGGCCGATGGTAATCTGTCCGGATTCTATCTCGACAACGCCAGCTACGGCATCGCCATCAACGGAAACGTGATGCGGGGCGTCAAGGCCGGCAGCATGGGCTACAAGTTTGTCCGGTCACTGAACAACGACACCACCGTGAACTCGGCGAATGGAAACTGGGGCGACTCCACCGTGAACTGGTTCCAGGTGGTGACCGATCCGAACTATCACCAGATGACCCAAGGTCAGCCTCTGCCCGCGGCGGCGCAGGTCATCGTCGATGCTGCCGGACTTGAACCCGCCCATCAGGGGCTCTTGAACCGCGTCCATAATGGAGTGGATCTTGCGCGCGGCAAGACCGCCACCGCTTCAAGTCAGTATAGTGGCAGCATGTCTGCATCCGCCGCAGTGGATTGGAACTATGATACCAAGTGGCACCAGGCGTCCGGCGATTCAAGTTCGTCGTGGTCGGTGGATCTCGGTGCTTCCTATGTCATCCGGCGTCTGGAAATGGCCGCCCGCGTCGATCTTGACCAACCGGACTCACGCCGCAATTTTCAAGTTCAGGGTTCCAACGATAGTGGCTTTTCCACATACGCGGTGCTGGCGGAGCAAAATGAAACACCATTCGCCTACCGGAAGACCGGACTGTCAAACTCGTGGGTGCGCTTCGTCGGGAATCCAAACGGTTTTCGTTACCTGCGCGTCATTAAGACTGTCCCAGGCAGCTTGAATTTTTCCGAGTTTCAAGCCTATGGATTTCCTGCAGCGAACAACGCGACCGGCATGATCTGGGATGCCGGAGCTGTGGGCGAAAACACCGACGGACCCGGAAATTGGTTCGCTCCCGGGCAATGGTGGGATGGCTCAGGCAACCAATCGTGGGTGGACGGCACGGACGTGTCCTTCGGCAACTCCAGTGGCTCGGCGGGAATCGTCTTACTGGGAGGTGGCACGGCAAGGGTCAAAAGTCTAACATTCAACCCCGCAACGAGCGGGAACTACACGATCTCTGGTGGTCAGATCGCTTTGGAGAGTCCTTCCGCCGCGATCAATGCGGCCTTGGGTTTAAGTCCCGTGATTTCCTCCGCCATCAGTGGGACCGGTCTTGCTCTCACCGGACCGGGGGCGCTCACCCTCTCGGGAGTCAACACCTTCACCGGCAGTGTGAACATCAACAGCGGGACACTCATCATAGCCAACAGTGCCTCGCTCGGCAGCGAGGAGAAGACGGTCGTTATGAATACAGGCGGTGCCTCCACCTTCAAGTTAGATGGCTCCGACACCTCGATCATGCTGCCTGCTGGCATCAGCTTCCAGACCTCCGGTCTTCAAACCGGTGGCACCATCGTCAATGGTGCGGGGAACAATACGATCCATGGCAACATCACTCTCAACAGCGGGGCTACGGGCACCGCGATTTCCGTCTCGGCCGGATCATTGACGCTTGCCGGAACCATCTCTCGCGTCGCTTCTGGAACCCGCAGCCTGCGTCTCCAAGGGGCCGGAAATGGCACGGTTTCCGGATCGATCGCGTCTTCCGTCAATGGTGGATTGTTCAAAGATGGCAACGGGACATGGAACCTTTCCGGAACCAGCGCCCATACGGGGAGCACGACCGTGAATGGCGGCGAGCTTGCGATCAGCAAGCCTTTCCTTGCGGACGGTGTCGGTGTGATGATTGCCGCTCCGGCAAAAATGGCCTTGAACTTCGACGAATCCGCAGGCCCGGTGACTGACACCGTGGCCACTCTAACCATCGGCGGCGTGGTCAAGCCTGCCGGGACCTGGGGTGCTTCCGGTTCCGGTGCCAACTATATCGACAACCTCCATTTCTCTGGCTCGGGGACTCTCACCGTCGTTTCCGGTCCAGCGGCCACCGACTACGAGATTTGGGCAAGCGCTTCCCTCCACGGCCTGTCTGGCGGGCCTGACGATGACGATGATGGGGATCGTGTCATCAATCGCGACGAATACGCCTTCGGGCTGAACCCGAAAAGCGCCGCATCGCTCAATCCTATTATCACCCAGTTAGATCGAGCAGCGGGAACCTTCAGATATCAACGTCGTGATCCTTCGCTGGGCACGGGTTTTGTATATACGGTCTGGTTTTCGGGGGATCTCGTCACTTGGACATGGGATACCGGTGCCGTCCAAGTGGAGGGGGCGGTAAATACCGATGGCGCTCAAGTTGTCGCTGTGACGGTGTCAGCCGCGCTAAAAACTCTCCCGAAAGTTTTCATCAAGGTTCGAGCCGAGCGATTGGGTTGAACCCATACTTGGAATCGAATGATCTATCCTGTATCGCCGCCCTGGTTTTTAGGTGGCGGAGCTGCTGAAAATCTCCAGCGCACCGTGAAAGTCAGCGTATCGCACGAAAAAGGCGATCTCATCGCCCAAGCTGTCACGCAGCTCAGCAGAGAGTTGCATCAGATTCGGGCCATCACGGAGCGATGGCGCGTGGACCAACGTTGGACGCTGCTATTGACGCACTGCTACTCAGCGGGTGAAAACCGTACCTTTTACGACCCTCCGGCCCTGCCAACAACCGCCTTGCTCAACCAAGCATCTCAATGGTGCCGATGAGGCCGACGAAACAAAAGGTAACCGGTTCTATGCAGAGACCCGCCAAACAATAAAGCGTCGTGCCGATCAGCGCCGCGCCGGCCTGCTTACTTGAGGAATACTTCCCGCGCCTTCGCTCCCTCGCCGGGGCCGACGATGCCGCGTTGCTCCAAGATATCCACCATCCGCGCGGCGCGGGTGTAGCCGAGGCGGAGGCGGCGTTGCAGCAACGAGGTGCTGGCCTTCTGCTCCTGCCGCACCACATCGATGCATTTCATGATGAGTTCCTCGTCCGCTTGGGAGACGTCATCATCGTCGTCATCATCGTCCGCGCTGTTGATCGAGGCTTGGATGTCTTTCTCGAATTTCGGTTTACCCTGCTTGAAGCAGTGGTCGATGATGCGCTCGATCTCGGCATCGGTGACGAAGGCACCTTGGGCGCGTTCGAGCTTGGCGGAGCCGGGCGGTAGATAGAGCATGTCGCCCTTGCCGACGAGTTTGTCCGCGCCCTTGGTATCGAGGATGACGCGGGAGTCGAGGGCGGAGGAGACTTGGAAGGCGATGCGGCACGGGATGTTCGCCTTGATGATGCCTGTGACCACATCGGCCCGCGGGGTCTGGGTGGCGATAATCAGATGGATACCGGCGGCACGCGCCTTTTGCGCGATGCGGGCAATGCACATTTCCACGTCCGCCGGTGCGGTCTGCATCAGGTCGGCGAGCTCGTCGATGATGACGACGATGTAGGGAAACTTGGCGGGTATCTGCTCTTCGTAAACTTCCTCATCCTCTTCATCCGCTTCAGGGCCGAGGTCGCCATCGCTGAGAGCCAAAGCCTGCGAGTTTATCTCCTCGTCCGGCTCGTCCTCCATCATCGCCCAAGGTGGGGCCTGGTGACTGCTAGGGATTGCGGGATCGAGCAATTCACTCGGATCGAATGGAGCATCGGACTCCGGGCCGTCATCCATCAGCTCTTCGCCGGCCACTTCCGATTCCGGCACGGAAGCTGGCTTTTCCTTCTCCGGGATGGGACGGGAATTGAAGCTGTCGAAATTCCGCACGCCGACTTTGGCAAAAATTTTGTAACGTTTTTCCATCTCGTTGACCACCCACTTGAGGGCGGCCACGGTTTTTTTCGGATCGGTGACGACCGGCACCACAAGGTGCGGCAGTCTGTTATACATCTGCATTTCCACCACTTTGGGGTCCACCATGATGAAGCGCAGCTCGTCCGGGCTGAATTTGAACAGCATGGACGCGATGATCGAGTTGATGCAGACAGATTTCCCTGAACCGGTCGCTCCCGCCACGAGGCAGTGCGGCATGGCGGCGAGGTCGGCGATGACCGTGTTCCCATAGACGTCCTTGCCCAAGGCAAGCGGGATCTTTTTCTTGGAGGAGTTGAAATCCGTGGAGTAGAGCAGCTCGTGGAGCGGCACGGCGACCTTCTTGCTGTTCGCGATCTCGATACCGACGGTGTCCTTGCCGGGAATGGGCGCGAGGATGTTGATGCGCTCGGCGCAGGTAGCACGGGCGATGTCCGCTTCTAACTGCGAGATGCGGGAAACGCGGAGGCCGGTGGATGGATAGATTTCGTAGCGGGTGATGGTGGGACCGCGGGTGATTGGACCGGCCGTCACGTCGATACCGAAGGCCTTGAGCGTATCAATGATGATCTGGCGGGTCTCTTCCTTGTGATCGTCGTCCGAGTCTGAGTCTTCCACTTCGGGCAGCGGGTCGAGCAGATCGAACTGCGGGATCTGGTAGTTAGGAAATCGGCCCTCTTGAAGACCCTGGTGCTCCGGGGAGGGCTTGCGGCTGAAGGGGTTTTTCCCGATGAGTTCGGGGTCAATGGCACGGCGCTGGGAAGCATCGATGATTTCAGGGGTGGGGATTTCGCGCAGCGGCAGCATCACCTGCGGGTCTTCAGCAGCCGCTTTGGCCGAGGTCGCGGATTTGGTGGACTCGCGGTCCTTGCGGCGTTGCTCGCGCTGGCGTTCGCGCTCGGCGAGCATTTCCGCCTCGCGGGCGGCGACTTTCCCGTTCGCGCTGCGGCTGGCCTGCCATTCGTGAAACTTCAAGCGAGCCAGCCGGTAGCAGGCTTTGACGAAACGAACGGGTTGCTGGCCCGTGAGCATGATCACCGCGACCAGATAGACTCCTCCAGTCAAAATGAGCGTGCCCGCCCGGCCGATGACGTTAGTGAGGACGAAGCCACCGAGCCCGTCGCCAATGACGCCGCCGGGACCGCTGAGATTGCAGGTTTGCGCCCATTCCTTGAAAAAAAAATCTGCGGCATCCAGCCAAGCGGCACCCGCGAGCAGGAGGATGCTGAACCCCAACACCGCCCGCGGCCAGATCTTCGCGTCGAAGGCCAGCTTGACGATGCCGAACCAGATGAAACCGACCGGAAGCAGATAGCCTGCGGCACCGAAAAGCAGAATTTGCATGAAGCCCAAAATGCCGCCCACCGGGCCTATCAAGTTTTCCCCGACAGCGCCGGATTTTCCGGCCATCGCCTCCAGCGGCCCCCATTTCGGCAAATCCGCCGGGCTGTATTTCACCAGCGACAGCAGCAGCAGCAAGCCCGCAGTAATCCAAATGATCCCGGTAATCTCGTTCGACCATCGGGTCGACTCGGGGACTTCCCCCCGCTTCTTGTTATCCTTGGCTGCCATGAGATTCGCTGCGGCGACAGCATTCCCCGACTCTCGGCCGGGGGCAAGATTGTTTTCAGTTCCAGAAAATAAGGATTTCCGTATCAAATCCGGGCTTTGACTTCGCGCCCGGCCGGGCAAATCTACCGCCGTGCGCTTGCTCACGCTGAAAATCCGCGAACCCCTGCCCGGCTTCGTTATGCCGGAAATGGCGGCCGAACACGGCCCCGAGGAAGCCGCCCGCCGTTACCGCGCCATCGTGGTAACCACCCTTCGGCAGCTCCGCGGGCTTGCCGACGCGCGGCTCCGCTTGGCCGTAGAGCCCGGCGACGCCGATGAGGCGGTGCGCTTCTGGCTGCTTCCGCGGCTGGCCGACCGCTGGCAGGTGGAAAATTCCGTTTTCCGCAGCGAGGGCTGGGAAATCGATTTCGGCGGGAAACCCGATGAATTTCCAGTCCGGGCCACCGGCGAAATCCTCTGCCCTCACCTCGGTGCCCGCTGGGTCCATGCCGCACTGCTCGGGATCGGCCGCACGACTCACCGCGTCGTCGGGCCTGCCACAGGTGGCGGCGAGTATTTCACGGCCCATGTCGCAGAAATCTCGGTGGAGCTTCCGCCGCGGATTCTGCCAGAACTTCCGGTCATTCAGACTCATCATCACTGGCACCAAGCGCTCAACAGCGCGCTCGGTTCGGCGCTGAAGCGCGCTTGGGAAGAGGAAGCTTAGGAAACCGGGCGCGGAGCTTGCTTGATCCGCGGTGAGCGGGTGAAATCGCCGCCGCATGCCGCTCGTCCGCCACAGCCGATTCACCGCCATCGATTTCGAATCGGCCGGCGCGTCGCGGGGGAAAACCGACAGCCCGGTGCAGGTCGGCCTCGCCAGCTGGTCGGCGGAAATGGGGCACTGCGACGCGTTCGTTTCCTATCTGTTCACCGATCAACCGATCCAATGGGCCGCGCGAAAAGTCCACGGCATCGGCCCGGAAGACCTGGCCGACGCCCCTTCCCTGCTCACGCTGTGGCCGGAACTCAAACGCCGCCTCGGCGGCGCAGTCGTAGTCGCCCACGGCAAAGGCACGGAAAAACGTTTCCTCCGCGCCTTCCCCGGCCATGGCTTCGGCCCGTGGATCGACACGCTGCTGCTCGCCCGCGCCGCCTGGCCGGAGCTGCCGGATCACTCGCTCGGCGCGCTTTGCGAAGCGCACGGGCTGACAGAATCCATCCGGGAGCTGGTCCCCGCGAAGTCTTGGCACGACGCGCTTTTCGACTCCGTCGCCTCGCTCGCCCTCCTCGCCTGCCTGGTGGAAACCCACGCCCTCGCCGATCATCCGGTCGCCGCGCTGCTCCAGCCGGACACCTCACGGTGGTATCAATTCAAACGCAAATGACACTCCGCCAGTTCCTATCGGGTGCATCTAGCAAAAGCACCTTGATCATCTGCGCTTTCTTGTTGGGTGGGGCCATCGCACACCTCGGAACCAAGAACACCCACGAACCTAACACCCGACCCGCAGAAGTCACCAAGGACGACGCCGCGCTGGTCCGCTCGCTGCTTGGCGAAAATCTATCCGACCGCACGTTCTCCTTCGCCACCATCGCCGAGGCCTGCTCCGGCAAACGCGTGTTACCCCTCACCGCCGACCCCGCGCACCAGCGGGTCACCGCCGCCATCACCCAAGCCTTGACCGCCACCCTCGCCGAGCTCAACCAACCCGACTCCCCCGTCCGCCAACTCCGCCGAATCAACGAGGCATCGCAATTTTTCGAAGACCGCATTCAAAAGCACCTGACTGAAACTCCCGGACTGAAATGCGAAGTGCCCCCAAACCGCGCGGGCGACCACCAGCGCACCGGCTATCCGGACCTTCGCATCGTCGATCTGGAATCGAAACTCGTCTTCTATCTCGACCCCAAGCTAGTCGAGCAAGGCTCCGCCGAAAGCACCTTCCGCAGCTTCTATTTCGAGCCGAAAAACAAAACCCTTAAAATCACCGACAACGCCGTGCACCTGCTCGTCGGCATCGAGCACGACGGCAAGGACGGGCTGTGGACCTTCACCGGCTGGCGCTTGGTCGATCTCTCCACGCTGCGCGTTCGCCTCAAGGCCGAGTTCCAGGCAACCAACGCCGGGCTTTACGAAAAAACCGTGCTTTCCCTCCCTGAATCCGCTCGTTAGTTTCCCACTCTCATGACGCTACCCACCCGGCGCACCAGCGGTTCGACCGCCATGGATGACTACCTCGAACAGATCCTCCATCTCATCGAAGCGAAAGGCTACGCCCGCGCCGTGGATATCTCGAAAAACCTCGGTATTTCCCAAGCCAGCGTCACCAACATGCTCCAGCGCCTCGATGCGGAAGGCCTCGTCAACCACGAGAAATACCGCGGCACCGTCCTCACCGATGAGGGCCACCGCATCGCCCACGCCATCATTGAGCGCCACGAGACGCTCACCCGATTCCTCCGCCTCTTCGGCATCGACGAAGAAACCATTTACAAAGACGTCGAGGGCATGGAACACCACGTGTCGCGCCCCACCCTCGGAGTCATCCGCGCCGTCGCCGACGCGCTGGAAGCCGATCCCGCCCTGTTGGAAAAAGTCCGCGCCAAAAGCCGCTGAGTCGGACCGCGTCGTTAAATTCATCTGCGAGGCAAGGAATCCTTGCCGCACGTTTTAGGGCGGAAGTCTATTCTAAAGCGGAAGCCCTCAGCACGGCGCACTCGAGTGCATTCGGGACACGCGGCTTCGACGTGTTGCACGTTGCAGCCGCCATCGCACTCGGGGCCAGGAACTTCCTCACCTTCGACATCCGTCAAAAAAAACTTGCTGTAAAAGCCGGATTGAAGGTGAAGCCGTAGCCTCCCCGCCCCATCGTGCCGCCCTGGAGGGCGATGGCACTAACACCTATCCAACACCGAACCAGAAGCTCGACACTGGCTTGCGTTCATCACCCTTTCCAGCCATTGGGAAAATCGAAAATTCGAAAAAACGAAAAAACGCGCCCGACCCGCCGGGCCGGACGCGTTTTGAATGATTTCAGGAGATATCAGGCGGCGTAGTTCGCGCCAACGGCGTCCCAGTTCACCAGGTTCCAGAATGCCGCGATGTAGTCGGGGCGGCGGTTCTGATAGTTGAGGTAGTAGGCGTGCTCCCAGACGTCCAGGCCGAGGATCGCTTTGCCGTCACAACCGGCGATGGCGGTGCCCATGCACGGGCAGTCCTGGTTGGCGGTGGAGCACACCGCAAGCGAGCCATCATCCTTTTTCACCAACCAGGCCCAACCCGAACCAAACCGCGTGGTCGCCGCCTTGGCGAACGCTTCCTTGAACGCGTCGAACGATCCAAATGCCTTGTCAATCGCGGCGGCGAGATCTCCGGAAG
>JAYSYA010000259.1:0-27778 GCA_043716765.1 Akkermansiaceae bacterium
GTCGATAGCTCGTTTTAGAAGTGTTTGGGCAGTGGCGGCGGGGGCGTTGCAGCAGGTGGCGAGGGCGTCGGAAATGTGGCGCTCCCAGAGTCCGTCCACCAGTCCATCCGAGCAGACGAGAAAGCAGTCGCCGACTTCGTAAGTGATCGCGGCGAAATGGGGATTCACCTTCTCGTGGCCGCCACCGACGACTTCGTAAAGGGCGGCTCGTCGCGGGTGGGAGCGGTATTGGATTTCGCTGATTTCGCCGCGTTTCCACTGGCTCCAAGCGTAGGTGTGGTCGCGGCTGAGTTGTTCGAGCTTGCCGCCGCGGGAGCGGTAAATGCGGGAGTCGCCGGCGTTGGCGAGGTAGAGATTTTCCGGGGTGAACCAGGCGAGAGCGAGGGTGGCGGCCATGCCGGTTTTATCGGCGCTGCCGTCGCCCATGGCGTTGATCTCATCGTGAATGGAGCGGAGGGCGTCGCCGAGGTGACTGATAGAATCGGGAAACAGCCCGGAGGCGGCGGCCTTGAAGGTTTCCGGGATGATTTCGGTCATCTGTTGGAGGATGATCGAGGAGGCGATGTCACCCGCGTTACTGCCGCCCATGCCGTCGGAAACGGCGAAGACGAGGTCGTGGGTGGCGAGCGGGTGGCGGCCTGTTGGCGGGAGGATTTCCGCGCCTTTTGGGCCGGAGGCGAACGCGACCAGGGAGTCGTCGTTGCGGGGCTTGCGGGACCCGCTGTGGGTGAGGGCGGCCCAGTGAAGGATGGCGGCTTCGGTCACGGATGGCTTGGGGTCAAATGGCGGGCGAGATGAGGCCGGGCGGTGGCGGCAGGATTTCGGCGAGCTCGAAGTCGATGATGCAGAAACAACCGAGTTTGTCCGAGTAAGTGATGTTGCGCGGCTCGGCGTCGAGATGGCGAATGCCATACTCGCGCTCCAGCTTGGCGAAGAGCTGGTCAGCTTTGGTTTTAGAAATCTGATCTGCCAGTTTGCCGCAGTTAGTCGAGACGAAGTAGAGTTCTTCGGGATGTTCCTCCAGCAGGCGCGGCACGTAGGGGCAATTTCGTTCTTCCAATACCTTAAGCACGGCGACCTCGGTGGCGTAGCGCTTGTCTGCGTCGGTGCCCCGCAAGCGTTTGTGGACGTTGCCGTAAAAATCGATTCGGACGTTGGAGCGGATGCCGTCCTTGAGAGGTTCAAAGGCCATAAGCGTGCTTTCAGGGAAGCTCCGGCGGCGGGCTGTGTCACGCATTTGTTCTGATTTTCGCAGGGCTTCAGCGTGGGAAAAATTCCATAAAAGTCCGTTGCCAGTCCGCCCGCGCAAGGTTATGCAGCGCCATGTCCATTGTTGCCGAAGACTCCGCCGTGATCGTTAAAACCAAGGAACTGTGCGCCCAGATCGCCAGCGATCCCACATTTTTGAAGCTTCAAGCCGACGTCGAGCGCTTCTTGGGCGATGACTCGGCCCGACTCCAATATCAAAGTGTCCACGAGCGCGGCGAGGAGCTTCATCACAAGCAACACGCCGGCGTTGAGCTTGGCGCGTCGGAGATTCGCGAATTTGAAAGTGCCCGCGACGCGCTCTTCGATAACGAAGTCGCCCGGGATTTCCTCTCCGCCCAGCGCGAATTGGAGACGCTGCAGAAGGAAATCGGCAAATACGTCGGCAACACCATCGAGCTCGGCCGGGTGCCGACCGCCGAGGAGCTGGTTGACAAAGGCGGTTGCTGCGGCGGCGGCGGCGGTGGTGGTGGTGGCGGCGGATGCGGCTGCTGAAGCGTTCTGATTTTTCACGACAAGGCCCGCCATCGTCCGATGGCGGGCCTTTTTTATGAATGCTTGAGCCGTGAGGCGGCGGGTTCGTCGAGGAAGAACTGCGCGGCAGAGTGCGTTCTGAGGAAGGAAGCGCCGACCTTGGCAGAGACCGGATCATCGATTGCCCTGCGAACGCCGTGTGAATTCGCGGCTCCCCAGGCTAACACCACAATCTTACGGGCCTCCAAAATCGTGCCATAGCCCATGCTCATGGCGTGGGTGGGTACTTGCTCGATGCCCCCGAACTCGCTTGCCGCATTCTGACGGAGCCGCTCGCTGAGCAAAACCCGACGCGTCCGTGAATCGAACGGGATCTCCGGCTCAATGAATCCGATTTCCCCGACGCATCCCATGGCGAGGACTTGAAAGTCGATACCGCCTGCGCGGGCAATTTGAGTTTCGTAGTGCGCACAATGGCCGGAGGCTCTCACGTCGCCGACGGTCGTGGAAAGGAAGTGGATGTTCGCCGGGCGGATGTCGATGTGGTCGAAGAAATTCCGCTGCATCACAGATCGGAAAGCAGCGGGGTGGTCGCTTTCGAGTCCCAGGTATTCATCGAGATTGAAAGTGACGACGTTTTGGAACGATAAGCGCTCCTCGCGATGCAGGTAGATCAGCTCTTGATAGAGCGGCAGCGGGGTTTTCCCGGCCACCAAGCCGAGAACCGCGGTCCGCCCAAGGACCGCGCGGTCACGAATCAGCCGCGAGATTTCCGCGGCGATCTGAACGCAGGCGGAGTCGCGAATTGAAAAAATCTGATAGCGGGGGGCGCTAGGCATCGCGAAGATGCTAGACTCAGGATTCCACTTCGACAATCAGATTGATCTCGACCGCGACATTGAGCGGCAGCGCCGCTACACCGAGGGCGGTGCGGGAGTGTTTGCCCTTGTCACCGAAGATCTCGACGAGCAACTCAGAAGCGCCGTTGATGACTTGCGGGTGGGCGTGAAAGTCTGGCTCGGAATTGACGAAGCCGTTGAGAGTGACGATCTGCTTCACCTTGTCGAGCGAGCCAATTTCATCCTGGATGACGGCGAGGCGGTTGAGGATGCACATGCAAGCGCCTTGCTTGGCCGCGTCGATCGAGACCTCGCTCGGGACCTTGCCGATGACCTTCGTTTCGCCGTCGATGGGCAGGCCGCCGGATAGGAAAAGCAGGTTTCCGCTGCGAACGCAGTTCACATAAGCGGCGATGGGGGCTGGGACGGCGGGCAGGGTGAGCCCGAGGGCGCTGATTTTTTCGAGGATGGACATGAGGAAGTTAGGTTATTGAGTGATGGGAAAATCGTCGGTGATCAATGTGACCAATTGCTCGCCGGAACGGGTGAGCGTCGCCCGGTTACCCTCGCCGGTGATGAGGCCGCGGGTGAGGTAGCGTTGCGGGACGTTAGACGGGCGGACGGAGGTGACGAGCGGCGCGGCGACCTCCCGTTGGCTGGGATTGAACGCAACGGGCAGGCCGGTGGCGCTGAAGCTGATTTCCCAAGAGACGGCGGTGGCGGCGGACCCGCGCTTGACCCACGGGTAGCGCGTGACGAAATCCGGCGTCCCGCGCGACGGCACGGTGACTTTGAAATAAACCGGGGTGTTGGCGATGAATTCGCTGAACTGCAGCGCGGGATTCGCCCGGTGCTCGGTGAAAAAGCGCGAGACCTCAGAGCCACTCAGGTTCATCCCATTGAAGAGGCCGTGAAAATTCGTCCCGCCGCCGCATTTCTGGTGCCACTCTTCATAGCGGACGCTCAACAGCATGCCGAGTTCGAGGTGGCAATGGGCGCGGGTCCGGTCGATGCCAGAGCCGGTGTAGCCCATCCGCCCGAGCACGGAACCGGCGCCCACCGGGTCACCTAACTGGCAGGTGATTTCCGCGAGGTGGGCGTAAAGCGAGAAGACCGCTGAGTTTTCCCAAATGTGTTCGACCACGACGTATTTGCCATAATTGCTGCGCCCGCCGATGGGGCTAACGTGGACCACGCGGCCCGCCGCGATGCTGGAAACCAAGTCGAGCGGATTGCCGGCCTTGTCGCGTTTCACCGGGGAAATATCGATGCCCTCGTGAAATTTCGTCAGCAAAATCTGATCGTTGACGCGGATGGCAGTGCGGACAAAGCCGTAGGAACCCGCCTCCCACGGCTTGCTGGTCTGGCCCTCGAAGGTCCGGTCGACATACATGTAAAAGCGGTCTAACTCGCCGGTGAACAGGTGATGGTTTTCCGTCGGCAGACGGAGGTCGATCGGCTCGGCTGCCAAAAAGCCGGTCAGCGCGAGGAAAAGAGCGGGGAAACGGATCATTTCGAGCGGGTTACTTCTTTTTGTTTTCCTCACCGGTGCGCGGAATTTCTTCATCGAGAATCTTCACGTCTGCGAGCGTCACGCCTTTCCAGATCACGATGAAACCGTCGTTGACCTGTTTGTCGATGATCACGCCATCGACGGCCCGCCCGTTGAGTTGCGAGATCAGCCACCGGTCTTGGTTGGCGGCGGTGACGGCGGCGAAGCGGTTCACGGCATTGCTCTTGAGCTTGAAAACGATCCCAAATCCCTCGCCGGTATCCGCCGGAAACGGGCTGAATGAAACGATATCCTTGATCCCGATCTCCGGCATCCGGCGGAAATAACGCGTCTGGTCGCCGACCCCCTGCGGGAAAATCATCTTCGGGTTGTCGGTCGCCTCCGTCTCTAGGTGGAAGGTGACGGACGCCTTGTTTTCCTTTTTTCCGCCCCCGAAAAGCGCCGGGGCGAGGGCCAGGATAGCCACCATCAGGAATGCTGCGACGCACGATTTCATGCCCGGAGTGAAACACAACAAGCCGATCCCGGAAGAAAAATCGGGTGAGGCAGCGACCCTGCCGCACCCATCAGAAAGAAAGTCGCACGGCTACACCTTGAACAAGCCACCGCGTTTCCCGCCGAGGACGGCGGCTCCCATGATGGCGACAGATAGAAAGACCATCGCCCATACGCCCAGCGCGGCGGCGAGTTCGGTGCCGTTTCCAAGCGTGCTGAGCAGCGTGTAAATCGCCTTGGTGATCGGGTAATGCTGCGCTTGTTGGGCGAGAATCAGACTGTCGCTGACCTCCAGCATGGCGAAAGCGAAGGCGAGGATCGACCCGGCTGCAAGGTTCGCGCCGATCAGCGGGATCGAAATCCGACGGAGCGTCCGCAGCGGTGTGGCACCGAGTGATTTTGCTGCTTCTTCCAGCATCGGATTGCTCTGTTGAAGGCCGGCGACGGCGGACCTCACGATGTAAGGCAGCCTGCGGAATGCATAAGCGATGACGATCAAAAGAAACGGGCTGCCCCCTGCCCCGACGAGGAAATGAAACGCCTTCCCCTCCTGCGAAAGCGCGAGGTAGCCGAAGGCCATCACCAGCCCTGGCACGGCGAGCGGCAGCATCACCACGGCATCGAGAACCCCGCGGGATTTCAGGTCGGAGCGCACGATCACCCAAGCGACGGACAGCCCGATGACCAGCGCCACCAAGGTCGCGCATCCGGCGTAAAGCAGGCTGTTTTGGATAGACGGCACGACCAGTCCGCTGCCGAGCGCCTCGAAGTAATGGCGCAGCGTCAACTCGTCGGGAATCACCGTACCATACCAGCGGCCCGCGACGGAAAGCAGCACCACGCCGAGGTGCGGAATCACCGCCACCACGAACACACCAAGGAAAAACAACGAGCAGCCCGCGGATTTCCAACCGCCGACGCGCAACGCCGACGAGCGCCCCTGCGGCCGTGGCGCGGTGCCGAGCGGCGAGCGGCCCATGACGAGCTTCGACACCGCGAAAACCCCGGCGGCGACGATGAGCAGCACCGCAGTCAGCGCGTAGGGAATCGGGTTCCTATCAAGTCCCTTGAGCCCGTCGAAGATCTGCACCGGCGCGACCCGCGCGTAGTCGAAAACCAGCGGCACGCCGAGCTCGGTGAAGGCCCAGATGAAAACGATGGATGCGCCCGCGAACACGCCGGGCATCGCGAGCGGCAGGGTGATCCGGAAGAACCGCTTCCACGGCGGGCAGCCGAGGTTTTCCGCCGCCTGCTCCATCGCCGGATCGAGATTCGCCAGCGCGGCGGCGATGTTCATGTAGAGGATCGGATAGAGATGCAGCGCGTTCATCAGGACGATGCCGGCGAAGCGGCCGTTCGCCAGCCAATCGTAGGGCAGCGCCGCATCCATCAGGCCGCTGTCGATGAGCAGCGCGTTGAAAGCGCCGTTCACCCCGAGCATCTGCTTCACCCCGACCGCGCCGACGAACGGCGGCAGAATCATCGGCGCGAGGACAAGAACGCCGAGCACCGGCTTCCCGAAAAAGTCGTAACGGTGGCCGATGAGCGCCAGCGGAAAAGCGATGGCCAAAGTCGCCAGCGTGCTCGTGACGCCGAGCGCGAATGCGTTCCAAAGTCCTTCTCGATAGATTGGATTCCGGAAAACCGAGGCGATGAAATCCACGGTGAAAAAGTGCGAGCCATCCGCCCGCGTGCCCTCGAAGGCCTGCTTCACAATCATCCCCGCCGGGTAGATGAAAAACACCGCGAACAGCACGCTGACAACGATCGAGAGGGTGATGGCGGTGCCGCGTTTCATGACTGTTTGATCCAGGTCGTCACTCAACGTCAAAGATGAACCATTTTACCGGAATTGGCTCCATCGCTTTGTTGAACTAAGCCGCTGCATGGGGGCAATAGACGGGTTGGTGGCGTGTTGGGGTGAGATCGAGAGTTTGAGGATTGCGGCGCTCGCTGTCCCGGTTGCGGATCGTATGCACAACAACAATACCAACTCCGACAACCAACCGCATCAAGCCTCGAACCGCCATCAGCGCCAAGCCAAAAAGCCGACAGTCAAAACCCCCCGATGATCGCCGCACCAATGGCGATGCCCAACGCGTCGATACGTTAGAAGTCACGAAGTTCGTGAAGCGATACCTCCGCCACGCTCTGCCCTGCGGCCTGCGGGCGGTGCACTACTTCGGATTCTGCCACCGGCTGTCAAGACCCAGCGCGAACTTGTTCAACTTAACGGCGCAGACGAAGTCTCCGCTATCGCTGCGACTTCGCAGCACCCTTTACTGTTCGCCTCGGACTTTTCTGCGACAGGCCTCCAAGAGCTACCCCAACTATGAACGGAAACCAAAACCAGACGCCGTAAATCGAGGCCGTCATTTGTCCTGCATTCCATAGCATATCGACATGCCTCCCGTCACCGCTCAGAACGCTTACCAACAGTAACGCGGTGAAAAAGCAGAGAAGACCAATCCCGACAACTTCAAGTGCCTGGGTTGGGGTTGGCCAAAAGCGCCGACGGATCACCAAACCGAGAACTAGTAGAATTGGAATCCAGATGATCGCTACGGCAAAGAAGAAGTAAGTCCGGTTTTGAACAGTCGCCGACATTATTTCGCGCGGGTCGTTGATGGACGCGAAGCCTTCAGGAAAGCCTTGGGAATAGTCGGTTTTGGCGGGATTTCTTGGCATTCAGGAAACCTGAAGGCACAAGATACTGCGTCCAGACCTGCTAGAAAGCTACCCCGTGGTATTTCCCTAATCGAGGAACCTTGGCCGACATTCTCAGACCGCAATTAGGTTAGCCGTGCGCCCAGAGTCACATGCTCGGAAGTTGGACCAGCTTGGTATACTGGTAGGAATTCTTCGCAAGAAATTCCGCCTGCTGGGAGCCGCTGAAATTACGCCTCTTGAGCTGATCGACTCCGAAATCCGAGATCACAGTGGTGGAGATCTCCATCGCGGTGATCCGGCCACCCTTCAGTTCATTGTTGCTGACCGTGCCGCCCGCATAACCACTTTCGATACCCGTGCCTTTAATTTTGAATGATTCAGTCGTCTGGCCGCTGTTGGTCTTCCCTAGCTTCACCGGCACGTTGACAAGGGTCGTCACCGGAGGAGCGCCGGTCGAGGTCTGGCTGACCTGCACATGAAATGTGATCGTGAACTGGTAGATGTTTTCACAGACGAAGTTCGCAGGATCATCAAGTTTCACGGTGCATTTCGGCAACTCAGTGACTAAATTCGTTTTGCCAAGCAGCTTGTTAAAGGTCTCGTCGGGATTCACGAGCAGGCGATTCAGCACGAAAGTCTCAAATCCCGAGCCCGCCGAACCGATCGGATCCTTGTATTCTAGTCCATAGGCCACGCAGGATACATCGCCCGGAGGATCATCCGCATTACCAATTATTTGATCCTTCCCCGCCAACTCTCCGTTGTACCGGTCAGTCGTCGCAGTGAAGAAAATCAGCTTGCAAGCGTTGGTGCTCTCCAGTTTGCCACCGATCGTTCCTGACTCGGTGATCGCGGAAAGCCACTCATTCGTATTGCCGCGACGCGTGACGAGAGCTTCAAAATCGCGAGCCATCGTATCGATCATCGATTTCGCCTGACGGGATGCGCGGAGCTCCGAGCGACTGCGATTCCAAGTGTCGAGCGCGATCGAGGTGATGGAAACCAACACCGTCACAATAATCGTTGTGATGGCCATAGCCACCATCAGCTCCATCAGTGTGAAGCCACGTTTGATGAAGGAAGTCCATTGGGTGTTCATGATTGGGTTTAGGTGAAAAGGTTAACGGCGCACTGCAAGGTTGCGAGTGAAGACGGGGTTTTTAGCAGAGTTGAATTTCTTGGTGAACTCGTTTCCAGAAATGTAAGCCGCCGTTTTCGCGGGCAACATGTGGAATTCAGCTGAGAACGCGATGACAGCCTCCGGGTAAATATCTGCCGAGGCCGCAACGGCTCCGCCCTTCGGATCTTTGATTGAGCCAGCCGTGCTGGTAACAAGCTGACCGCCAGTGAAAATCAGCTGCGTGCATTTCACCAAATAAACCGCACCTTCCACCGCTTCCAAATCTTTTGCTAGATTGGCGGTGTCACTGCGGCGCCGAACCATGGGAAGGACTACATAGTCCTTCCCAGGAAGTTTGTCTTTCAGCAATGGCTCCGGTTCCGGTGTGTTATCGAGCCGAAGGGTTCCCGAAATCTTGCCCCTATATTGATAGACCAGAAGTGCGTCCGACGCTGTGCCCTTGTTTTCGATCCACTCGAACGACTTATTAAATCCGGTTTTGTATTTCGTATTCTCCGCACCACGCAATGTCACCAGTTCTTGCTCCAAAGCGGACGTCATGCGGTCGGCCTGCTGGACATTGATGGATTTGCGGATGCCGTCCGCAGCCGGAGCGAACACCACCATGAAGCCGGTGAGCAGCACCGCGAGAACGCCGATGGCGATGACCGTCTCAAGAAGGGTAAAGCCGGGATGGCGGCAAGTGGCAGAGGATTTCATAATTTAGAAAGTAGCACCGGAGTTAAGAGACTGGATACCGGCGGCGATTTGTGCAGGGCTGCGGAAAACCGAAGTCCGGCCGTTGCGCCATACGACAAAACCGCCGAAGTCCCGTTTACCTGCGGAAGTGACTTTAGGTTTGTCAGTCGCACTGGCGTTGATTTTGCGCGCTCCCGCACCGATGACAAAACCGGCACCCGGAGTGGTACAAATCCCCTCGGCATTAAATTCATAGTAGTAATAGGAACCCTGATAGGCGGCTTTGGCACCTGACAACGAGGGCATTACTTCGATGCCTCCGCTTCCAGCTTTCTGATCCTTCTTGCTATACTCCTGACTAAAAAAAGTCTGGTCAGGCAACACCACACCACGGCTTGAGAGGACCCATTTATTGGTATCGGGCGTGCCGTCCTCCTTGAGAGCTTCGGAAGCAACCACAATGCGACGAAGGTTATCAGCCTTGTTATTGTCCAGATCCTTGGCGATCAAAATTCGTGCCCTTGTCCGCTGCCCCACCGCGATAGACCGTGCCTCGTCAAACAACGACTCGGCCGACGCCACGCCGCTGGTCACCCCTTTGCCGCCCATGCCGCCGAGACCGATGGCTCCGGCGGTCATTAAAATGGACATGATAGCGATCACGACGAGCATTTCCACTAGGGTGAAGGCTTGGCTGTGCCGCCGGGGATCAATTTTCAAAGCTGCTGAGTGCATGGGTTTGAATTCGGGTTGGGGAAAAGTGGCTTCCTTTGTCGGGTGTCGCAAGTGGAAATGTCAATACATCGCGAGTACCTTAATTCCGGTTTGCCGGGTATCTGCCGTGCCGTGGGCCAGAGGTCCAGAGCCAAGCGGGGCCGACCATGTCGCGGATGTCCTTGCGGTTGGCGACCCAGCCGAGCAGCTCCTTGGCGAGCGCGGGATCGGCGACCAGCGAGGCGGGGTCGCCCTCGCGCCGGGGACCATACTTGACCGGGACGGTTTTGCCGGTGATTTCCTCGACGGCGGAAATGATTTCCTTCACCGAGACGCCGACTCCGGTGCCGAGATTGCAGCGGACCGAAGCGCCGCCGGCTGCCAAATGGTCGAGCGCGCGCGCATGGGCGTCCGCCAAATCCTCGACGTGGATGTAGTCGCGGATGCAGGTGCCGTCAGGCGTGTCGTAGTCGGTGCCGAAGACTTCGAGGTGGTCGATCTCGCCGGTTACCGCCATCATCACGCGGGGAATCAGGTGGGTTTCCGGGTTGTGATCTTCACCGATTTTGCCGTCGGGCGAACAGCCGCTGGCGTTGAAATAGCGCAGGCAAGCGCTGCGCAGACCCCATGCGGTGCCGCAATCGGCGAGGATGTGCTCCACCATCAGCTTACTCATGCCGTAGGGATTAATCGGCTTTTGCTGGTTCGTCTCGGTGATCGGTAACTTGTCAGGCACGCCGTAAGTGGCGCAGGTGGAGGAGAAAACGAAGACCTTGCAGCCGACCTCCTGCATCACTTGCAGCAGCTTGATGGGCTCAGCGGTGTTGTTTTGGTAATATTTCAGCGGGTTGGTCACCGATTCGCCGACGTAGGCATAGGCGGCGAAATGGATCACGGCGCCGAATTGGTGCTTGGCGAAGAGCGAGCGCACCAGCTCCTGGTCGCCCACCTCGCCGACTACGAGCTCCACTTCCGGATCGATGATCGCTTGGTCGTGGCCGAAAACGAGATTGTCGAGGACGACAATTTTCCGGCCTTGGCCCGCCAGTAGGCGGACGGTATGGGAGCCAATGTAGCCGGCTCCCCCGGTGACAAGAATCGGTGCGTTTGAAAGTTCCATAAAATTTGCTCAAGCCAAGAAACCGAAGAAACCTCGGTCCTGTCAACTCACGCGAGACTGCGGCCGAAAATTCTCGGGAAAAATCCGTTCGAATAGAACGCCGGGCTGTGCTGTCGTAGGCGCATGAAGAAAAACCTTCGTCGATTGGCCGGTGCCGCAGTGGGAGCTGTGGTCGCCCTTGGTATCACCTCCTGCGCTTACGATCCTTACTACTCATCCACCTCCACTGGCGGAACCTACAGTTCCGGCTACGGCCAAGGCTACGGTTATGGAGGCAGCTCGTTTTCGACCTCCGTCTTCGTCGGCACGGGTGATCCGCGCTGGGGATACGATCCGACCTGTTACAGCTATTACGACTACCGCCGCCGGGCCTACTATGATCCGTACCTTTGCGGTTACTATCCCGTCGGCTATCGGCCACCGGTCGTTTATGGCGTGCCGCATCCCTACGGCTGGAGTCCGGGGAGCGGCTACTGCCGTCCGCCAAGCCGGATCTCTAACGTGACGGTTGTCAACTACCGCAACCGCGAGTCCGCATATCGCACTTCTGACTATCAATGGGCGCGACAAGTCCGCCAGCAGCCAACTTACAGCGGCGGCTATCAGAGTCAGCGTCCGTCCCATGACGAATATGACCGGCAGGATTACAACACCCGCTCCAGCACCGGCAGCCGTCCTTACGACACTCCTTCCTACGACCGTCACCGTGAGTCAGGATATCAAAACGATCCATCCCGGCGACCCAACACGCTGCCGCGCACCCGTCAGGAGAGCCGCGGCCGCCTTCCTTCGGGCTATAACACTCCGGTGACCGAAATCCAGCGCGCACCAAAACAAGAGCTACGCAGCGCGCCGCAAGATCACCAATATAACACCCAGCCACAACCGGAACCTACGGCCCGCCGAGAAGTCCGCCCCTTGGCGCAGCCCGACGAGCAGCAGAGCAGTCCGCGCCCGAGCCAATCATTCTCGCGGGGAGGAAACCGCGAACAAGTCTCGCCTAACAACGGATCCCAACACCGGTCATCACGCGGAAACCGGCAAACCCAACCCGAAGCGAGCGAGGAAGTGGCCCCCGCTCGGGGACGTCTCTGATACCGTCACATCCGACGCGAGTCCTTCGCCTCTCGCCGCTCCCTATCGCGGCGGAGGCGTTTCAGCGTGATGCGCGGACGCAGCAGCCAGCGACCGAAAACCCATCCTGCCAGGCCGCCGCCGAAGTGACAGGCGTGGCCGATTTGAAACCAGCTTCCCAACCCGTGCCCGGCGAGGGTTTCTCCCAGATTTGAAAACCATGGCAGCCCCGCGGCGGGATCAATCAAGGCCAGAAGCAACTCCGCCGCTAGGATTCCGAGTCCGAGACTTTTTCCCGAGACCGGCAGCGGCATCATCCGCGACTGCGGGGACAGCGTGGTCAGTAGCAGAAGTAACCCCAGACAGCCGCCTGACAGACCGACGAGCAAAGCAGCGCCGCCGCCCGCCGGAGCTAACACCAAATGCCCGATCCCGCCGCCGATGACGCCGAAAACCACGACTTTCGCCATCGCCGCGCGGCCCGCCGAGTGCTCGATCCTGGATCCGACCAGCAGGACAAACAGCGCGTTCACCCCCGCATGCCACCAACTGCCGTGCAAAAATCCGTAGCTGAAAATCTGCCAGATCTTGCCGGAGAAAATGCCCTCGCGGCTCAAGCCCAGTGTCTCAAACCATGACCATGCCGGCTGGCGGTCCGGTCCGCCCACCGCCATCACCAGCGCCTCGATTCCGAAAATCACCGCTACCCACGCCCAACAAACCGGCGAACTCCCGATCTGGCGCAAATTCCGCCCGACAGCGGATAACGGTGCGTCGGTCGAAGTCATGCCGGCGCGAGTTGTTGAAAAATCACTCGACCACCCGTGCCCGCGGTTCGCGGCGGACGACGTCCTCGCCGCCGGGATTGGTCACGAAGGGCCCACCTTCCAGCGGTGCCACTCCGGTGAACGCCACATCCGGCATGTCCGTGGGACGGCCAGCCAGCGGGAAATCCTTCCGCAACGGGAAAAACGGATAGCCCTCCCACATCAGGATGCGCTTCAAATTCGGGTGACCGGAGAACGGAATTCCCATCATGTCCCAAACTTCCCGCTCGTGCCAATCCGCGCCCAGCCAGAGATCCGTCACCGATGCGACTTTCTCGTCCTCGCCGACCTTCGCCTTGATCCGCAGATGCTTGGAGTCATCCAACGTCGCGATTTCATAAACCATCTCGAAGCGCGGATCCTCGCCGAAATGATCGATGCTGGAAATATCCAGAATCATCTCGTAGCCGAGGTCGTTCCGGCATTTCGCGAGCACATCGTGCAAGGAGCCGAGCTCGACGCGCACGGTGCGCTCGCCACGGAATTCGAAGGTCTCGAGGACTTTTCCCCCGAAAACTTCGCGGAGTTGGGTGGCATCGGCTGCTGCTGACATTATAAAATTCGGTGCTGAAAATTAGGCGATCTCGTCCATGAACGTCCGCTTCTGATCCATCGTGGAGTGCTCGCCCTCGATTTTCGTTTGCAGCTTCATCAGCCCTTCAATCAAGGCCTCCGGTCGCGGCGGGCAGCCGGAAATATAGACGTCCACGGGGATCAGCTGGTCGATGCCTTGCAGCACCGCGTAGCTGCGATACATCCCTCCGGACGAGGCGCAGGCACCCATGGCAATGCACCATTTCGGCTCCGGCATCTGGTCCCAGATCCGTTTTACCGCCAGCGCCATCTTGTAAGTCACCGTCCCGGAAACGATTAGAACGTCCGCTTGGCGCGGTGAAAAACGCATGACTTCCATGCCGAACCGAGAAATGTCGAAGCGGCTCGACGCCGTCGCCATCAGCTCGATGGCGCAGCAGGCGAGTCCCATCGGCATCGGCCACAGCGAGTTTTTGCGCATCCAGTTGATGGCGGCATCCACGCGGGTAATGATCACATTGCCCTCGATTTTCGAATCGTAGGCGGTGTGGACGGTAGTGGAAGAAGGGCTGACCATGGCGTGCGTTGCTGACTTGGCCGGACCTTGCCCGCGCCGTGGCATCCCCTCAAGTCGATTGTGAAAATTTTCACAATCCCTGGAGTTCACCAACCGTTCGCCATGCGGAGGTCTTCGAAGCCGGGGTCGTAAATGTTGAACTCGATGCGACTGAAGGCCGCGATCTTAAAAACCGCACTGCCAAAACTCTGGCTGTAGCCGGTCAAAGTCCCCTCGCCCACTTGATCGAGTCGGAAAACGAGCCACGAGCCATCGGCAAACCAAGCCCTGACGTCGCCATTCTCGCGTTTGGAGGTTTCCAAAGCGACCGGCTTGAGGGCAACCGACCGCAGCGCCTCGACCGGCAACTTCACGTCGCGGAACGGGGTCTTCAAAGTGATCATGCCATCGCTGATGGACAGGACCTCGCCATCGATGCTGTCACCGTTGCGCAGCTCCATCCGATTTTTGCTAGGCTTTTCCGCGCGCGCGGGCTCCGGCTCGTCCTCCGCTTCCATGAGACCTTGGATCCCGAACTGGCGAAATCCGCCCATGGCCTGGGGATTGGGAAGCTTGTCCACCTCGCCGTCCCAGGCGCTGACCGCAATGCCGGAGATTTGCACCGGCGATTCATTCTGGGTGATGAAATGAATCCCGCGCCCCATCTCGTTGCGGACCACGTCCGGATCCGTCCAGACATCGATGATGTGACCGTCCAGAAACAGGCAGACCTTACCCGATTTCAAACTGACGCGCACCTCGATGTGGGCCTTTTCGTTTTCCTGAAGCGTCACCGCGCTTGCCGTATGACCGAGAAACTTCTGCGTTTTGCAGCTCCGCAGATAGACCGAGCGCGACTGGATCGCCATTTCATAACCGCTCGCGGGATGGTCGCTCGTTAAATCATCCGAGAAAAACACCAGCTTCAGCGCGAACGAGCCACGCCACGCCGCATCGAAGGCAATCGAGCATTCGTCGGGCAGATCCACGTTCCTCGCGATGCTGCCAGGAGCCGCCGAACGGAAGCGCGAGTTCTGAAATGTCCACGCCGGCTTGTCGCCGGATTGCTTCCATCCGTCGAGCCCGGTGGGACCGCGGTAGACAAAATTCGGCCTCTCAGAAATCTTAATGTCGGCGATGTTGAGACGATTGAATTTCATGCGGCCGGCAAACCAAGTGTCCATCTCGACGGCCGCGTCACTCACCGCTGCGAGCTGCCCGCGAATCACGTCGCCGCGGGTCAGAGTGATAGCCGCCTCATGCCTCGCAACGGACTCGGACTCTCCGGCTGGCAGAGTTAGATCGAGCACGTCCTTGAGAAAAAACGGCGCGGGCTTTTCCAGAATCGGGGATTTCCAAACCAAGCGCTCGGTCGTTAGCGACTCCATGCTGCCGGTCAGCTGATCGTTATTAGAAAACCTCACGGTCGATTTCACCTCGCCGGCAGTTGAAGCGAGCGTGAAAGCGGCGGCGAAAATCACGAGTGGCGGGATGAGCTTCATTCCTTTGATTTCACTTCGGGGTTGGTATTCAGTCGCTCCAAGCCGGAGACACCTGCGCGGCGGATTCGCAACGGGCCTAGCAGCGGATGCCGCGCGGAGACGTCATCTACCGAGAACTCGCATGACGACACCCGGAGGGAGCCTTCCCCGCGCAACCGCAGGACGAACTGATGGACCGGCGCGGATGCATCAGTCCACGCCGACTTGGCGAAAAACACCGTGGACACGTCGGCTTCCACGAGCGCCAACGGCTCTTCCTGAAAATCGCTTTTAAAGGAGAAAACCGCTCCGTCCGGCCCCTTGCGAATGCCGATCAAGCGTCCGCCCCAGCGGTCCTCGTCGCGGCTGATCAAACTGTCCGTCTTGGCGTCGCCGCGCTCTTCGGTGCGATGGCGTGTCCCCGCATCGTCGAGTTCAAGAATCTCGATCCCGCAGATTTCCTGCACGGGCCCGGCCGGCGAGTTGTTGATGAGGATCACGCCGTTGCCTTGAGGCGCGTCTGCCACCGGATCGACTCCGGCACCCTCGGGCTCGCCATTGAGAAGCAGATGAATCCGCGATGTTTTGCGATTCACCCGGATTTCCACCGCTAGCTCGTTAGTTGGAAATTGGTCCGGAGTGCGTGGCAGCTGGATTACCGTCTGATAGCGCTTGCCCTTGCTGGATTCGCGTTTGATCTCCAGGCCCGCGCTGCCGTATTGCAAAAAATACCGATCCACCAGCTCCACCTTGGGCGTCAGCGGATCGGCGAAGTGGATTTTGAACATCGGATTCGCCTGCCACTTCAGGGTGAACTTGAGAACGAACTGCGATGGTGCGTCGAAATCCTTGGCCGCTTGGGAGGGACCGTTAGCAGTGAGGGCGTCGTTCGCAAACTGCCAGTTCTTCGCCCGGTCCGCATACAGGCTCCACTCCTCGGAATTTTTCGGACCGCGATAAACGATTTTCGGTTTGTGCACGCCGAGCTGCATCGATTTCAAAGCCGTCCGCGAAATGGTCAAGCGCCCCGCGTCCGCAGTGATTACGTGCAAATTCTTGTCATCCAGACTCTCGATAGTCGCCGGCAGCAGATCGCCATTGGCCAGCTCGATCAGGGCACCCGCCGGGGCCGCCGCAGATTCTGGATCGCTGAATTCGACTTTCTCAACCGCACCGGCTTTTAGCAGCAAAGGCTCCGGGGAAAGCGCCGTCGCCAGTTCGACCACGCCCGCCTCATTGATCGAGCGGACCGTGCCGGTGAGGCGCGCGTCGTCTGCCAGAATCAGATTGTCCGCGCGCAGCGCGCCGGTTCCGGCGAGGAATAGAACCAGCCAGGCATTTAAGTTAGAAATCCGCATCCCAGTCATCGATCACGTTGTTGGAAGGTTTGAAATCCAGCATGACTGCGGCTTCCAAGTTGAAGTTCATTTCGCCGCAGACCGGGTTGAGGATCCGGATCGAGGACGCGCTTCCCGCGAGCGGGCGGCCCGAAACCTGGCCCAGAGGGCTGAGCCGGACCGTCAGCGAATCCGGGGACGGCTCGGTCTCATCGGCCAACCGATTGCGGGCGAAGCGGATCTCGGCGATGTCATCGATCTCAAACAAAAACTGCCCGTATTTCCCCTGCAGACGGATTTTCCCATCCTTGAAAGATTCCACTTTGCCGGAGAAGCGGTCGGTGCCGTTGGCGAGCAGAACGATGTCCTGCTCGTCCGTTTGGAGGCTGCGCGCCGAGTCCGGCATCCCGTTCCATTCCGCGACCATCACCTCGGAAATCTTCACCGGCGCGTCCTCGTTCTGCACTACGAATCCGAACCCCGCGCCCTTCCCCGCATATCGGGCCTGGTCCTCCGGAGCCGTCCCGCCCTCGCTCCAACTGACGACAAACTCGTCATTGATGAAAAGCGAGATCTGCCCGGTGAGGCGGTTGCTGCGGATTTCCATTTGCGCCCTGCCGGTGTCACCTAACCGGATCGAGTTACCGTTGATTTGCACCCTCTCGACCACCGGCGCGCCGTCCTCACCCACGGTGGTGCGGAAGAGCATCAGATGGGTGGAAAAAATCTGCAGCACGTAACTGTTACCAAACAGCAGCGGGAAAACCGTCGAGTCGCCGGGAGACAATCTGCGGGCGCGTGGCTCTTGGATTTCCTGATCCTTGTCCGCCGGATCCCGCAGCTTGGCTTTCGCGAAATCGGCATGAAACCCGATCGCCATCGAAAGCCGGTTTTTCCACGCCAAGTCGAAGCGCAGGATCGAGCGGTCCGGCATTGCGTTCTCGCGCAGCAGTGCGGTGCCGGAAAATTTGCCGGGCCAATACCAAGCGGAACCGGAGAAAGCCCAGCGTGCGGGCTGGTCCTTTTCCTTGCCGTCCGCCGCACCGGTGTCCGGCGGCATGCCATCCGGCAACGCGGCGTTCGCCATTTTCCATTCATCTTCGACAAAGGGTCCGTGATAGTGGACGCGTCCGCCTAACGGACTCGGCGCGAACATCGCCACCTGCTCGCGTGGAATCCTCAACGTCCCGGCATACGTGGTCTCCAAAGTGAGCGCCTCGTCGTCCAGTCCGGTGATCGTCCCGGGGACGCGGTCGCCATTCACCAGCGCGACGTGGGACAACGATGTTAGCGATTTCAAAGGCCTGCCGCCACGCAGGATGACGTGGCGGATGCGGGCGGTTTTGAAATCCACGGGCGCGGCGGCATCGTCATTCTGCCAGACGGCTTGGGATCCTTCTTTGAAACCCTGGAACGCGCCGTGGAGTTGATCGCCGTTAGAGAAACGCAGCAAGTCGGATGGTCCGGCGGCCGCCAGAACCATCATCCCGCACATCCAGCAAATCGCGAGCTTGTGAATCATTTCTCGTAGATGGGTAAGAAGCGATAGTTCAATGCCAGCGACAAGAGCGCGCCGGCCGTGTTGAACGAAGTGCCTTGGTTTCCGGGGAACGATCCGTCCGATGACTGGATGGTGGAAAGATAGCGAATGTTGCGGGCGTTCCACTCCTTCCACGTCGCTTCATCCGCGTGGAACAACGCTTGGGACATGTAATACTCGAAGTAGAACGGATAGTAGCGGTCCCGGAAATCGATGTTCTTTTTCAGATAGGCCAGACTTGCCTGATAGCCCTTTGAATCGCGCTCCTTGGCGAGGGAAAGGCAAAGCGAGCCGATGGCCGTCAGCGTGGGCTTGCCGCCCGAGGCCGAGGTATAACCGTAGTCGCCGTCGCGGCCGCGGCAGGTCGCCAGATAGGCGAGGCCTTTCTTGATCGACTCTTCTGGCACCGCGATGCCGGCGTTGCGCGCGGCGAACAGGGTGACCATCTGGCAACCGGTCACCGTGGTGTCCGCGTCGCGGCTCTCCGGCGTGTAACGCCACGCCCCGAAGCGGTTTTTTTTCTGCGAACTGACGATCAGCTCGACCGCTTTCACCAACGCCGGGGCGATCTTGGGATGGACGAGGACGCCGTAGGACTCCGCAAGGGCCTTGGTGGCGAAGGCGTGGTTATACATGCTCGAGCCGATGTAGCCGTTTTTCTCGTTCTGTTGGGAAATGATGTAGTCGATGCCCGCCCGGATGTTCTTGGAGTAGGGCCCGTTGTTAGGATCTTCGCCGTGGGCGAGGAAGGCCGCCACACACAAGCCGACGACGCCCGGCTCGGTGCCGACGCTATCGTTCCAGTTGCCTTTTTCGTGCTGGGATCTGGCGAGGTATTGCAAGCCCCGCTCGTAGATCAGCTCCGCTTGCGCCGGAACCATGTCATCCTGGCGGACTGGCAAAACCTGCGCGCTGGCGATCATGGAAAACCCGCAGGCCGCGAGCAAAGCCGCCGTTCCAACTGACAGGAAATTCGTCATCGTGGGTTTCACTTGGTTTTTTGTTCCACTCCCCGGTTGTAGGCATCGAGTGCTTTGGAGAACTCCTCAGGCAACACGCGGCCCGCGCCGCCGCTGGCTTTGGGCACCCGGCGGGCTTCGCTTTTGCCACCGGCCTCGCCGCCGCCGGGTTCATTGGCGGCATCGGACAAGCCGGTCGCGCCTTCGCCGCCCTTGTCGCCGGTTTTGTCGCCCTTGCCTTTGCCCTCTTTATCGCCGTCAGGGGATTTCCCCATCATGCGCTCCATCATGTCCATCATGGCGCTGCCGGACTGGCCGCTGCCCTGCTGTTTTTGCTTCTCCTTGGCCGCCTCGTGAATTTTCTCGATGATCTCGGTTTGTGCCGCGAGCGTGGTGCCGCCGGTGTCGGCTTCGGCGAGTTGATCGGTGGCTTCGTCCATGATTTTTCCCACCTCGTTGAGCAGCTCGATGACCTTCGGCACGGTTTGCTCGATGGCGAGCTGTTGGACGTCCGCAGAGAGTTCGTCCTGCTGGTCCGCCACCTTGGCGGAGCCCTCGCGGTGCTTCGCCTGCACCTGCTCGTCGGCCGCCGCGGTTAGCGGGAGCAGTAACAGAATGCTAAGAATGTGAGTGGGCCAGTTCATGGTTCTTGTGACGGGTTGTCGCGGCGGAGTTGTTCGAGCGCGCGGGTTTGAGCCCGCAGATCTTGTTCCTGTTGGACCAGCTTCATCACCCGCAGCATGAACTCAAAATCTTCGTCCTCGGGGCTTTGGCCGCTGCCACCGCCGCCGCCACCTTCGCCTTTTTCTTTCTCTCCTTCGAGCTTCTTCGCCCATTCGCTGAGTTTGTCCGCCCATTTTTTGGAATGCTCGGTGGCGATGAAAGAATGGTTGGAACCGAGGATGGTGCGGATTTCCTCTAGGCCGCTGTCGATCTGCGACGCCTTCATTTCATCCAGGATCTGCTTGAACGAATCCGTCTTGGTTCGGCCGAAATAATTGCCGAGGTCTTCCTGCAACCAGCGCACGTCGGAGGCGGTGTTCGCCTGTTGGCTGATGGATTCGTTCAAACGGCGCAGGTCCGAGGGATCGAGTTTCGAGGCCTTGATGCCGAGGATCCGCTCGTAGGCGTCGATGAGCGAGCTGGCGATTCCGTTTTGCTCGCCGGCGGCTTTTTTCAAGCGGTTGACGAAAGTGCCCGCTTCAAACTGGCGGTTGGCGTCGTTCGCCTTGGCGATGGCTTCCTGCATTTTCTCGACGGCCTTTTTCTGTTCCTCTGCGGCTTGCGTCACGTCTTTTTGCGCCTTCTCCGGCGTGTTCGACTGTTCCTGCGAGTCGCCGAGTTTCTCCTTCACCTTCGGGAGATCCTGTTGGGAAAGTTCCTGCATCGACTTGAGGGACTCCGCCATTTTCTTGAGCGTTTCCTTCTGAATGTCGCCGTTGCGGGCGGCGTCTTTCATCAAGTTTTCCATCCGCTCGGTGAGGTCCTTCATCCGGCGCTCGCTCTCAGCTTCGGCTTGTTCCTGAGAGTCAAGACGCTTGGTGTTAGGATCTTTCTGCAGCTCCTCGCCGCTCAGGCGTTCGAGCCGTTGGTTTTCATCCAGCAACTCCAACTCGCGGCGGGCGAGGTCCTCGAATTCGGTGATGGTTCGATCAAACTTGCTCTTCAACATCTGCGCGTGCTCGTCGCGGGTCAGCACGTAGAGAATGACCGGTTCGGAATAAATCCGGCCGCGCTCCGGGAAATGATCCTCGCTGTATCCGCGGAGGGTGATTTTCTGCGGCACGATGCCGAAGGCGGCGGGTGAAAACGACGCGGACTTGGTGAGCCGCCGTAGTTCCGGCGCGCCGTCGCCAAGTTTCAGCTCGCCCTTCGCCGGCGGCTCGCTGGTCGGCCGGGTGAATTGGCCGGACCACTCGATCCCGGTTTGTTTCACTCCGAAATCATCCTCGGCTAGCACCTCGAAATCGACTGTTTCCTCCGGTAACATCACTTTCTGGCGGTCGATTCCCTGCAAATAACAAGTCGGCGCTGCGTCCGTCAGCGCATCGACCCGCAAGCGGTAGCCGGACTCGCCGGCGAGCCCCAGCTTGTCGGCCCAGGCGAAGGGAATTTCGAACGGAATCGCGCCGATCTCGATGACCGGCGTGCTGGCGACCGGGCCGGAAATTTCCAGCGCCCCGGCGAGCGGGACGTAGCCGGCGGCCAGCTCGTCGATGGCTTGCGAACGAGTCGGCCCGTAGGTCGCGGTGGCGAGTTCGCGGGTGGTGGTGAGTTGGATGCGGATCTTGCTACCCTCGACCGCGCTGAGAACGCCGGTGTTGAGGTTCGCCCTTTTTTCAGGGACGCCCAAATAGGCCGGCAGGGTGACGACCGCCGCCGCTGCTTCCATGGCGGGGCGCTGTAACGGCTCCACCCGCACCTCGTGGCGGAGATCCCCGATGTGGAAAACGATGGTGCCGGCGTCCTGCTGGCCGGGGAACATAAATTGATAGAAATTCTTTCTCAGCGAGGCTTCCACTGCGGGCTGCAAGCCATAACGACCGAACGATTTCTCCGGGCGTTGCTCGGAATCTTCCGACAAACGCAGCGTGATCTCGAATGCTTCGCCGAACGCCACCGCGCGGTAAGTCGGCGGGTTTTCGAGCCGCGTGAACGTGTAGCGCTCAGTTTTAGAAAGCGGCATCAGCCACCGTTGCAAGGCGTTCAACCCGGCGCGCGGAGTCAAGGTGAAGGCTGCCGCGCAGATCCCCGCGAGGCCGAGCGCGACCAAGGCCCAGCGCCGGTGTCTTTGTGGTGGCAGCGCTTCGTCGAGCTTGCGATTTCCCGCCTCGACCGCCACGGCCGCCATCGCCGCCTCGCGCAACCGGGGAGAAAGCGTGTCCGCGTTTCCCTCTTGATCCTGAAGTTCGATGACGCCAAGCAGCCGATCGCCGAGACCGGGGTAGCGCTTGGCGATCAAGCGCGCCAACTGGGTTTCCCGCCGCTGCCGCCAGACCCAGCGGTGCAACCAATACGGCGCGAACACCACGAACAGCGAAATTCCCGCGACGAGAATCCCAAGCCGCACCCAGCCCGGCGTTTGCCAAATCCGGTCGAGTCCGTAAACCAGCAGGAACGAAACCAGCAGCCCGATCAACCCGGCCGCCACCGCTTCCATGACTTTCACCCGCCACAGATGGCGTCGGAAATCGTCCAGCTGAAGCCGGAGCGATTCGGGAATAACGGCTTTGGGGCCGGGTGGGTTGGTTGGAGAGGCCATAATCGGATACGACCAGCATGCTGGCCCGGCAACGAATGACGGAAGCTCCCAAATGGATGATGGGAGTTCCAGCGCATTCTCGCCGACTTTAGCGGTCGCCACAAGTGGCTTTGTCTCGGGGCGAATTCACTTGCCACCACAAGGCCGCGCCCCCCTCGTAGTGAGCCGATGAGATTGAGAATACCGCGCCCTTGGATCATTCCGATGCTTTGCGTCGCGGGACTTGTCTGCGGCTATCTGGGAGGACGCCTTGCGAAATTTTCAAGCAGTCCCGCGCGACCGACCGTGGCAGCGAAGCCGGTCCCGGCCCGCGCGCCGGATGCGACCGCCGCTTTGCCGGCCGCGCTTCATTCCCAAGACTCGGCAGAAACCCTGCTGACTCTCGATGAGCCGACGCTCTACGGCTGCCTCGCGCTCTGGTTACTGGACACCGGCGAACCCGAAATTTCCGCCTTCTGGCAAAACTACCGCCAGCGAAAAACCCCAGATCACAAAATCACCCACCTCATCTTCTTCCACTGGACCCGCGTGAACCCGCAAGCCGCTGTCGCCGCTGTCGGAATCGAAGACGATCGTCCATGGCGGGCATGGGCCATCAACGATCCGGACGCCGCGCTCGCCGCCGCCGCCGATTCCACGCACCTCCAAACGGTGATGAATGCCATCGCCGAATTCCATCCGAAGTGGCTGCGGACTCATTTCGACCAATTGCCGGACGCTTCCAAAACCGCTGCGATCTCCGCGTTGCGAAGTTTTGCCGATACTTCCGACCCCATGACATTCTTGGAATTCGCGCGGAAATGCGGAGACGAGGAAATGGTCGGCTCCGCTTTCCGGGCCCTGGCCACCAAGGACCCCTTGGCCGCGTGGGATTGGATCGGACAGAATCCGGCTTTGGTCACCCAGACTTTCGGCGGCAACGGAGGCGCCATGGAACACCTGATCCAGACCATGAAGCCCTGGCAGATGAAAGATCTCGAACGCCTCGCCGCGCTCACGCCGCCGGGCGACCTGAAACGCAAGATCGAGGCCAAGATTTTCGAACAGCTCGTGACCACCGATCCCGAGGCCGCGCTGGCCGAAGCCAAAGCGACCAAAGCCCCGCGCATCGCCGCACAACGCCTCGCTGAAGTCGGCAAGAGCTTCATCGATTCCAATCCCGAGAAAGCCTTTGAAACCGCGGCAGCCCTGTTTGCAATTTGCCCCGGAGCGGCAGACCGACCGCTCTTAATAACTTATCCGGGATGCGAAAGAGACACCGTGGAAGACGGCTTATCGAGTGAAACCTATCGACTCTTGGCCGGCCTGAGTGCCAAGGACCCCGCCCGGACTCTGGAAATGATCCTGCCCGGCACCCCGCAGCCGAATGAATCCGGGATGTTTTCATACCTCACCAACACCTGGGCGCAACGCGATCTGCCGACCTACACCGGATGGGTGAACCAACAAACCGACCCTCTCGTCAGGGAACCTGCCGCCCGACTAATCGTGAGCCAACTCGCCAGAAAACAACAATACGGCGGGGCGCTGGACTGGGCAATGACCTTGAACGCACCTCAAAACAGCAGGCCGGACTCGATCTATCAAAACTGGAACGCGTCCCATCCGCAGGAAGCACAAGCCTGGCTGAAGTCCGCCAAGCTCCCGGCGGATCGCAAAGCACTGATTGAAAAAGGAGGTTCCAAGTGAATCGGGTCGCCGCGGGTTTCATGTTTCTTGTGGCGGCCGTTACCGGCTGGGAACTGGCCGGATCAGGAATTTCTCCATCCGCCACACCCGTTTCTTCCGCCAACACCCGCAGCTCATCCGGGCGCGTCCGCCAAGCTCCAGAATCCGCGCCCCCGGCGTGGGCGCGCGAAAATCTAACCACAATCCAACAAGCCGCCAACCCGGTGGAACGCATGCGTGCCATCATCGCGCTGGCCAACTCCGTGCCTCTTTCCGAAATCTCGAAATGGCTCGACGGCGACTGGTTTCACCCCGGCGAGGGTTTCGAATTTACTTTCTTCACCGAGCTGCTCCTCAGCCGTTGGGAGCACGAAGATCCCCTGGCCATGGCGCATTGGCAGATGCGGAAAAACCCCCACGAGGCGCAGTCCGTCCTCATGCGGTGCGCCACAACCGATCCGGAAAAATTACTCGCGCTTCTCAAGGAACGCCCGTCCGGCTGGATCGAAATCGAGGTGCTAGCGGAAATGACCCAGTCTCATCCCGCGCTCGCATTGGATCGATTTATGGAACTCGTGTTGGGTGGCATGGGTTGGGGGGCGGAAGAAACCAATGCATCGTCATTTCTGGATGCCATGGCCCGCAACCACCCGGCCATGCTGGAAGCGCAGCTCGATCAACTGCCCGCCTTCTGGAAGACCCGCGCCGAAGACGCCTTGGTAGGCCAGCGCCTGACGAATTCATTCGACGTGGAAATCCGAAAACTCTGGAACGATCCGGACGGCTGGATGCATTTCGCGAACAACCTTTCCCGCGAGGGGATCTTGGACAAGTTGTTTGGCGAGCTGGCCAACCTCCCGGCCTCGTGGCGGCAGTCGATAGCCTCCAGCGATTGGGCCAGCTGGCAGAATCGGGAAAAATGGTGGAACGCCGATCTGGAGGGCAGCGGATTCACCGCGGACCAAGCCAAGAGAATCCGCATGACCGCGTTAGAGCGCATGATTCACGACAAGCCGCAAACCGCGATTCAGTGGATCGACGCCATCGACCTGAGCGCCAAAGAGCGAAACTCGATCATCGAGCGAATTTTCCTGGGGTCGGTCCGGACGCCTGAGGAGTCCGCTAGGCTGATCCAACTGCTCGCCACCGAGGAAGACCGGCGCACCGCCCAAGCGATGCTCAAGGAAAGAGCCGCGAATCAAAAAACACCCGTTCCGCCGGTGAAGCATCCCGCGGAGTGGCTTGAAAAACTTGCCGCCACCCGGCCTCATTCCGACGAGAGACGCCAATATCACAACATGCTCCGCACTTGGGAGCCGGAAAAACTCGCGGCGCTGGCCAGCCGGATTCGAGAACTGCCAGCGGATCGCAAACAAGTCGTCGCCACGATCATCGTCGAACAAGGGTGCGACTACGCCACCGACTATCAGCCAGATTTCCTAGGCGGGGCTCTGCGTTATTTCGCGGAGAATCCTGACGATTCTCTCGGCCGCGTCGAAGCCACCTCCAGCCACGCCGTGAAATGGGCGCAAAAAGATCCCGCCGCCGCGAGCGCATGGGTCAACAACCTGCCCGACGGCGACGCGAGGCAATGGGCGCAGAAAAACCTCGCCGCCTACTGGCTGCAATACGACCCGAATGCCGCAGACCAGTGGCTCAACTCCCTCCCAAAAGCCGAGCAAGCCCCGGTGCGGGAATTTCTCAAAACCAACGCCGCGAAATAGCCGCGCTCACTGCGCCAGCCGCTCGCGAATCCGCCGCAGCAGCGCCGCGGTGCGCGGCATCTCCACTCCCGCCGCTCGCGCCCGCCGCAGCGGCTCCTCCCAGATCGGCGCGACCTCCACCTCCCGCCGCTCCACGAAATCAATCATGCTCGACGTCCGGTAGGGCCCCATCGGCCGGGTCCGCTCGATGTTGAAATCGATCAAGTCATCGCTGAGATCCAGCCCCTGCGCGCGAGCCGCGGCGATCACCTCGGCCATCAGCGCGCGCAGCTCGTTTTCCTGGTCCCGCGTGGCGAGCAAGACGTCCGTGGTGACTCCACCTCCCGCCACGGAAAGCCCGTTGAACGGGATGTTCCAGACGAGTTTCTCCCACTGAGATTTCTCCAAATTCTCGACGGCGACGGCTTGGATCTTCGCCGCCTTAAAGCGCCGCTCCAGCTCGGCCGCGCGGCCGGATGAATCTGGTAGAAATTTACCGATCGTCATCCGCCCGCCTGCCGAGTGACTGACCCAACCGGGCGAAATCCGATTGATGCAGACGAAGCACAACCCGCCCAGCACCCGCTGCGAACCGACGATTTCCGCCAGCGCCTCGCAATTTCCCAAACCGTTCTGCAGCGTCAGCACCTGCGTCCCCGCATGCAGCAGCGGTGGCAACACCGAGGCCAGCAGATGGTTCGCCGTCGTCTTCCATGCAACGATCACCAGATCCACCGGCCCGATTTCCTCCGCCGTCCGATACGCCTTCACCCGCGGCAGATCGAAATTTCCATGCGCGCTTTCCACCTTCAGTCCATCCCGCGAAATCGCCTCGAAATCCGAGCGCACCAAGAACCGCACATCCTCGCCCGCCTCCGCCAGCCGCCCGCCGTAATAAAGCCCGATGGCTCCTGAGCCGACGACCGCCACGCTCTGAAATGTCCAATTCATACCGCCACTGCATCACCTCCCCCACCCAGCCGCAAGCCCCGAGGATTGACAGTCGCCCGCTCCCGCCGCCACTTTCGCGGCATGTCACGCTTTGCCAATAAAGTCGCCGTCGTCACCGGAGGTGGCCGCGGAATCGGTCAGGAAATCGCCCGCGCCCTCGCCGCCGAGGGAGCCAAGGTCGCCGTCGTCAGCCGCAGCGAATCCAGCTGCGGTAAAGCCGCCGAGGAAATCAACGCCGCCTTCCCCGGCTCCGCCACCGCCTACGCCGTGGACATCGCCGACCACGCCGCCGTGCAGGAACTCGCCAAGAAAATTGGCGACGAACTCGGCAGCGTGAACATCCTCATCAACAACGCCGGCGTCACCCGCGACGGCCTGCTCATGCGGATGAAGGAAGACGACTGGGACACCGTGCTCGACACCAATCTCAAAGGTGCCTTCAACACCGTCAAAGCCTTCATGCGCGTCCTGATGAAAGCCGAGGACCCGCGCATCATCAACATCGCCTCGGTCATCGGCCTCATTGGCAACGCCGGCCAAACCAACTACTCCGCCAGCAAGGCCGGCCTCATCGGCTTCACCAAAGCCGTCGCCCGCGAACTCGCCGGCCGCAGTGTCACCTGCAACGCCGTCGCCCCAGGTTTCATCACCACCGACATGACCGACGAACTGCCCCAAGCCGTCAAGGACGCCATCATCGCCAAGATCCCGCTCGGCATTTTCGGCGAAACCAGAGACATCGCCGAAGTTGTCACCTTCCTCGCCAGCCCGGCCGCCCGCTACATCACCGGCCAAGTCATCGCCGTGGACGGCGGGATGACGATGTGATCTTGCCATTTAAGATTTCACATCTCAGATTTCACAGAATGAAGCTCATTCTCCTGCGCCACGGAAAAGCCGAAGACAGCCACCCCGACGGTGATTTTGCACGCGCGCTCGTCGAAAAAGGCCGCAAACAAGCCCGCCGCGCCGCCAA
>JAYSYA010000260.1:0-3024 GCA_043716765.1 Akkermansiaceae bacterium
GGTTCAAGTCGAGCGGGGCTTGGTCCCCGCCAAGCAAAATCTCGAGCTCGTCGTGGAAAATCTTGACGATTTGCTCGCCGGGTTTGATCGACTTGAGGACATCCTCGCCGAGGGCTTTTTCCTTCACTTTGGCGATGAAATCCTTGGCCACGCCGAATTCGACATCGGCCTCTAGCAGCGCGATGCGGATTTCACGGAGCGCGTCGGCGATGTTTTTTTCCGAAATGCGACCGACGCCACGGAGGTTGCGGAATGTCTTGTCGAGGCTGTCGGAGAGGCTGGAGAACATAAGCTGTCAGATTTGGGATTTATTCCCCTTCGGGAAGATAGGCGGATTCGCGGTCGATTTGGAAAGACCAGCGGAGTGGTGTTTCCGGGGCGTTGCCCGTCGTATCTTTCCACGTGATGGCGACTTGGCAACTCGTTTGGCGTAGGCGGCGGTTGACCTGCCAGGAGAATTTCTTGGTCACGGCGGTGAAATTCGCGGGGACTTCGCCGAAGCCTGAGACCTTCATGGTGAGCGTCGCGGGGTCGAGGTTCTCGACGGTGGATAGATCGGCGGAAATTTCCGGCAGGCGGGAGTTGACGATGGCGCCGGCTTCCGGAGTCACCGGGAAAGGCGTGGTCTGGCCGATTGTGGCGAGCGCGCCGCCTGGGTCGGTGGCGCTTCTGCTGCCGTCGCGGAAGGTGGTGGCGGTTTCGAAAATCTTGTCGTAGTTGCCGAGGATGATGTAACGCGGCAGCAGCGCGTCCGGCAACGCGCGTTTGATCTTGCCCGGCAGCACCGTAAACATGTGGGTGTAGCCGAATTCCTCGCCGAGTTTGGGCATTTCCTTGGTGTGAAATCCGCCGGGATACGCGTAAGTGGTGACTTTTACGGGAAATTTGGACTCAAGGAAACGCTTCGACTCGCCGATTTCCTTGCGCAAGTAAGCGTCAAATTCGTGCGGTCCTTTTTTGCGGAAATTCTTCACCGTGAGCGGATAGGGGTGGCTAACCGAATGACTGCCGATGGTCGCTCCGGCGCTCACCATTTCTTGGATCATTGCGGTGGTGAGGGCCTTGCCGCCGCCATCGACGTAGTTCTTGTAGAGGAAAACGGTGAACGGAAATCCGAACTCCTTGAGGACCGGATAGGCGTCGGTGTAAACGGATTTCCAGCCGTCATCGAAGGTGATGAGGATGGCTTGTTTCGGGATTTCCTTTTCGCCTTTTTTCCACGCGGCGAATTCATCGAGCGTGATCACCTTGAGCCCGAGCTGGCGGATGGTCTCCATCTGTTGGCGGAATTTCGAGGTGCGGATGCGCATCGCCGTTTCCGGTAGGTTCTCGGCGAGGTCGTGATAGCCGAGGATGGCAACCCGGACGCCGTCATCGGGAATCGCGGGATCCTCCGCCGGCGGTGCGACGGGGGGCAGCGGGATTTCCGGCACGGGAGCTTCTTGTGCCCACGAGCAGACGCTGGTGAGCAAGGCGAGGAGCAGGGCGAATTTCGTCATGAAAAAGGTGAGATGAAGCGGCAGACAGGCGGCCAGCGTCGAGCTTTTCAGACCTTCAGTTTCACCAGCAAATCATCGCTGTCCACTCGGTCGCCCTTTTTCACGAGAATTTCGGAAACTGTTCCATCCTCGCTGGCGCTCACGGTGGTGAGCATTTTCATCGCTTCGAGGACGACCAACTTATCGCCCGCCTTGACTTCCTGGCCGGGAGAAATGGCGACTTCGGTGACCATGCCGGGCATCGGCGCGCAGGCGTGGGCCGGGTTATCGGGCTCGCCTTTCGGACGCGATGCGGTGCTGATGGATTTCAGCGAATTGTCGACGACGATCGATTCGCGCGGCATGCCGTTGAGCTCGTAGAAGAGCGCGCGGCGTCCCGCGGAGTCCGCCTCGCCGATGGAGATGAGCTTGATGATGAGGATCTTGCCGGTGTCGATCTCGATCTCTATTTCCTCGCCGATTTGCAGGCCGTAGAAAAACGCGGGCGTCGGCAGGCCGCTGAGGTCGTCGTATTTTGCGCGGAACGCCGTGAAGTCGGCGAACACCTGCGGATACATCAGGTGCGAATAGAGGTCGTCCTCGCTGGCGGGGCGACCGAGTTTGGCGGAAAGCTCGATGCGGGTGGCGTCGAGATCGATCGGATCGGCGAGCTCGCCGGGGCGCACGGTGGTGGCTTTGCGGGTTCCTAACACGACTTTCTGCACCTCCGCCGGCCAGCCGCCGTCGGGTTGGCCGAGGCCGCCTGATAGCATGTCGATGACGCTCTCCGGGAAGTCGATGGAGCCGGGCTTGAGCTTCGGCACGTCCGCCGCCTTGATGCCGCGGGTGACTAGGAACATGCACATGTCGCCGACGACTTTGGATGACGGGGTGACCTTGACGATGTCGCCGAAGAGTTGGTTCACGTCGGCGTAGGTGCGGGCGATTTCGCGCCAGCGGTGGCCGAGTCCCATGGCGTTCGCCTGCTCGCGGAGGTTGGTGTATTGGCCGCCGGGCATTTCGTGTTCGTAAACTTCCGCAGTGCCGGAGCGCGGGGCGGAATCGAACGGTTGATAGAATGTGAGGACGTGTTCCCAGTAGTCGGAAAGCTCGTTGAGCGAGTCGAAGTCGAGTCCCGGATCGCGCTCGGTGTTAGCGAGAGCGGCGGAGATGGAATTGAGATTCGGCTGCGAGGTGGAGCCCGACATCGACGAGATCGCGAGGTCTACGATGTCCACGCCGGCCTTGGAGGCGGCGAGCACGGAGGCGGAGTTGATGCCCGAGGTGTCGTGGGTATGGAAATGGACGGGAATGCCGATTTCCTCCTTGAGCGCGGTGACCAGCTTGAAGGCGGCGTGCGGTTTGCAGAGGCCGGCCATGTCCTTGATGCAAAGCATGTGCGCGCCCATCCGCTCGACTTCCTTGGCTTTCTCGACGTAATACTTGAGCGAATATTTATCGCGCCGCGAGTCGGTGATGTCGCCGGTATAGCAGATGGCGGCCTCGCAAACCGCCTTGCCGTGGTCGCGGACGGCTTGCATGGCCA
>JAYSYA010000027.1:0-2125 GCA_043716765.1 Akkermansiaceae bacterium
CCAACTGAAGAAATGCACGGTTTTTAATTCGAGATGCGGAGCGGAATTCAGGGAGATGCCCTATCGTAGCTATCAGTCAGTGGGAATCTCAATACCCGCTAGAATTCAATTGCATCAAGCATTAACCAGCAAACAATAAGTATTATGAAAATCACAATTAAATACACACTGGCCGCCCTTGGCCTAGTCATTACCACCCTGACCTTTTCCGGCTGCGGTAATGACAAAACTTTGGACAAAACCCACAATATGGGAAATCCAAGAAGCTATCGACCCATGCCCAACAGTGAAATGCCGCATCGCTGAGGCTAATCGGCGCATTTCCGCAGCGGCGGTAATCACGGTATGAAATGCGCCGCCATTCATAGTTCGATTCACGGTGCTGGCATACCGTCAAAACTGCCAATGAACTCGAGTTCTCACATCAAATCAAAACCAAGTTTCCGGGTGGACACCCGCAGGATTTGGTTGGTTCGCTCGGGATGCTCGCAAAGGCTCATCTACTAAATATCAATGTCCAGAAGACGCCGGACTCCCACCCCAACCCATGAACCATCTATCAGTCCAGCTGAGCACCGCGACCGGGTGCGTTTTTTCCGGCAGTGCGTCGTCCATCGACGTTCGCACCGACAGTGGCAGCATTCACGTCAACTCGGATGAAGAGAGTTTTCTGAACATGCTTCACGCCACCGAGGTCACCGTTCAGACCCCGGACGGTCCCCGCGTCTTCGCACTTGATAATGCCGTTGCGGGGTTGAAAGGACACCGCTTCACCGTCCTTGCGGAAAGCGTCCGCCTCATCGGGCCGGAGACTATCGGCGATTCATCACCGCCGGAAACCTCAAGCAAACCCATATCATGAATCTCACCACCAGCGCGGTGAAGCTGAGCCCGTATTTCAGCAACTTCGCAAACATGGCTTCCCGCTTGGACGCGCTGGGTCCGGACGCCCTCGTGTTGTTCAACCGATTTTACCAGCCCGACATCAACCCCGATCAAATGAGTATCAGGCAGGGCCTCATGCTCAGCACGCAGGCAGACTCGCTGCTGCCTCTGCGCTGGATCGGGATCCTCCATGGAAATGTGCGCGCGGATCTTGCTGCCACCGGCGGGATTCATCGGCCTAACGATGTCATCAAGATGGTCATGGTGGGAGCCGCCGTGACGATGGTTTGCAGCGCGTTGTTGCGCGAGGGAATCGGCCACCTGCGGACGCTCGAAACAGGCGTTGCCGAATGGCTGGACCAGCATGGATACGAGTCGCTGGCTGAAATCAAAGGCATCATGAGCCAGCAAAACTGCCCCGATCCCAGCGCGTTCGAACGAGCCCAATATGTGCACTCGCTAGCCACTTTCGAGGACGATTCATCATGCATCACCTGAGCTTGCAAAGAACCCTCACTGCGGCAGTTGTCATGGTGATGGGTTGCCCGTTCGTCGGCTGCGTGGGCACTCCGGCGCCGGGTGAGCTTGGGTCGCGGGATCACGTGCAGAAGGTGCTGCTCAAGTATCGGCCTGACGGGGCTGCGCCGAACCTGCCGAGGCTAACAAGCGGCGGTTCGCCGGAGACGTTTGTGCGCTACGCCATCTACAAACATCCGCAGGTGGAGGCGGCGTATTATGAATGGCTGGCGTCAGTAGAGAACATTACCCGCGAGCGCTCGCTGCCGGATCCGCGGCTGACTTTCGAGGCGGACATTTCGAAGATGATCATGGCGGCGATGCCGGGACTGATGATGGATTTTCCGGGGCCGGGCAAACTTCGCGCCGCGGCGGATGTGGCGACGGCGGAGAGCGGGATAAAGTATTTTCAAATCGAGGCGGCGGTGCTGCAGGTCGCCTACGGATTCAAGAAAGCCTGGTATGAGCTGCAGCTCGTGGATGGGCGCATCCGCGTGAATCAGGAAATGGTGGCGCTGCTGGAAGATCTGGAGAAGCAGGCGCAATCGCGGACGGAGGTAGGAAAGGGCACGCTGCAGGATCTGCTGCGCACGCAGATCGAGAAGGAACGGCTGGTCACGGAGCTAACGAATCTGCGCGATTCGCGGCAGTCGTTCGTGACCCAATTCAAAGCCGCGCTCGGGCTCGGTGCGGGCGATCCAAACCCGCCGTTGCCGCGGGCGCT
>JAYSYA010000261.1:0-8880 GCA_043716765.1 Akkermansiaceae bacterium
GCGCGTCCACGCGCCCTATGCCACCACCTACAAGTGGGGCTACCTGCACGAGGCTCTCGAAATCGACGGCGCGAACGACGCGCAACTGCTCTTCACCCCCGCCATCAACCAGGACATTCACGCGGTCTTCCTCAAACAGATCGCCGACAGCGATCCGGACTCGCTGCACGTGGTCATCGCCGACCAGGCGGGCTTCCACCTGCGGGCCGGCGACACGCGGCTGCCGCCCAACGTCCGACTATTGCCGCTGCCACCCTATTGCCCGGAACTCAACCCGGTGGAAGGATTCGGCCGTTTGCTCAAGGCCCCCACGGCCAACCGGCTCTACCGCAACCTCAGGCGGCTGGAAAATCACCTCATCGTGATCGCCAAGGAATGGATCAAGCCCGAGAAAGTCCACTCGATGATCCACGGCTGGATGCGGGATCAAGCAAACGCTGGCGCTCCGAGCTAAAGTCTAGTTCCTAGGGCGCTTTGGTATGACTCGCCCCTTGCCGCTTCTCTTCGTGCCCTCCTTGCCAAGCAAGACGTTCCCGGCGGACGGGATACGCCCCCGGTCGTTCTTGCCTCCCTCCGCAAGATGCTTGCCGAGCATGGCAACGCCGCCGTTGCCATGCATGACGGCCCCGCCGCCGATCCAACGCCGGCGAGCCTCTTGGCCAAGCTGGAAGCCGCGGGCTTCGCGTGTCCGCTACTACCTTGGAGTGCTCGACGGTGCGGCCGCCAGTATCCATTCCGCCCCCGAGGCCGTTGAATGATTTCCCGTTTTCCGTGGACAGAGGAAAAGCAAGCCGCCGTCGTTCTCAGGGGAGCGGCGGCGTTTTTTGTGCGCTGCGTGGCGGTCTTGCCTGAACTCCCCCGCGTGGCATCCCCGCGCATGGCGATTCCAAGCAAGGGAAATTTATTGCCCTTTCATTGCCCGTTTTGTGCCCAGGGCTGGTGGTCTTGCCTGAAGTCCCCCGTTTGGCGTGCCGGTAACTGATGACCCCTAACGGGATAAAATTTTTTGCACTTTTATTGCCCGTTTGAGGCGCAATCGGGCGCATTTCAGCGCATTTCCGAAAATAGGCCCCAAATACAAAATAAGCCGCAATCTCCTGATTCACAGGGAACTGGGGCCGAAAAACTGGAGGCGGAGGAGGGAATCGAACCCTCGAATGACGGTTTTGCAAACCATTGCCTTACCACTTGGCTACTCCGCCATTCGCATGGCGCGGGGGCGAGTGATTAGGGCGGATGGGGCGGGGTGTCAATACTTGGATTTGGATTTGTCGGCCGAGCGCGGCAGCGCCAAAACGATCAGTGTCCCGAAAAATGGTCCCAGCCGCCGATCAAGGACTCACCCGCTCCGCTCTCGCTGAGCTCGCCGATCCGGGTGAGTGGGAGGTCCGGGAACACGTCGTGCCATGCGCTGAGCAGCCCGCCGACGCGGTGGGGTTCGATGGCGAGGAGGATTTCGAAGTCCTCGCCGTCGCTCAAGGCCTGAGCCGGTGTCCTGCCGGGAGTGAGCGGAATTGCGGAATGGTTGAGCACGAATCCGCAGCCGGAAGCAATGGCGAGGCGCGGGAGATCTTTCGCAAGCCCATCGGATAGATCCATCATGGCCGTCGGCTTGTAATTGGATACCAACCAGTTTGCTTCTGCAATGCGTGGGGTGAAATCCAGATGCTTGCCGTGGAGCGAGCCGCCAAGTTTACCGGTGACGAGAAGGGTGTCGCCGGGCCTGGCGGTCGAGCGGAGGACGACGTGTTCGCGGAGGACGCTGCCGGTGGCGGCGATGGAAATGACGGCGGCGGAACCGAGCGGGACACTTGAACTTTCTCCGCCCCCAAGGAGACCGCCGAATTTCTGCAGGCAGTCGCCGATGCCGCGGTAGAGGTCTTCCGCCCACGTGACAGTGGTTTCCGGCGAGAGCGCCAAGGTGACAAGGAAATATTCGGGACGCCCGCCCATCGCGGCGAAATCCGAGACCACGCGGGCGGCGGCTTTCCAGCCGACGGCACGGGCCGGCGCGGTTGGCAGGAAATGAATGTGCTCGACGAGGGCGTCGGTTTTGAGAAGCCGCAGGCTGGAAGAGTGCGGGCCGGGATCGATCACAGCGCAATCGTCGCCCGGGCCGGCGGCGGGATTTGGGTCGCGCGGAACCAGCGCGACGAGACGGTCGATCAGGGCATCCTCGCCGATGTCACGGAGTGTTTTCACAGCGGTGGATCCAGCGGGAGGTTGTAAAAACGGTAGATCATCTGGATGAGCACGGTGGCGCCATTGAAGCAGAAGTGCACGGCGACGGGAGCCCACAGCGAGCCGGTTTTTTCATAAATGAAGACGAGCAGGCAGCCGAAAACGAACAACGGAAGTAGGGCGGCGAGGCTGCCATGGGCGGAGGCAAATATGAGCGCCGAACAAATCCCGGCCACCCACGGGCCGACGAATTTTTTTGCGGCGGGGTAGAAATACCCGCGGAAAACGATCTCCTCACAGAGCGGGGCGGCGACGACGGCAGCAAACACCATCATCCCGATGATGGCCGGATCGGTGGATGTTTGTAGGAGTTTGACGCTGTCCTGCACGGATTCGACGCCGAGGGATTCCATCCATTCCATGAAGCCGGAGGCTTGGAGTACGCCGAAAAATATCCACATGGCAAGCACGGCGGACGGCGCGATCAGGAAGACCCAGCGCCATGCCGGCCACCGCAAGCCTAGCCATTCCACTGGCCGAATGCGGGGAATTACGAAAAACAACACGATGCCCGCGCTGATGAACTGGAAGGCGATGGACGCCACCATCCCGTTGACATCCAGCACCAACTCGGCCTCAGCGGAGGCCCTGACGGAAGCCATGACGAGGCCGAAAAATAGCACGAAAATGAAGCCGATCCCGAGTAAATCGAGCGGTTGGTAGAACCAGACCGGCACCCGGCCGCTAGGGAGTTCGGGGGGCGGCGCGGGCGATGCGGGCGTTTGATACGGCGAAGCGTTATCCGTCGAATCGACCGGCACTGCGGCGGGCGCAGGATTCCCAAACAGCCTCCGCGCGGCGGCGGTGACCACAAAAATCCCCAGAGCCGTTAGAAAAGTGGCGGTTATTACGAATTCGGTGGGGTCTGACATGGGGGATTGGTTTCGTTCGAACCCTGCGACGGTCCACGTAAACCCGCCAATGGAAAAATTCGAGGTTTTCCCTGTTTTGCGGAAAATGATAGTCAGCCAATCCTTGCTAATTTCATGGTTTTCGAAAAGCTCGCGAGCCATTCAAAAATCCGCAACAACCTCGATTCTATCAGGAAATCCTTACCGCGCCATTCTGCGGCGGGACTACCCGGAGCCGTTTATTGCCCTGTTGGCATTTATTTTGGGAGTTTGGTTGTGGGACCATTATTTTGGCAAAGAGGAGCGCTACGCACCCGGCACCGAGGAAATCGCGCTGGTGAAAATCGACCGAGATCTGCGGCTCGCAGACGCCATGGCGCGGGATCCGCAGTGGTTGAAATGGCTCGCCGGAGTGGGCAATCCGGCGGTGGTGCGGCGGGATGCGCTCGAAGTTTTCCAGAAGCTTGCCACCGACAAGTCCATCAGTGCGCGGGGATTAGAAGCGTTTGCCATCGTGAAGGCGGAGCAGGATGGGTTGCCGTTGCGGGAAACGCTTGGGCAGGCATTGCAAGGACAGATGATTTCAGATTTCGACAAAACTTCGAGGAGGCTCGCCACTCATCAAGGCACTTGGTGGCACGCGAAGCTGATCGAATCGTGGGAGGAGAACGTGCAGCCCAGATCGCATTGGCGGCAGACTTACGGGCAAGACGGGATCCAGCTCAAAGCCCGAGCCGTGTTTGTCAGAGCGGCGGTCTGGTTGCTGGGACTGGTGGGTTTAGTATTCATACCCAGTGCGTTGCGGAGCATGAAAAATGGATTTTCGGCGACGCCCTGCGGCTACGGCGGCGCTTGGACGTTGCCGCTGGGGGTAGTGATTTTCCTGGTCGCAACTTTGGCGTGGATCGGGTTCAGCATGACGTTGGATCTTGGAATCGGGGCCTTGCCGGGACTGCACCCCGCAGTTGGTATTTTCCTCGATTCCGCCGCGCGGATGCTGCCGCCGCTGATCGCGCTCGGCTTGCTTTTCAAGCGACCGGCCCACGCATTACGGGTGATGGGCTTGGACCAGCGCGTGCAGGTGACGGCCGTTTTGGGCATGTTTTCCCTGCTGATGGTCGGGGACCAAATGCTCCGCTTAGCGATGGGAGAGGGCGGCTCAAATAGCCCGGGCGGTGGCCTCAGCTTGGCGGATGCTGGGTGGTGGGGACTTACTTTTGCCTTAGTCTCGGCTTGCTTCTTGGCTCCGGTCACTGAGGAAACGCTCTATCGCGGGGTCTTGTTCCGCTCATGCCGGAACCGGCTCGGAGTGATTCCGGCCGCGCTGGTGTCGTCCGCAGTGTTCGCGCTGCTGCATTTCTATGACGGCTACGGCTTGGCGAGCGTGGCGGTTTTCGGGTTCTCCTGTGCGCTGCTCTATGCCGGAACCGGCTCGCTGACTACGGTCATCGCCCTGCACATGCTCTATAATTCCGCCATCAAGATCCCCGAGTGGATCGTCTATCACGCGCCGCTCGGCTGATCGGGAAAATTTTCCTTAACGATCGGCCTGGTTTCTCATGAAGTCTGCCACCTGGGCGAAAAACGGGTCGAGAAATCTGCGGGCTTCCTCAGCCACTCCGGTTTCCACCATCGCGGATGTCATGAGTTCCAGCCAGCGGTCGCGCTCCGCAACGCCGATTTTGAACGTGATGTGGCGCATCCGCAGCTTCGGATGGCCGCGGGTTTCCAAGTAGCGGGTCGACGCGCCGAGGCGAAACAACAGGAATTCTGCTAGACGCTCTTCCGAGCCTTCCCAATCCGTCTCAGGATACATCGGCCCGAGGAGGTCGTCCGTCCGCACCCGCTGATAGAATGCCGCCACCATCCGGCGGATCCCATCTTCTCCGCAAATTCCCATCACTCCGGCTTCGTTCATGCGGCGAACTGATCCCGATTTATCGCCGGGCGGGCAAGCTTGTTTCACCGCAAGGCGTGATCATTGCGCTTGAAATCAAACCATTGCGAAGCATAGCTTGCAGCGCGAAGCCAAGTCGCCTCCTCCGCTCATGTCAGATACTCAAGCACCTGCTGGTTTCATCGCTCCGGAACCCAGCGACCTCGCTCCGCTTTTCCCAGGGTACGAAATCGAAAGCCTGATCGCGACCGGTGGCATGGGTGCCGTTTATTGCGCGGTGCAGAAGTCTTTGGATCGGACGGTCGCGCTGAAAATCTTGCCGATGGAATTCAGCAACGACGCGGCGTTTTGCAAAGGTTTCGAAACCGAGGCCAAGGCAATGGCCCGCCTCAATCACCCGAATCTCATCGGCGTGTACGACTTCGGCGAAGTCAACGGGATGCTCTATATCGTGATGGAGTTCGTGCCCGGGCAGTCGATCTATCACTCTGCCAACGGCCAGGCGATCGACCCGGAGGAGGTAATCCGCTTGATCTCGGCCATCTGCAGCGGACTCGCCCACGCCCACGAAAACGGCATCATCCACCGCGACATCAAGCCATCTAACATCCTTCTCGATCTTAACGCCCAGCCCAAGATCGGCGATTTCGGGCTCGCCCGCCCCATTGAGCGGAAGATCGAAGAGGGCGAGGAAATTTTCGGCACGCCCCATTACACGGCTCCCGAGGTCGTCGATGCCCCGCACTCTGTGGATTTCCGCGCCGATATTTTCTCGGTCGGCGTGATGCTTCACGAACTCCTGACGGGCAAGCTTCCTGCGGACGATTTACGGCCGGCCTCGCTGATCGCCCGCTGCGATGTCCGCTTCGACGCTATCGTTCGGCGGGCGACCCAGCCCTTGCCCGCCGCGCGCTACTCGAGTGCCAGCGAGATTGTTCAAGACTTGCAGGCCATTGTTAAACCGGCCGCGTCCAAGGCTCACGGAACCGCGGGACCACCGCGGCCGATGGTGCGCAGGCCGGGACAGTCAGCCGCCCGCAAAAAATCCTCCAGCTTTTTGGGAATCCTGATGTTTCTGCTAGCCATTGGAATCGGAGGCTACAGTCTCAACCATTTTCGGAAAAGCCGATCTCCCCGGCTCGTCATCATCAACGAACCGTCTGCCGGACTCATTTCTGAAACTGATACCGAACCGGTATCCGACCAAGCGCCCGACCAAGCACCCGACCAAGCACCCGACCAAGCACCCGATCCCGCCCCGGAAGCGAATCCAGAGCCTCTTCCGATACCAGTTCCCGCGGTAACGGAACCCGCGCCCGACACCGCAAATGTCCCCGAACCGCCCAGATTCAACGTCCAAGGATTCTTCCAGCGCGCCCGCAAAATCATGCTTGATCGCGCCGCTCCAGCCCTTGTCAAGTATCACAGCGGCGTCAAAGACAACTTGTGGAGCTTTGACAGGGCAATGCTCGCCTGCGTCGCCAAATCCTCATCCAACCGCGCTGAAGGCACGGCCCTCGTCAAGCAAACCGTCGATACCCTCAAGGCCAAAGGCGCACGCATTCCTGAGTCTCTGGAACTCTCGGTCACGGACATTATGGGAATCGAAGCCTGTCACACTCAGGCCCTTAAAGAGCAGAAAGACATCGACTTCGAACTCAGTCAGTCGCTCTCCCAACTCTCCTCGACTTACATTCTCGGCCTCGAAAAGCAAATCGAGCGACTCAAGGCGGACAATGATACCGGCGCGGCCAAGCTCATCGAACGTGAAATCGAGCTCACTAAGGAAAGTCCTGAATATTTTTCCCAGCTCATGGGAGCCCCATCGGCCGGAGCGTCTCTCGCCGACGAGTGATCTGTATTTATTAGCCGCCCGCCACACACTTCCACTGGCGGCCGGATTTTTCCTGTTTAACCTGCGGGGTGCCCAAAGCAGACCGTAAATCCACGCCCAGCCGCCCTGAACCCGCCATCCTCCTCCGCGGCTGCCGCCAGCATAATCTCCAAGGCTTCGACCTCGGTATCCCACTCGGAAAACTCACCGTAGTCACCGGCCCGTCCGGCTCCGGGAAATCCTCGCTCGCCTTCCACACGCTCTACGCCGAGGGCCAGCGCCGCTACGTCGAAACCTTCTCGCCCTACGTTCGGCAGTTTTTTGACCGCATGGACAAGCCCGCCGTCGATCACATCGAAGGCATTCCGCCCGCCATCGCCATCGAGCAGAAAAACCACGTCCGCACCACCCGCTCCACCGTCGGCACGCTCACCGAAATCAACGACTACCTCAAGCTGCTTTTCGCCCGCCTCGCCATCGGCTACGACCCGCACACCGGCGAAACCATCCAGCCCGACTCCCCGGAATCCGCCACCGCCTGGGCCACGGAAAATTTCGCAGGAATGCCCGTCCTAGTCACCTTCCCCATTCCGATCCCACCGGACTCCCAATCCGAGGAGATCCTCCCCTTTCTCAATGCCCAAGGCTACCTCCGCATCCTGCTCGACGGCCAAATCATCCGCACCGACGAACCAACGACCGCGAAATTCATTTCGCCCGTCATCCACATCGTCCAGGACCGCCTCGCCCTAACACCTGAAAACCACTCCCGCCTCCTCGAAGCCCTTGAATCCGCCTTCACTCTCGGCAAAGGACACGCCAATGTGGTCCTACATTCTTCCTTCGATGTTGGACGTTCGATGTTCGATGTTCAACGTTCGTTCTCCACCACCTGGACCAACCCGAAAACCGGCTTCACCCTCCGCAAGCCCACCGCCGCCCTCTTCTCCTTCAACTCCCCGTTAGGAGCCTGTCCGAAATGCCGTGGCTTCGGCCGCATCATCGGCATCGACCTCGAAAAAGCCGTCCCCGACAAATCCCTCTCCATCGCCGAGGGAGCCATCAAGCCTTTCCAAGGCGAGCGCGGCGACGAATGCCAGCGCGACCTTGTTAGAAACTGCAAGGAGCGCGACATCGACCTCAAGTGCCCGTTTGAAGATCTATCCGAAGACGAGCAGGAATGGATCTACTACGGAAATCGCAAAACCGACAACCTCACCCCGGACGAACTCGAAGCCCTTTGGCAATCCGGTGATTGGTATGGCGTCAAAGGTTTCTTCGACTGGATGGAAACCAAGGCCTACAAGATGCACGTCCGCGTCTTCCTTTCCCGCTACCGCTCCTACACCACCTGTGACGCCTGCCGCGGCAAGCGCCTCCAACCCGAGTCCCTCTGTTTCAAAGTTAACGGCAAAACCCTTCCGGAACTCTGGGCCCTGCCCCTCGGCGACCTGCTTCCTTGGTTCTCAAATCTGAAATCCGAAATCTCAGATCGCCCTTCCGACCCCACGCTCGATCTCGTCCTCACGGAAATCACCTCCCGCCTCAGCTATCTTGACCAAGTCGGCCTCGGCTACCTCACCTTGGACCGCACCACCCGCACCCTTTCCGGCGGCGAGGTCGAACGCGTCAATCTAACCACCTGTCTTGGTGCCGCCCTCACCGGCACGCTCTTCGTGCTCGACGAGCCCACCGTCGGCCTCCACCCGCGCGACATCGACCGCCTCGTCGGCGTCATGCACGGCCTCCGCGACAAAGGCAATACCCTCGTCGTCGTCGAGCACGAGCAAACCGTCATGCTCGCCGCCGACCACCTCGTCGACCTCGGCCCCGGCGCAGGCTCCTACGGCGGCACTCTCATCTATCAAGGCCCCCCAAGGAGCGTGGGCGTCTCGCCCACGAGTAAAAAATCTCAAATCTCAAATCTCAAATCTCGAATCCAAAACGGCACTCTTCCATGGCTTGATGGTTCCAAGTCCATCGCCACCCCCACCCAGCGCCGCACACCCACCAAACAACTCCTCTCGATCCGCGGAGCCACCCGCCACAACCTCAAA
>JAYSYA010000262.1:0-8869 GCA_043716765.1 Akkermansiaceae bacterium
TCGTCCAACACCACCTCCGGCGGCTCATGCACCGGCTCCGGACTCCCGCCGAACGCCATCGGGCGCGTGATCGGCGTTTGCAAAGCATACACCACCCGCGTCGGCTCCGGCCCGTTCCCCACTGTCGATGAAGGCCTATCCGAATACCTCCACGGCCTCGGCCGCGAATTCGGAGTCGTCTCCGGCCGTCCGCGCGGCTGCGGTTGGCTGGATACCGTGCTGCTCCGCTTCGCCTGCATGGTGAACGGCGTGACCGGCCTCGCAGTCACTAACGTTGATGGACTCGACGAATACGAGACGCTGCAAATTTGCACTGGCTACGACATTGGCGGCACCATCCACACGCTTCCTCCCGCCGACCGCAAGGCATGGGACCGCGCGGTGCCGGTGTATGAAACGCTCACCGGCTGGAAATCCGACACCACCGAGTGCACGAAATTCGAACAGCTGCCAGCGCAGGCGAAAGCCTATCTGGCACGCCTTGCCGAGTTATGCGGCGCGCCGATCGCCTTCGTCGGAGTCGGCCCGGACCGCGTGCAGACATTGGTTGTCTAATAGGTTTTACAAGTCATCTTGGACCTCTTCTTCCATGCCTTCGCACCCGGAAATTCCCCGCCACATCGCCATCATTATGGATGGCAATGGCCGCTGGGCCAAGGAGCGCGGCCTCCCCCGCTTGGAAGGCCACCGCGCCGGCGCGGAATCCGTGCGCGAAGTAATGGAAGCCTGCACCGAGCTCGGCGTGGAGTATTTAACGCTTTACGCGTTTTCCTCGGAAAACTGGAGCCGTCCCGCCACCGAGGTCAACGCGCTGATGACCCTGCTCGACCGCTTCCTCGACGAGAAAGCCAAAGATCTCGATCGCCAGAACGTCCGCTTACTCGCCATCGGCCAACTCGACCGACTGCCCGCGAAAACCCGCGCGCTCATCGAGCGCATCCAAGCCCGCACCGCCAATAACACGAAGATGACCCTCGTCCTCGCGCTGTCCTACGGCGGCCGCGAGGAAATCGTCGCCGCCGCCCGCTCGCTTGCGACCGACGCCGTCGCCGGGAAGATCTCACCCGCCGACATTGACGCCGAACTCTTCGCCTCCCGCTTGCAAACCGCCGGCATCCCCGACCCCGACCTACTCGTCCGCACCTCCGGCGAAATGCGCGTTTCCAATTTCCTCCTTTGGCAAATAAGTTACGCCGAAATCGTCATCGTCAAAAAATTCTGGCCGGACTTCCGCCAGCGCGACCTGGGCGAGGCGGTCCTGGAATACCAGCGCCGCCACCGCCGCTTTGGTGCGCTCTAAATGAATGTGTGCCGACTGTTTCAGTCGCAGAGCTGTATCAGGCCCGCCGACGGCGCAGCAAAAGTAAGGCTGACAAGGCGGCCAAGCCGGCGGACGCAGGCTCCGGAACCACATTCCAACTCACGACATCCTGGCGGCCGTCATTTTTCAGATAGGTCAGGGTTGCCGGGGTGTAATTCTTGACGTTTGCCAAATATTGATTGGCTAGGGAGGCCGTCCCTTCCGTGGCGGGCTCGATGATGCGGATGGTTCCGTCAAAAAGTGACGGGCTTGAAAGCGACTCGGTGGTCACTTCCCAGATCGCCCATTGCACGGCGGCGGCGTCCCGGTCCGAACCCGTGGACGCAATATAGCCACCCACCAAGCGGGCGACCGTGTCGTAAGTCGCCAGCGAAAGCGGATTTTGAATCTGATAAGTCAGCGTCTCACCGAAACCTATGTCTTGTAACGGCTCGACGCAAAAAGCGCTAAAATCCGTGTTGCTCGCCTCGTCGGTGAAATTCATCACTCCGGCGGGATAGTCATACACAAAGCCGCCATTGTTCCAAGTTCCTTGGAGAGTGAGGCCCGGGCTAATTCCGTTCAAAGTTGCCGTCAAATTTTGTGCTTCGACTTGCACTGTCGCAAACGCGACGGAGGCTGCGACTACGCCAATCAATAATGTCGTGTAATTCATGGGGGGGCCGGAGAATTAGCAAGTGGCCTCCGGTCGATCAAGAAATCTGAAAAGTCAGAATCGCCCCGCCATCGACATCCAAGCAATCGACTCATTACCAATGAGTTGGACTTAATAAAAACTTAGATCCACTGGATTTAACACCCTTCCTAGAGGTCAATAAATCTTAAACAGAATGCTAAACGTGGAGCCGAGCCCAGCATCCGAAGTGAACACCAAGGGGGGCAAAGCGCCCAGGTTTTCCTGCCTTGGAAAAAACCGGCTGGCTGGTTCCGGAGGGGGAGAACCCGGAGCCCACCAGCCTGATTTTGCTGTCATTTGTCACGCCAGCGAAATAGTCATACCCCGCCCGTGCGGTTGCTACCATTACGTGATCGCGGGCGCCTCCACCGCTTTCCATGTCCGCCAAAAACTTCCACGTCCGCCAAGCCGCCGTCTCCGCTCTCCGCGCTTGGGCCAAGGGCCATGATTACGCCGAAACCTTGATCGAGCGCCACGCCCAGCGTCGGAAACTTTCCTCTGCGGATCGCGGGCTGCTTCAGGCGATTCTCTTCGGCGTGCTGCGTCATCGGCGCCTGCTAGACCATTGGATCGGCAAACTCCGCGATGGCAAAGTCGATGCGGAAACCCGCGACATCCTGCGCGTCGGGCTGTGCCAGTTACTCATTCTCAATCTGCCGGACCACGCCGCCGTCAATGAAACCGTCGAGGCCGGAAAAGCCAGCGTTCGCAGCCTGATCAATGCCGTGCTGCGCCGCGCCACGGTCGCCCGCAAGCCGCTGCTCGACGAGGTCTCCGACCTGCCGCAATCCGTCGTCCACTCGCACCCGGACTGGCTTTACAACCGTTGGCGCGCCGCCTTCGGCACCCGCAACGCGATTTCCCTAATGGCGTGGGACAATCTGCCTGCGGTGAATTATTTCCGCGTCAATCCACTCGTCCCCGCGCCGGAATCCCTGCCCGGCACCCCGGTGGCAAACGCACCAGGCTTTTATAAAATCGATGGATCGCTGCCCGGTGGCTTGCTCGCGTCCGGGGCGGTTTACATCCAAGACCCGGCGACCCGCCACTCGGTCGAGCTGCTCGATCCCAAACCCGGCGAGCGCATTCTTGACGCTTGCGCTGCGCCCGGCGGCAAGAGCTTCCTTATCGCCGCCGCGCTGGGCTCCGCCGAGAGCCTGGTTTGCACCGACTCCAATGAAAAGCGCCTGCCACGGCTTAAGGAAAACCTCGAACGCCTCCACGCCGGCAAGGCCACCATCGCCGTCCACGACTGGACCCAGCCCGCTCCGGAAAAATGGCATCACAGCTTCGACGGCATCCTGTTGGACGTCCCCTGCTCGAACACCGGCGTGATCCGCCGCCGCGTCGATGTCCGCTGGCGTTTACAAGCTCCCGACATCGCGCGGATTTCTATCACCCAGCGCAAAATTCTCGTAAATGCCCTTGCCTGCCTCAAGCCCGGCGGCCGCATCGTCTATTCCACCTGCTCGATCGAGCGCGACGAAAACCTCGGTCTGGTCGAAGGGTTCCTCGCCGACCATCCAGACTTGGAACTCCGCGCCACCCGCGAAGCCCTGCCCTTCCGCGACCACACCGACGGAGCCTTCGCCGCGCGCATCGAGTGGAAATCCCTCGCAGTTCCCGCTGGCGAGGTCTGAACAAAGTTCCTAGAAAAAAACCATGAAATCCTGCCTCGGCATCCTGTTGATCTTTTTCACTTTCGTCGCAGTGGTCGGCGGCGGGGCGGTCATCTGGTATTTAAGCAACACCGCCGAGTTTTCTCGAAAGAGCACGGCACCGTCCGCCCCGCCCAGAGCCTCCGTGGTGATTCCCAAGGCGCGTCCGCCCCGCTAGACGAGGAAAACGGCGCGTCATGCATCGGACTGAATTTCCTGCTCCCCCTTGCCGCAGAAGTCCACTATGGTTGCCCGGAAATGAGTATTCTGGCCCAACCGAAAACACTCCGGGGAAAGTCGCTCACCGCAGCGGTGGATCTCCGAACCCTGCCGAAAGTCCTGCTCCATGAGCATCTCGACGGCGGCCTGCGCCCGGTCACCGTGATCGAGCTTGCCGCAGAGCTTGGCTACCAAGGCCTGCCCACCACAGATCCCACGGACCTCGCCGCTTGGTTCCACCGCGGCGCGCAGCGCGGAAATCTCGCGGAATATCTGGAGGGATTCGCCCACACGACCTCTGTGATGCAGACGCCAGAGGCGCTGGAACGGGTCGCCTTCGAATTTCTCGAGGACATGTATCACGACGGCGTGGTCTATGCGGAAATCCGCTTCGCTCCGGTCTATCATACGACGCGTGGCTTGACTCAAGACGAAGTCGTGGCCGCCGTGATCTGCGGCTTGGAACGCGGCGAGCGCACCTACGGCGTCGAGTGGGGCCTGATCATCTGCGCCATGCGCCACATGCCGGACTCGCTCCAAGCTGCGGAACTCGCGATCCGCAACCGCGATCTCGGCGTGGTCGGCTTCGACCTCGCGGGCGGCGAACATGGTTTTCCTCCCAAGAAACACGTCGAAGCATTTCAAGCCATCGAGCGGGCGAATTTTTACATCACCATCCACGCCGGTGAGGCCTACGGGCCGGAGTCCATCTGGCAGGCGCTGCAATATTGCGGCACGCACCGGCTCGGCCACGCCACCCGCCTGCGCGACGACATCGAGATCCTGCCGGACGGCACCCTAAAACTCGGTCGGCTCGCCCAATACATCCTCGACCGCCGCGTGCCGCTCGAAATGTGCCTGCTCAGCAACCTGCACACCGGGGCCTCCGCGAGTCTTGAAGAACATCCGTTCGGTGCCTTTTTCCGCAGCGGATTCCGGGTGTGCCTCAACACCGACGACCGCTTGATGAGCGACACCTCGATGACGCGGGAAACCACGTTGGCCACCGAGCTGTTCGACTTGAGCCTCAGCGAGCTCGAAAAACTCTCACTCAACGGCATTAAAAGCGCGTTCGCGCCCTTCGACAAGCGCCTCAGGATCATCTTCGAATCCATCAAGCCCGGTTTCGCGGCAGCGCGGGCGGCACTGCTGTAACCACCGGATAGACCGCTCCGTCAGCCGCTTTGAAACACAACTCCGTCGCCCCCCGCTTCACATAGCCGAGCGCGTGCCGGACGCCGGCGATGGCTAACGGAGAAACGCTCGTCACCTCGCCCGCAGCGTTTTCCAAGGGCCCGGCAGCCACCGGGGCATTCGCATCGAAAACGAAATGAGCGAGCCGCTTGTGCACCTTTCCCGCTGACTTGATGCGTGAAATGACTTCCTGGCCGATGTAGCAGCCCTTGTGGTAGGAAATGTCAGTTTCCTCAAGCGACGCCTCGGGCGGAAGCATGCCTTCGAGCAATTCACGGCCCCACGCGGGAACTCCATTCGCGATGCGCAGCGACTCCAACGCGTCACCTTCCAGCAATTCGACTCCAGCCGGAAATCCGACCGCCTGTCCGACGGGAATCCACCAGTCGGTGCCGGAGACCCCGAATCGATCTGCCTCCCGTGCGGCCACTCCCGATGGTGGCTCCGGCATCAGTCCGGTGAAATGATGCAACTCGTATTTACCTGATAGATCGCTCACCTCCACATCGTCGGCAATGAGATAGCGGGTCAACCGTGCTTCGAGATCATCCGCCCATCTGGCAAGTCCCGCAATCCACAACGCGCCGTTGGCGGCTTCCGTCACCATCACCCGGAATTGCAAACGCCCTTTCGCGTCGGTCACACAGGACGGCAGCGAGATTTTTCCACCCGCCACCCGCCGCACGTCTTGGGTGAGCTGGCCGTTGAGAAACCGCACCGCGTCCGGCCCGCGGAATTCCAACAGGGACGGAGTGCCAAGGTCGATCCAATGGATTCCGCTCACGCCTTTTCCTGATAGGGTTTCACGACCACTGAGTAATCCAGATCTCCCAGACCGTCGGCATCGAGCTCACCCATGCGCTCCGACACGGCGGCGATCGCAGGCGTGTGCAAGCCGGCAGATGCCGCGAGCGCGAGCATGTAGCGGGTGTCTTTTTCCATGTTAGAGAGCGAAAAATGGGTCTCGAAATCTCCCACCGCCATCGTCGGAAGTTTCATTCCGGTGAGCACTGAGCCGCTCGCATTGCCCGCAACCGCCTGGATCAAGCGGTCAGCGGAAACTCCTTGGCTGGTAGTGATGGCAAGCGCTTCTGCCAGCGCCTGCACGGTGCAGGCGGAGATCAAATTTGTGGCCAGCTTCACCACTGTCGCGGTCCCGACCTCGCCGCAATGCAGCCGGCTCTTGCTGGTGATGCTGAGGTACGGCTTCAGGTCTTCCGCCAACGCGGCATCACCTCCGGTATAGTAAACCAATTGCCCATTGGCAGCAGCGACTTTGCTGCCAGTGAAAGGCGTGTCGAGAAATCGGCAGCCGCGAGAGAGACTCACTCGCTCCAGCCACATCGTGGTTTCCAAATCCAGGGTCGCGTGATTTAAAATGATCTGGTCGGCTTGCAGAAACGGTTCGATCCGCCCGACGACTTCCCGCACTGCGGGAGCGTCTTTCAGATAGATCGAGATCACCGACGCTCGATCGATCGCCGCCTCCGGAGTTGCGGTTTCGCCCGTGAGGCCCTTCGCCGTGCGATTCCAGCAATTCACCTGCCAGCCCGCGTCCAACAGACGGGCACAAGCGCGCGAACCAATAATGCCGAGTCCCAAAACGGCAGCCCGGCTTCCAACAGTAAAGGTCATTGCTGGCGTTGCAATGCGAGTTCCACCAGCTTCGCCGCCTGTTTGCGGATTTCCGCCATCAGTGCCGGCGTGGGGTCCTTGCCTTCTTCAAGCACCATTTCCGTGCGCAGCCCGGCGAGGATATCGCGCATCGCCAAATAGTTAGGCCGCTCGGAAATCCTCGGTTCCAGCCCGGCCACCGACTCGGTGTAATAATCCGCGATGTCCTCGCGCATCACCTTGCGGGCGCGCTCCGCAGAAAATTGTTTGTCCACCGCCACGGTCGAGACCTCCAGCGCGCGAATCCATCCGCCGAGCGAAATCAAGTGCGCTAAATCGGCATCGCGCAGGGAAACCAATTCCTGTTCCACGTCGCGCTGGGTGGCGGTGAGCTCCTTCTTGAGCTGTTCGACATTCTTGTTCTTGGCGGCGTCTAGCAAACTGGCGGAGTGACGGTTGACCCGGTCTCCCGCTCCCAGCGCTTTGCCATAACGGGTTAAATCCTTGGCGAGTTCCTCCACTCGGTCGAGTTGCTCGGCCTGCACGACGAGGAACCCATCGGCAATCAGAAATCCCAACTCGATAGCCAGATCCGCGCGGTCCTGCGACATTCGCGCAGGCATCTTGCGCGCGACCTCGGCGATGGGCAGCGGCATCAGAAACTGTAAGGTGTCGAACAATTTCGAAATCGACGGCGCGGTGAATTCATTCACCGCCAACTCCTCGCGCACGTGGGCGTCATCAAGCAAATCCTTTGGGATCGCGACGTTATTGTCCGCAGCTTGCTCTTCCGCCGAAAGCGGCAAAACCAACGCGGCAAAGGCGACTAACAAACATGTTCGATTCAGGCTCACGGCGAAAGTCTGCCATCGCCCGCCGCGCTCGGCAACCGGCAAAATTCATGGAAAGTCTGCTCGCCCACACCCACCGACGGCCGCAACCCGCCTGAAAATTTCATTTGCCAAGAGTTCCCCGCTGACGCAACTTCTCGCCGCTGGAACGACGAAACGGTGTTTCTCGTCAAGTTTCCAAACCACTAACTTGGTTGACGCCCACCTGCCCTGCCGGGCCTTGAAAGCCTTTTAAGGCAAATCAAGTCGGCTCATACACAGGATCGTCACCTCCCACCCTGTTTCGCGGACTTGCGAGTGATTCCACTCACATCCCCGCCCATCCGCTTCACCCATATCCTAATTTACTTTCCTCATGGCCGGCCGAGTGCCCCCACGGCGAAGTCACAGCCAAAGCCAAAGTCGATGCAACCCAAAGTGCTTTGAGTGTTTCCAATCATTCAAAGCGTCCGATGAAACTTTCGACCGACAAGCCGCCCAAGCACTCTAATTTCCCAACCGATTTCCGGATGAGCAACGATACCGACCAAGACACCCCGCCCGCTGCCAAGCGAGTGACCAAGAAAGCAGCCACCAAGACTGCCGCGAAGAAAGCAGCCGTCAAAAAAACCGCTGTTAAAAAAGTAGCCGCTAAAAAAGCCGCTAAAAAGTCCACCGTGGCTACGGCCGTCACTCCGGAACTCCCTTTCGCCGCGCCTCCGCTTCCAAATCCAAATCCAGTTCCGGCCGCCGCACCTCCTGCAAGACCCTCACGGGCGAAAAAAGTCGCAGTTGAGCCATCCCCGGGCGAGCAGACCCCAACCTTCGAACCCGCCCCGCGCCGATTCGGTCGCGTGCCCGGCGGAGGCCCCGTCGTCGCCCGCGATCCTATGGAATCTAGCGCGCCCACGCCCCAACCTTCCACTCCATTTCCTCAGTCGTCCTCTCCTGCGGAAATGCAAGAAACCTCCACACCGTCCGGCCCGCCGCGCAATCCGGAACAGCGCGAACGCCCGCCTCAAGACGGACAACAACGGAATTCCCAACACCGCGAAGGCCAGAACCGCGAAGGCCAACAACGTCCCGGCGAAAGCCGCAGCAAACGCCGCCGCGACAAACGCAAACGCCGCGCGGGAGACCGCCAGGAACCACAAAGCCCGCCATCAAGCCAGCACGCCCCCTCCCCCCAACCGCAACACCGCAACCGCCACGACGGCAGTGGCCAGCAGCGCGGCGGCCCCAGCGACTTTGACGACCGCCGCCCGCTCCAGCTCGCGGGTCCAAAAATCGAGGCCGACGGCTTGCTCGAACTCGCCCCGAAGGGTTTTGGTTTCCTTCGCATTCCGGGAAAGAATTT
>JAYSYA010000263.1:0-8841 GCA_043716765.1 Akkermansiaceae bacterium
GAAGCCCCGTTGGCGAAATCCGCCGCTCCGGTTGCTCTCCAGCAGAGCCGTATCCTGCGGATGACGCCGCAGGGTCGGGCAGCCGGGCGGGGCAAGCAAGCACCGGCGGATCTAACCGCCAGAAATCGTGCTGGTGATCCGCCCGGTCCGCCCTCAGAACACCAACGAAAGTGTAAGCGATGTTGTCGGTCAGTTTGTAAGCGATGTCCCCGTCCGTTCCAGCCTGCCTCGTTCCACCTTGAAAACCGCGCCTCTGCGCCTCCGCTCGGCGGCCAATCCATGTCGCTTGAGCACTTCGTCCACGGTGCTGACAGCCGGGGGCGATTCGAGCCCGTGCTTGGTCATCAAGATCTGTTGGATCTTCTTCGGCCCCCAGGTCGAACGAAGCCGCTTCTCCGTGCAGATCAGGCGTTCGACTTCATCGGTCGTCCGGCAGGTGACGGATTTCGGTGCCCGGTTGTGTTCCTCCAAACCCTTCATTCCGCCCGCCGCGTGGCGCACCGCCCACTTGTGACCCGTCTGCCGGGAAATCCCAAACTCCCGGCAAAGCTCCGTCATGGTGAAATGACCGCTTCCGGCCAGACTGAGAAATCGTTGTTTTTGTTCCATCGCTAACACGTTTTTCCAGGGCATGCGCCCGGTCTGAAGTGTCAGCGATGTCCACGGTCAGTTTGTCAACCATGTCCTCGGTTCATACCCCCATCCACGCCGCATGGACATCGAAGGCCGCAGCGTCCGCAAGGGTGCCGCGGATTCCGTAAAACAATGGGTCGAGCAGCAAGGCGGAAGCTACCCCGTCGATGTCGAGAAAGCCGTGGAAGCCGCCTCCCGCGCCGGGCGCACGCCGCTCGTCGTGGCGGATGGCCGCAAGGTGTTAGGCATCGTCGAACTCAAGGACATCGTCAAAGGCGGTATGAAGGAGCGCTTCGCCCAGCTCCGCAAAATGGGCATCCGCACGCTGATGATCACCGGCGATAATCCAATGACCGCCGCCGCGATCGCCGCGGAAGCCGGGGTCGATGATTTCATGGCTCAGGCCACGCCTGAAATGAAACTCGCCCGCATCCGCGAGGAGCAGGCCGCCGGCCACCTCGTGGCCATGACCGGTGATGGCACCAACGATGCGCCCGCCCTGGCGCAGGCCGATGTCGGCGTAGCCATGAATACCGGCACCCAGGCCGCCCGCGAGGCCGGGAACATGGTGGACCTCGACAGCAACCCGACCAAGCTCATCGAGATTGTGGAAATCGGCAAACAACTCCTGATGACCCGCGGTTCTCTAACGACCTTCTCCATCGCCAATGACGTCGCCAAATATTTCGCGATCATCCCCGCGATGTTGATGGTGACCTTTCCGGCGATGGCCGCTTTAAACATCATGAAGCTCGGCTCGCCGCAAAGCGCGATTCTCAGCGCAATCATTTTCAACGCCCTCGTCATCGTCGCCCTCATTCCGCTTGCCCTCAAAGGCGTGCCCTACAAACCGATGGGTGCCGTCGCGGTTCTTCGTCGCAACCTTCTCATCCATGGACTGGGCGGATTCATCGTTCCGTTCGTCGGCATCAAGGCCATCGATGTCGTCATTACCACACTCAACCTCACATGATATGAAAACACTTTTATCCGAACTCCGTCCCGCCGTCGTTTCCACGCTTATCTTCGCGATCGTCCTCTGCGGACTCTATCCGTTTGCCGTGACCGGCATTTCCCAAGTGGCCTTCGCCGACAAGGCCAACGGCAGCCTCATTGTCAGTCGAGGCGGCACCATCGTCGGCTCCACGTTGCTCGGGCAGAACTTCACCGGTGAGAACTATTTTCATCCCCGTCCCTCCGCGGCCGGCGCGAATGGCTATGATGCCGCCAGTTCCAGCGGTAGCAACCTCGGCCCGACCTCGGAGAAGCTCGCGAATCTCGTGAAAGAACGCGTCACCGCCTACCGCACGACCCACGGTCTCGCCGAAACCCAAGCCGTCCCTGCCGATGCGATCACCGCATCCGGCAGCGGTCTTGATCCCCACATCAGCCCGAGAAACGCAGCCCTCCAAACGGCGCGGGTCGCCAAGGCAAGGAACATTACCCAGGAGAAAATCGCCGAGTTCGTCCGCGCGAATACTGACCCGGCCTTTCTTGGCCTTCTCGGCGAACCGGGCGTCAATGTTCTGAAATTGAATCTCGCGCTGGACGGGAGAGTCGATCCGTAGACCGGCATTCGGAATCAAAACGCCGGTCCGAAAATCGGGCTCCCGGTCTTGCATCTTTTGTGAGAATCCGCGACGAACCATGGCGTAAAAAAACGATGAGCCATCTCACCAATACCCGCACCTTTCTGTTATTCCTCACCTTGCTCGTTCCTTGGCACAGCCTCATCGCCGCGCATCCATTAGAGGAATGGCATCAGCGCGGGCCGCTTCCCACCTCGCGGGCATTGCAGGACATTACTGCCGGAGAAGGAAAGCTCGTGGTGGTCTCAGGCGATCCCGGCGGCCGGGCTTTGATGAGCGCGGATGGAGAAAATTTCGAATTAGTTCCGCTCAATCTGCCGCCGGGACTGGCTGCTACGCGGATTCTTTATGGGAACGGAAAATGGCTGCTCCTCGCCAGCGGCCGCGTCTTCAGCAAGACGCTCTGGCAAGACGCATGGTCGGAGGGCACCACCGTTCCTCACGGCTTTGCGGAAATGCGATTTCTAAGCGGCGGATTCTGGGCCTGGAACGCTGGCGGGTTTTTCCCGAATCCCCTCGCTTGGAGAAACTCCGTCCTCTATCGATCCAGCGATGGCGTGGCTTGGACCGCGGTGCCGCTGAGCGCCAGCGCCACCGACCGCTTCGGGATCACGGATATGATCCACGCCCAAGGCACCTATGTCCTCACGAACGCGGGCTACCCGAATCCCGGCGGGATTTTTACCTCCACGGATGGAGCCGCCTGGACCGGGCTTTCGCAGATCAACGATGCCTACCACTCCATCGCCCACGGAAACGGGCGCTTCGTGGCAGGCGGCGGCGGTGGCCGGAATATTTTTTCCACCGATGCCGTGAACTGGACCCCGGCGCAGTTTCCCTTCATCCTCTACTATCTGACCAATGGCCAACCGGGCAGCTCCTCGCCCGTTTACTCGGTGGCGCGGGAGCTGGTATTTTCGAACGGCAAGTTTGTCGCGCTCGCTCAGGAACAGTTTTCCTCTCGTTTGATGGCGGAGTCTCCGGACGGGGTCACATGGACCCCGGCGACCGGTGGCGATGAATCTTTCCAGCGGACGAAGGCGCAAGGACTCCGTCAGATCGGCGAGCATACCTACCTTCTGGGAGCCGGCGGAAATCTCTGGCGGACCACACTTTGGCAAACGGGTCACACCCAGTTGCTGCCGCTTCAGGATTGGGACTGGGCCGCTGTCGCCGCGAGCGCCACGCGGGTAGTCATCGCCGGAGAGGGAGGGCACGTCCTTTGGAGCGATGACGCGGTGACTTTTCATCCGGTCACTCTGCCGGACGCGGCGGATGCGACCGACATGGTATGGATGCCGGAGCTCGCGCTTTTCCTCGCCGTGGGAGGAAATGAAACAGTGGGTAAGGCGTGGACCTCGCCCGATGGAGTGAGCTGGTCCAGCCAGACTCTCGATGGTTTCACAGGCCGGGCAACGGGCGTGGCGTGGGGTGGAGGCCAGGCGATGATCTGCGGTCCCGGCGGGCGGGTGATGGCTTCCACGAACGGTATCCAGTGGACGGCCAGGAATAGCAGCACTTCGGAAAATCTCACCGCTATCGAGTGGGGAGGCGGTCAATTCGCAGCGACCGGCAGCGGGGGCATCGTCATTCACTCCGCCGATGGAGTCGCTTGGACGCGCTATCAGCTCGGGCCGGATCATGTAACCTATAGCGGTCTTGTTTTTGGTAATGGGCTGTGGATCATACCGGACGGATTCGAGCTCCGTCTGACGATGGATTTCGGAAACTGGTGGTCCGCCCAAGGTCAGGCCTATAAGCCGAATCCACTCTTCGCTTTTGGGGAGTTCATCGCGAGCAATCAGCGCTCAATTCTGGGTTCGAGCGATGGCGTTTATTGGCAGAATTACATTGATGGACTTGGGCCGGAGACAAGCCACCCGCCTGCTACCGGCTACGTCCGCGGCGCGCGTTTCGGGAATCGCGTGGTCTTTGTAGGGGAGGATGGCCTTGTCGGCGTGAGTGGAGTTTGGAGAGATTTTTTTCAGGAGTGGCGGGTGGCGGGATTCACCGCGGCGGAACTGGCGCAGGCTGCGGTAAGCGGTCCGGATGCGGATCCGGACCGGGACGGATGGGCAAACCTGTTCGAGTTCGCCTTCGATTTGAACCCGAAGGCCCGCGAGGTGGCGGGAGATTCGCAAGTTTCGACTTATAAGACGGAAAACGAAGGCTATTCGATGGTGCGGCCTTCACAGGCTTCACTGGCACCGTGGCACATTACCGGCACCCATGGGCCGCCAAGCGTCCCGGCGTTTCCATCTGGGCGGAGCGCTCAAGTGACCTGGTGAACTGGACGCGCGGAGGTCTGCTCATCGACTATCCCTATTCGATCGGAGCTGGAAAACTGGCGAGAGGCATCCGCTTTCCCATCCGCTCGGCCTTGCCGGAATTCGTCCGGCTGCGGGGGGAGATCGCGGAACCTTGAGTTGGGCTGAATTTGAGTTGATGAAGAAGGCTGCGGGCGAAATGTCCACGCCATGTGGCTCTTTCATTCCGCTCGTAGTTCTAACTACGACGCCGCCCACGTTGCCAACGCCCGCGAAATGCTGCTCAAACACGGCCTCCGCCCCGCCATTATGATCGATGCGAGCCATGGGAATTGTGGGAAGGATGACAAACTCATGCCCGCCGTCTTCGAGGAAATTGTCCGCCAGCGCGCCGCCGGAGACACCTCCATCATCGGTGCCATGCTCGAAAGCAACCTTGTCGCCGGTGCCAGAAATTTCCCCAACCGCTCGACCAACTCGTCCACGGCCAAAGCATCACCGACGCCTGCATCGATTGGGAGACCACCGTAGCGGCGATCACCGGTCGCTGCGGGTGATCTGCATTTGGGATCTTTCTCCAAAAACCCGCTGCATCCTCAAAGACCCGGCGAACGAGGTTCTCGTCAGTCCGCTCAGCTTCTCATCAGCTTCCCACCAACCTCTTTCGCGTAGCCTCGTCCACCACCTCGCATAACCGGTAGCCTTCGCCTTGGCGGGGGATGGTCATCAGCAAGGCGTCCCGCTCGTATGGGGAGGGGAAGTCGAGGCCGATCAGGGCCCGGCCGATCCGCTCGCCGGATTGTCGGTAGTTGAAATAACAGAGACTCGCGTTGCCGCGGATCCGCCGGTCCAGGAAGTCATGCAGCGCTCCCGCCCGCTCGTAGAAATCCAAGCGCAGGAAGGTCGTGTTTTTCAACAAGTCGCCGCGCAGGGGGATCGCGCGGAAGGCGATATCAACCGCCCCAGTGAGGTCCTCCCAAGCAAAGCCGTTCGCATCGAGTTTCGCAGGCAAGGCATCCAGGACTGCGGGATCATCCGCATGGATCGTGAACGCCGGCCATGCTTCCAACGCGTCAGTTTTGCCGTATTGGAAATCCGCGATATCGACCCCCTCGAAGCAGCAGTCTAGCAGCTCGAGCATCGTTCCGGCGCGCTCCGGGATGCGGACGCGCAAGGTGCGGCTGGTTTTGTTGCCCATGCCCACCGATTGCGCGATGAGGCCGAGCTGGAGGAAATCGATGTTCGCCCCGCAGAGCACCACCAAGATGCGCTTGCCGGTCAAGGCCTCGCGGTGTTTCAAAACCGCCGCCAGCCCCAGCGCGCCGGACGGCTCTGAGATGCAACGAAGGCCTTCCCACAGCGTGCGGATCGCGTCGCTGACTTCCGCGTTCGTTACCGTTTCGATGCGCGAGAGCGTGTGCCGGCAGATTTGAAACGGCAGCTCGCCCACTTTCCTAACTGCTGTGCCGTCGCAGAACAAATCCACGTCATCGAGCGCCACCGGCTTTCCTGCGTCGAGTGCAGCCTTCATGGACGCCTGGCCCACGCCCTCCACGCCAACGATGTCAATGCCCGGCCAGTAAGTTTTCAGCCAGGTGGAAACCCCGGCTGCCAGCCCGCCGCCGCCGATCTGCAGATAGGCCGCATCGAAGGGGCCATGTCCTGATAGCACGATCTCGTCCGCCAGCGTGCCTTGGCCGGCCATCACTTTCAAATCATCATAAGCGTGAACGTACACCGCGCCGCTCGCCGCTTCATCCGCTCGTGCTGCGGAGACCGCCTCGTCGTAGCTATCGCCGCTCAGATGGATTTCCACGCACTCGCCGCCATGATGGCGCGCCGCGTTTTGTTTTACTTTGGGAGTCGAGCGCGGCATGTAGATCCGCGCGCGGATGCCGAGTGTGCTGGCGGCGAGTGCGACTCCCTGCGCGTGGTTTCCGGCAGAGGCGGTCACCACTCCGCGCGCGGCTTCCGCCGGAGTGAGCATCGCCATCCGGTTGCACGCGCCGCGCCATTTGTAGGATTTCACGGCGGATAGATCTTCGCGTTTCACCCAGATTTCCGGTCCTGGTCCGGGCAAATCGAGCCGCTCCAACGGCGTTGCCTTACCGAAGCGGTAGACCCGTTCGCGCGCAAACAGGATTTCTTGGCGCAGTTGCCGGTCCAGCGGCAGATCGTCACGATTCATGCCGCACGGTTGACCGAAACTCGCGCTCCTGCAAGCCAACTCACGAGCCCGGCGTGCCCGCGGGAGAATCAGGATTTCAAATCCCCGGACGCTCGCTGGCACCGCCGCTCGAGTTGAGGAATCGATAGTAAACTTCTAGCATCAGGATGCAGAGGGTGTTGCGGTAAACCGCATTTTCGACAGTCTGGCCGTGACCCACGAACTTGGGAGCCTTCCATGAGCCATCCGGGTTCTGATTGTTGAGGAGTTGGTCGCGGAAGAGGTCGTTGTAGAACCTCCAGTAACCGCCGCTTGCCTGCATCATCGCTTGGGATGCGTAATAGTGGCTGTAAAGATCGGAGTCCGCCGTGTTCCAATCCAGATTGAAGTTTTCCTTGATGAATTTGACGCCGTTGCGGGCCCCCTTGGACTTTTCCTTGCCCCACATCTGATAGCAAAGGACGCCTACTCCTGTCAGCGCCGGTCTGCCGCCCGGGCCGTTGTAACCAAAGCTGCCGTTCTCGGCCTGGCACTTGGCCAGATATTCGAGGCCTCTTTTGACGCAAGAATTCATCCCTTGGTATATAATGTTAGTGTGGCTGCACGCCTTGAGGGCCTGGAGTTGCCAGCCGACGACCGAGGTGTCGGTGTGACCGCCTTTGGTCGTGATATAACCGTAAGCCCAGCCGCCGTTCTCGTTTTGGTTGTCGATGATGAACTGGCCGGCTTTTTCGGTCACTGCCATGAGGTTGGGGATATCAAATTTCAGTTCCTTGCAAAAGGTGGCCGCTTCACCCAAGGCGTAAGTGGCAATGGCGTGCTCGTAAGCCCAACTGTTACCCGTGAAATTGGCGGCCATTTTCCCGTCGTTCTTCATGCCGAGATTTACCAGATAGACGATGCCGCGCATGCACGAGTCGCCGAACTCCTCGGAGGCCGGAGTCTCGCAATGGCCGAAGTAGGCGAGCAGGGAGAAGCCGGTCATCGCCGCGCGGTTGCTGCCGCCCCAGGAGCCGTCGGAATTCTGATTCGCCTTTAACCAGCGCAAGCCTTTCACGACCGCCTCGTCGCAGGCAGGCGTGCCGCCGTTTTCCTTGAGCCGCGCAAGGCGGTCGCCTTTCGAACAGCGTTTGCGCATGTCTTCGGGGATCAGGCGGAAAAGCGGGCCGGTCCCGCTGCCGGGGGTCATGGCTCCGTCTTGCCAGCCGTCCTTGGTGAGACCGCTGTCCGCCCCGCCCGGGCCTTTCGTGAGGGAGCCGGTGCCGATTCCTCCGAGCGAGGTCATCTGGACGACTTGCTCGGGCTCCGGGAGTGTCAGGCCGTTAGCCACGTCGCGGGCGGAGACCCGCGAGAGATTGGGCTGGATCATTTGCGCACGCTGCTTGGCTTCCCGCAGCTCGGATACCGGGGAAGCGCCCGACCGGGTGGTGAAATCCACGTCGTTTTTCTCAGCCTCGGGAATGACTTGGAACACCGAGATCACGCCGCCGGCGAGCAGGAAGAGGTGGAGGAGCAGGGAGATCGACAATGAGCCGCCGCCGAGTTTCTGCCAGAATTTCTGCTTCGGGGTGGTCGGCGATGGATGGGAATCGGGGTTCGGGTTCATGGGACCAAGGGTTAGATTGAGGCCTTCATAGTGATGACTCGCCGCCGCCTTGTTTCTTGGAAAATATCCGAAATTATTTTTCCCGCGCCGCCAAGCCGCGGCCCTCGTCGATCATTAGCGTCAGGACCAAACCGACAAAGATGAAGCCCGCGAGTACCAGCAGCGCCGGCGCGGTTCCCATGGTGTCCTTCACCCAGGCGAAGGGAAAGGTGGTGATCGCCGACAATTTCCACATCAGTCCCCAGATTCCGAAAACCTCCGCCTCGCGGTTAGGCGGGGCGAGGTAGCTGACGAACGCGCGGTTGGCGGAACCCAGCGAGCCGAGGCCGAATCCTAGCAGGTTTCCGATCAGCCACAGCGGCCAGGACGGATAGCCGCCGGCCGCGCCGCTGCGCGCATGCGAGTCGTAAAGGAAGGCGTAAAAAGCAAAGCAGAGCGCCGTCACCAGCCAGATCACGAGGAAAATCAACACCGAGCGGCGGTGGCCGAGCTTGTCCTGATAGAGCGTGGGGATGATCGTGCCGAAGATTCCCGAGACGGTGATGACCGCGACGAAGACCACCAGATCGACCTGTTGGA
>JAYSYA010000264.1:0-8792 GCA_043716765.1 Akkermansiaceae bacterium
AATGGATTTCTTGGCCGATACCTAACCCGTCACTGCGCCCGCAATGGCAAGGAAGTCGTCGCCATCGGTCGCAGCCGCCAAGGGTGGAGCGGCGACGGCATGTTTCTCGAATGGGACGGAAAGAACATCGGCCCGTGGACGCTGGCGCTGGAAGGCGCGGAGGCTGTGATCAACCTAGCAGGCAGAAGCGTGAACTGCCGCTACACGGAAAAGAACCGTCGGGAAATCATCGACTCGCGAGTGGACGCCACGAGGGTCATCGGCGAGGCGATAGCCGACTGCAAGACGCCGCCGAAAACCTGGCTCAACGCGAGCACTGCGACGTGGTATCGGCATGCGCAGGACCAGCCGCAGAACGACTGGCTCGGCGAGCCGGGCGAGGGGTTTTCCTGCGAGGTGGCGCAGGCATGGGAGGACGCGTTTTACGGCGCGGAAGTGCCGGCGGAAACGCGCAAGCTCGCGTTGCGGATCGGCATGGTTTTGGCAAACGAGGAGGCGACGGTTTACGACGTGCTGCGCAAACTCACCGGCCGCGGCCTCGGCGGGGCGATGGGCGGCGGAACGCAACGGATTAGCTGGATCCACATGGAAGATTTCCTGCGGGCAGTGGATTTTGCGATCGACGATCCGTTTCTCGACGGCACGATCAACGTCACCGCGCCGGAATTCCCGACGAACCGCGAGTGGATGCGGACCTTTCGCGAAGCGGTGGGAATGCCGCTCGGGTTGCCCGCCAGCCGTTGGATGTTAGAAATCGGCGCACGCCTGATGGGCACCGAAACCGAGCTGGTTTTGAAAAGCCGCTGGGCCGAGCCGCTGCGCTTGCGCGACGCGGGATTCCGCTGGCGGTGGAGTCGGGCGGTGGACGCCGTGGCGGACTTGAACTCCCGCCGCGGGCTGGAGGGATTCTTCCGGGCCGCGTCCGAGCGAAGTGCCGGAGCCCGGGTCTGGCTGCCAGCCGCGACTCGGTGAACTCCACGAAAACATCGTATTTTGAAGCAAAAATATATCCACGTTGAATTCGCAACACGCTGATTCTGAATGCTCATACAATTTAAATTTTCTAATAAAGTCTTTTTCGGTTTGCTCAAGTGAGCAATATCGCTTATGCGTCGCGAGCTTTGTCTAGCCTGAGCGAATGCTCATTTCCTTCTCTTCAGCATGATTTACCGATCCCTTTCCCTCCTCTCGCTCGCGGTTGTCGCGGCGTTTTTCCCCAGCTGCGGCGGCTCTGGCCCTAACATTCTCTCGAAGTCTTCGATTCGTTCCGGCTCCGGGAGCTACGCGAAAAACGAGAGCTTCGCGCTGCCTCCCACTTCCTCGGTCGTCATGACCGCCGCCGCCGGGAAGCCTCGCGACAAGCACTCGATGCCGGTTTACGCATTTAGCGACCGCAACCGGATCGTCCGCACCACCGCTTACACCTGCAGCGAATCCGATCACTTGATTTACGGTAACAAGAACGCCACCGGCACCGTTCTCCGCTACAACGACCGAGTGCGTAGCGCCGCCGCCGACTGGTCGTTCTATCCTGTGGGAACCACTTTCCGGATCAAGGGCCTTCCTTATCTCTACGTGGTCGATGACTACGGCTCGGCGCTTCTCGGCACCGGCACCGTCGATATTTACAAGCCGAGCAAGGAAATCATGACTCAGTGGGGCCGCCGGAATGTCGAAATCACCGTCGTCCAGTGGGGCTCGTTCACCCGCAGTGCCGAGCTTCTCAGCCAGCGCACCAGCTATGATCACTGCCGCAAGATGCTGGCAAACATCGTCCGTCAGCGTCCGGATCTCGGCCGCGTCGCCAAGCTGTAGAATCCCGCGAATTCTTCCAAAGGCCCGGTCGTTTAGGCGGCCGGGTCTTTTTTTTTCACTGGATCGGTGCGAACAAGCGCGCCGCCCGGCACGCCGCGCGGAATAAAAACGGCTTGTCGGTGAAGTCGCCGACCTTTGCTTCCTGCGAATGGATGAAGTCGGAAACCAACATCGCCTCGACCTCGCCGACAAATTTCGGGTCCGCCGAAAACGCCGTAATTTCAAAGTTCAGCCGGAACGAGCGGTTGTCCAAATTCGCCGTGCCCACCGCCGCCAGCCGGTCATCGATCAGCATGACTTTCTGATGGAGAAATCCCTTGTGATACCGGAACAATTTCACGCCGAAGGGAATCGACTGCTCGTAGTAGGAAAACGCCGACAGCCACACCAGCAGATGGTCCGCTCGCTCGGGGATGAGAATCCGCACATCCACGCCCCGGATGGCGGCGGCTTGCAGAGCGGTGAGCACGCCTTCGTCGGGGACGAAATACGGCGAGGCGATCCACAGCCGCTTGCGCGCGGAATTCGCCGCCTCCGCCACCACCAGCTGCCACGAATCTCCAGGATCCGCCGGGCCGGTGGGGATGACCGCCGCCACTTGGTCCGCCGCTTCCGGCTGGGTGTCCCAGTGCAGCTCGGGCACGTGGTTGGACGCCCAGAACCAGTCTTCCAAAAACACCAGTTGCACCGCCTGCACCACCGGACCCTGCATTTTCAAATGCGTGTCCCGCCACTCGCCGAAGTTCCGGTCGCGACCCATATACTCGTCGCCCACGTTAAAGCCGCCGACAAACGCGGTCTTGCCGTCGCTCACCACTATCTTCCGGTGGTTTCTGAAATTCAGCTGAAACCGCGACCACCAAAATCGGTTGATCCCGAAAAAGTTGCATTCCACTCCCGCCGCCTTCAGTTCCCTCAGATAGCGCCGCGGCAGTTTGTGCGAACCGATCTCGTCAAACAGGAAATAGACCTTCACCCCCGCCTTCGCCCGCTCGATGAGCGCCTCTTGGAAGCGGGTGCCGAGCGTGTCGTTTTTCACGATAAAGAAATTCACGCACAGGTATTTCTCCGCCGCCGCGATCACCTCGAAAATCCGCTCGAAGGTTTTCTCGCCGTCGATCAAAAGCTCCAGCTCATTTCCGCGGGTGAACGGCAAGCCGCCTAAAAACTGCGCCGCCCGCTCGAAGGCGTCGTCATCCGGGATGTCTACCTCGTAATGACTCAGCCGCTGCCGCATCGTCGTCGCCAGCCGTCCTAGCCGACTATCATTTTCCCGCCGCCCGCCGACATGCCGGGCGAACCGTGTTCGCCCGAGCAGCCAATACATCGGGATCGCTAGAAATGGCACCGTCAGCAGGGAAATCACCCATGCGATGGTCCCCTGTGACGTCCTCACATGCATCAGCGCGTGAAGCACATGCAGGATTCCCACCGCGTAGAAAGTCAACAGCGCCGTCAGTCCCAGCCACGTGTTGAACTCGAAATCTGGAAAAAACATCGCCGCAAGCTAACCGCGGAAATCGCCGCTCACAAGCCTTCAGCCACCTGTCGAGACGGCCAGGATTTTGAAGAGTTGGTGTTTAATTCACGTTCCGCAGCGCTTCGAGGCGCTGGGCCAGCGGCGGATGCGAATAGTCTAACCAGACTCGCAGCCCGGCGGGGGAGGGGTGAGAAAGGTGGTCGCTGGTCATTTTTTTCAAGGCCTCGCCGAGTGCCGCGCCGTCGCCGGTGACTTTAGCGGCGTAGGCGTCGGCCTCGAACTCGTGGCGGCGCGACCAAGCGTTGGCGAGCACGCCGAGCCCTTTGCTAACAGGCTCCAACAGGATGCTGAAAAGCACCAGCCCGACGTGGGGCGAAATTTCCTTCACCGCGAACGCGTCGAATAACAGACGGGCGAACTTGCCGTCCGGATCGGTGGCGAGCCCAAGCAGATAGAAAATCACCGCTGTCTGGAGGATGCCCACGGCGAGCCGCTGCTTGATGTGACCGCAGCGGAAATGGCCGATCTCATGGGCGAGCACGCCGAGCAGTTCCGGGGTGCTGCTTTTCTCAACGAGCGTGTCGAAGAGCGCGATTTTTTTCCGTTTGCCGAGGCCGGTGAAGAACGCGTTCGCCTTGGTCGAGCGTTTCGAGCCATCCATCACGAAAACGCCGGAGAGGGGGAATCCGCATTTCACGCCGAGCGCTTCGATTCTCTGCTTCAGCTCGCCCTCGGGCATCGGCGTGAACTTGTTGAACAGCGGCATGATCAGCGAAGGTGCGAGGTAGGTGAGGATCAGTTGGAAGCCTGTGACCACCGCCCAAGCCCACAGCCAGGCGTTTTCGACGTTGCCGAAAATCCACAAAACCGCCGCCGCGAGCGGCAGGCCGATGACCGCGCCGAGCAGCAGGCCTTTGAGCCGATCCATGATAAACGTGGCGGGCGTCGAGCGGTTGAAGCCGAATTTCTGCTCGATCACGAAGGTGTCATACACCGAAAATGGCAGCGAAATCACGCTCTGCCCGAGCATCAGCAGCGCTAGGAAAATCAGTCCCGCCACCACCGGCGATGTCGCGAGCGATCGCGCCAGCCCATCCAGCCAGCCGAAGCCGCCCATCGTCCAGAACACCAACAGGACGACCAGCGACACCGTGGATTGGAGGATTCCGAAGCGCGCGTTCACTCGCAGATAGTCACGCGCCTTGTCGAGTTTGTCGGCATCCATCAGGCCTTCCAACACCCTCGGCACCGCTGCGGGGAAAGCCTTTAAATTCAGCAAGGTCGCGGCGAACTCCAGCTTCCAAAGCATGAAAAGACCCACCATGATCATTATCGCCACGAAATTCCAATCGCTCATTGCGGTCATCATGCATGCTATCCGGCTGCCGACAAGAGCGGCGGTTGCAGCAAAGGCACCACTGCGGCACCACTGCCTGTTCGCTTTATTTACCGATGCAGAAGCTACTGAAAATCACGCCGAGTAGATCCTCGGTATCGACTTTTCCGGGGATTTCCCCGAGCGCGTCCAAGGCTTCGCGGAGATCGATTGCGGCGAGCTCGGCGTCGGTTGATGGATCGTCGAGAATTTCCAGCGCGGCAAGCAGCGAGGCGCGGGCGAGTTGAAGGCTCGCCTGATGGCGGGCGTTGATGGCGACCGCGTGCTCGCCCCAGTCAGCCTCGTTGAAATGAAGCGAATCGCGGATGGCGCCGGAGAGTAGATCAAAGCCTTCACCGGTGGTGCAGGAAAGCCTCACGGCATGGATTTTCGCCCAGGATGGATGCTCACCGAGATCGGTTTTATTGAGCACTTGCAGACGTTTGGCGGCGGTCGCGGGAAGGATCGCGTCGGCGGGCCGGGGCTGGCTGGCGTCGGCGATTTCCAACAGCAGGTCGGCAGCTTCGATCTGTCTGACGGTGCGCTGGATGCCTTCCGCCTCAATCCGGTCGGACGCTTCGCGGACCCCGGCGGTGTCGACTAACCGCAGCGGGATTCCATGCAAATTGACGACCTCCTCGATCGTGTCGCGGGTGGTGCCGGCGATGTCGCTGACGATGGCGCGCTCGAATCCTAGCAGGCGGTTGAGAAGGCTGGATTTCCCCACGTTGGGCTCGCCGAAAATCACCGTCCTAACGCCTTCACGCAGCACCCGTCCTTGGTCGGCGGTCGCGAGCAGGGAATCGACCACAGCGAGAACTGCGCCGACGCGGCCGCGCAGCAATGCGCTGGTTTGCGGGTCGATGTCCTCCTCGGGAAAGTCGATCCATGCTTCGAGATGGGCGAGGGTTTCTAGCAACTGGTCGCGGGCTTCGGTGGTGCGTCGGCCGAGCGTGCCCTCGAGCTGGCTGCGGGCGGCGCGCAGCGAAAGCCGGGTCTGCGCGGAGATCAGATCCATGACTCCCTCCGCTTGTGTTAGGTCGAGTTTTCCATTCAAGAACGCCCGCTGGGTGAACTCGCCCGGTCCCGCAGCGGCGGCGCCGCAGGCGAGAAAGCGGGCCAGCACTTCGCCAGTCACGAGAATCCCGCCGTGGCCGGTGAACTCGACGCTGTCCTCGCCGGTGTAGCTGTTAGGGCCGTGGAAAACCGTCATCAAACCGTCGTCGAGGATTTGTCCGTTGGCAGCCTTGATCGTGCAATAGCGAGCGGTGCGCGGCATCAGGGAAGATGCCTTGCCGCCGGTGGCTTGATCCGCGATCCCGAGCGCGTCCGGTCCGGAAATCCTCAGCAACGAGACCGCGCCCATGCCGGGCGGCGTGGCGATGGCTGCGATCGTCGTGCGGTGCGGATCTGAATAATTTCCCATCCGGCTAGTCACTTGGCGGCAGCCGCGGCGGGCGCTTGGCGGCCACCGAGACCGAGGAATTCCCAGCAGAGGAAACGGCTGATCTCCAGCTCCGGCGCGGTCGGCTCGCCGCTCCACTTGAGTTCCACCGTCGCGGTGCGGGTGATTGGGCGGTTTTCCTTGGTGCCGCGCCAGTTGATGAGGGACAGGTTGCGGCCCATCTCGGAGTCCACTTTGACGTTGACCCGCGCGGTGTCGGAGGTGTTAGCGGGATCTGCCAGCCGGTAGGTGCGGGTGCCGGCGACAGCGCGGCCCTTCTCCGGGACATCCTCGACGATGAAGACGCGGAAAACTCCCATTTGGCCGACTTCCGGCAGCTCCACGAAATTTTGAAGCGTGCGGTATTTGGTTTGGGCGAAGATTTCCCAGTCAAGTTTGAGGCTGTCGGCAGTGCGTTTGAAGAACGCGTGCACCCGCAGGGGCTCCATGGCGAAGTTCCCGACGCGGGCCAAAGTGCTGAGCAGGAGGTCGGCTTCATCCACGCCGTATTGTACTTCGAGACTGGCGAGCGGGCGGAAGAATTCCTTCATCTCGAATTGCGGCGGCTGATCGTAAATCATCATGAACAGGCCGCGTTTGCGATCTTCCTCGGAGAGTTCATAAATTGAAAACGCATCCGCCGGCGTGTCCGAATCATTGATGGCACTGCCACCGTAGAAGTCTTGCAGCTTGGTGACGAGTTCACCGCCGTTGAGGATGAAGGGAATCTTGTCCTTGTCACTGGTGGCGGCCATGTAACCGCGAAGGAGCTGATAGGCGTCTTTCTGCCAACCGTTTCGGATATAGTTGGCCTCGCTGATCTTCGGGTCGGCAGAGGTTGCTTTGACGGTGGGTGGGTCGATGTTCTGGCTCATCTCCAACGACGTGTAGTAAACCCCGCCGAGACCTAGCAGAAACAACGCGAGCAGGATCAGCATGGCTGGAATGAGACCGCTACGCTGCGGCTTGGTCGCTGCGGGCGCTGATTTGGGACGCGGGACGGGAACCGGCGGCCGGTCATTTACAGGCAATTCCTCGGCTAGCTGCGGAACGAGTGCCGAAGGAGTCTGGACAGGAGGATTTGGCGGCGGAGGCTGGAATGCGGCGATGGGCGTGACCGGTGCGTCGAGCTCGGGCGAGGTGATTAAGCCTCCGCAATGCGGACAAGGCGCCGTCGTGGGCGGCAGATCTGCGGGAATCACGATTTTCCCGGCGCAGTGCTGGCACTGGAATTCCCGCTGGTTCTTTGAACTCACAAATTCTGCCATGATGAAAAGTTAGGAATTCAGGGCCGCTCTGTCAACGCGGGTGCTTGAACTGCGGCCGTGGCCGCCAGCACGGAATCGAGCACTTCCAAACAACGGCAGTTTTGTGATTCCGTACCGATGGAGATCCGGATCCAATCGGGGAGTTGGTAGCTGCTCATCGTGCGGACGATCACGCCTTGTTTGAGCATGTCGCGGAAAACCCGGTCGCCGTCGCCGGTTTTGATGAGCAGGAAGTTGGCGAAGCTCGGCACAAATTTTAGATTTCTAGCAGCCAAAGCGCTTCCATAAAAAGCCATGCCGGCGCTGTTCACCGCGCGGGTTTTGGCGATGTGGTCTGTGTCCGCGAGCGCGGCGAGGGCACCGGCTTGAGCGATGGCGTTCACGTTGAACGGCTGCCGCGCTTTTTGGAGGAGCATGGCGACGTTTTGCGAAGCCAATCCGTAGCCGACGCGCAACGCGGCGAGTCCGTGGATTTTCGAAAACGTCCGCAGCACGCAGACGTTCCGGCCTTCCCTGACATATTTGAGCGCGTCCGGCGGTGAGTCGGGAAATTCGAAATACGCTTCATCGAAAACCACGATCACATGGGCTGGAACTCTGGCCATGAAGCGGTCGATCGCCTCCTGGCTGACCATCGTGCCGGTAGGGTTGTTAGGATTGGCGATGAAAACCAAGCGCGTCTTGTCGGTGATCGCGTCGGCCATCGCATCGAGGTCGTGAACAAAGCCGGGGTCGGGCACTTCGACGTATTTCGCGCCAAACAGCGTGGCCATCAGCTTGTAAACCACAAAGGCGTGTTTCGCGGCGATGAGCTCCGCGTCGCGGTTCAAAAACGTGTGGCACAACAACTCGATGATTTCATTGGAGCCGTTGCCGAGCACGACATTGGAAAGATCCATTCCGAAGGATTCGGCGATGGCGCTGCGCAGACGGTAAGCGCCGCCATCCGGATAGATATGGGATTCTTCAAGCGCCTCGCGCATGGCGATTTTGGCCAAGGGCGAGGGGCCAAGCGGATTTTCATTGGAAGCGACCTTGACGATTTGCGAAGGGTCCAGCCCGAGTTCGCGGGCGGTTTCATCTATCGGTTTCCCCGGTTCATAGGCCACGAGGTCGCACACAAATCGGTTCGCGTATTGGTCAATCGTCATCGCGGCGGGACAGTAGGAGAGAAGTCAGAATTGGTCAAACTTTCGCAAGAATCCTCTCACAGGTTGGCATTGAGAAGCGTTTGGAAACGTTTCAGCGCGGCGTCGTAAGTGTGGGCAAGCGATGAATTTGGCTGCAGCGAGGAACCGGTCGCGGCCTTGCAAAAGGTCTCCTGAAGCGTCGGCAAATCGTGACCGTCCGCCACGGCGGCGATTAGAGCGGCACCGAGAGCGGCGGAGTTCAAAACATCGAGCCGCTCGA
>JAYSYA010000265.1:0-8639 GCA_043716765.1 Akkermansiaceae bacterium
GTGTGGCGCGGCTTGATGGCGGCACCGATCTCGGACTGGTATTGGGCGACGAAAGTCTCGTAGGTCTCGTTAGGGATGACGGTGAGCTGGTTGATTTCCTCGCCTTCCGCCACGCCTTCGGGATCGTAAACGCGTTTTCCGTCCTGATTCCGACAGATGCGCAGGCCGCGGCCGATTTCCTGGCGCTTCTTAATGTCCGAGAAGGTCTGGTTGAGGGTGGCGATGTTGAAGACATTCGGATTGTCCCAACCGACGCCGAGGGCGGAGTGGGAAAAGATGAACTGGCGGGGATTGCCGAAGGAAAGCAGCGCCTCCTTGTCGCGGAGGATTTCGTCGTAGATTTCCTTCTGCTTGGCCATGGAGTTCTCGTTGTCCGTGAACTCGCCGCTGCCGGATTTGGCGAAGTAGTAGCTCTGGACTTCGACGACACGGCCGGGCGGCGCGTCCTCGCCGTAGTGGTCGCGGTAAGCTTTCGGAAACTCTTCGTGGAAGAGTGTGCGGATCAAGCCGTCCGGCTGGGTGTAGCTGGCGACGCGGTCGATGAAGATGAGCGAGAGCGGCTTGATGCCGAGCGGGCGGAGACGCTCGGATTTCTGGAAGTGGCGGAAGCAAAGCCAGTAGAGCTGCTGGCGAAAGATGCCGGCGAAGTCACCGGTGCTGGCGCGCTTGGTGAGTTCCACGCCGTTGGTAAATTTCACGTGCTCGACGCCGGGCGTGCGCAGGCCGCGGGCGTGGATGCGCTCGATATTGAACTGGCGGTAGGAGGGATTTCCCGTGGCATCTTCGAGGCTGCGGGTCTTGGCGGCGTCGAGCCACTTGGTTTCCTTGTATTTGAAACCGGATGCAGTCTTGCACCACGCCATGAGCTTTGCTTTGGGATCGCCCTTGCCCACTTGGATTTCGAGGAGCTCCAGCTTCATGGTGGCCTCGTCGTTTTTCTCGGCCACGGAGAGGACTTCGATCTTTTTGACGAGGTGCTCGTTGTAGGCCTCGAAGGGCGAGAGGCGGTAGAGGAGATTCCGCGTGAGCTTGTGAGTGGCTGAATAGCGGAGGCGGGCGACGGAATTCAGCGCCTCAATGCGGGGCGTGATGTTCGGCGTGTCCATGCCCTCCTGCGGTTCGTCCATGATGAGGATGGGGCGGACCTGGGCGAGCGCCTGCCAGTAGGAAAGTCCGTCCGGGGAATCATCGCGGCCGGGTTGGTTGATGATGTTGTCGTCGGAATTGAACGACTGGGTGGTCATCACCATGACCTGGAGGTCGGTGCCACTGATGAAGCGTTTCACCTCGGTGAGCTTCTTGCTGTCGTAATCGAAGGCGTGGAGGCGCGAGCCGTAAATTCGGTGGAGCTGGGAAGCGAAGGATTTGATCGTGTCGAGCACGCCCTCGCGGATCGGCACGGAGGGGACGAGGATGATGAATTTGGTGAATCCGTAAGCTTCGCAGAGTTCGTAGATGGTGCGGAGATAGACGAGGGTTTTTCCGGTGCCTGTTTCCATCTCGATGCAGATGTCCGGCTCGTTGCAGAGGTGGGCCTCGCCCTCGGTGAGGCCGTTGGCGGCGATGATCCCGCGTTTGTTGGCGGTGATGTCCGCGATGGGCAGGGTGAGGATGTTTGGCTGGACGTCGCCCTGAAAGGGATTGTGGAAGAAATTCCGCTGCTGCCCGTCGAAAATGCCGACAACGGCGTCGATGGCTTTTTTCTGGTAGGGGAGTTCTTCGAGGAGGAAAGACATGAAAGCTGGTGGTTTTTCCCGCATTCGACGGCTTAGGGCAAGCGAATGAGTTCGGAGATTCAATCTTGTCGATGGCGTTGCATCAAAGCGGCGGGCCAGAAGAAGGTCCGAGTTCCGGGACTTGCATTCGGCGCAAGGCGAGGGAGGCGGATTTGAAATACCGGCCAAGCGCCAAAATGTTTTTTCCTTTTGCCCGGGGCCGTTTGCGGGTGTTTTCTCGATGCGTTCATGAACATCGGCATCGCTCAAATCAACTCGGTCATCGGGGACTTTCCCGGCAACGTGAAACGCATCCTCGCCGCCTACCGGGAATGCCTCGAAGCAGGCGCGGACCTGGTGGTCACGCCCGAGTTGTCGCTGGTCGGCTATCCGCCGCGAGACTTGGTTTTTAAATCCCAGTTCGTCCCGAAATGCCTGCAAGCGCTCGACTACCTCGCCGGCGAAATCCGCGAGGTCCCGCTGCTCGTCGGCTACGTGGACCACCACCATCCTTCGCGGCCCGGCAAGCCGTTCCGCAACGCCGCAGCCTGGCTGGAGAACGGAAAAATCCAGCACCGCATCTGGAAAACCCTGCTGCCGACTTACGACGTTTTCGACGAGCGCCGCTACTTTGAACCCGGTGAAGCCAGTGAGCCGATTCTCTGGAATGGCCGCCGCATCGGCGTGACGATCTGCGAGGACATCTGGACGGAAGACTATTTGCAGCGCCCATTTTACGACCGCGATCCGGTCGATGAGCTCTCGGCGAAAGGCATCGACCTGCTGCTCAATCTCAGCGCCTCGCCCTTCCATCTCGGCAAGCCGCTGCTCCGCCGCGCGATGATCGGCGGCATCGCCCGCAAGGCAAAAGTCCCAGTCGTCTATTGCAACGCGGTCGGCGCGAACGATCAGTTAGTCTTCGACGGCCACTCGCTGGTCACCGCCGCCAACGGCGGCATCGCCACCCAGCTCGCGGGATTCGCCGAAACCTGTGCCGTGGTGAATCCGTTTTCCGCCGTGGCTAGCGATGCCCCGCCCGACTCTTGCGACGCCCAGGAACTCTATCAAGCCCTCGTCCTCGGCGTCCGCGACTACGTCACCAAATGCGGATTCTCCACCGTCTGCCTCGGCCTCAGCGGCGGCATCGACTCCGCCCTAACCGCCACCATCGCCGCCGACGCGCTCGGCCCGGAGAACGTCCGCGGCCTGACGATGCCCAGCCCCTACTCGTCGCGCGGCAGCGTGGACGACTCGTTCACCCTGGCGCAAAACCTCGGCATCCGCTGCGACGAGGTTCCTATCAAAAACGCCTTTGAAGCCGTCAAAGCCACGATGCAGCCGGTGTTCGAAGGCAAAGCGGAAGACGTCACCGAGGAAAACATCCAAGCCCGCATCCGCGGACTCATGCTCATGGCGCTTTCCAACAAGGAAAACCACCTACTGCTAACGACCGGTAACAAGAGCGAGCTCGCCGTGGGCTATTGCACGATCTACGGCGACATGTGTGGCGGCCTCGCGGTTATTTCCGACCTGCCGAAATGCCGGGTTTACGAAGTCTCGCGCTGGATCAACCGCGAGCGCGAAATCATCCCTTGGAACACCATCGACAAGCCGCCAAGCGCCGAACTCCGGCCCGACCAGAAAGACCAAGACACACTGCCGCCCTATGAAATCCTCGACGCCATCCTCGCGCTTTACGTGGAAAACCAGCTTTCCGCCGACGAGATCATCTCCCGCGGCTACGAGGAAACCACCGTCCGCTGGGTGCAGCGCCGCGTCGACCTCAACGAGTGGAAACGCCACCAGGCCGCGCCCGGCCTGCGCGTGACTTCGAAGGCTTTCGGCATCGGCCGCCGGATGCCGATCGTTCACCGGTTCGTCGGCTGAAATCCCAAACGCTCATGAAACTTCCTGATGCCCGCAAAATCCTCGGACTTGGTCCCGACGCGGACGTGCGTCCCCATCTCGCCGATTTCAAACAGACCCGGGAGCACATCGCCGCGATGGTCCGCTCCGCACCAAACGAAACTCTGGCGGATCGCTATCAGCAGGAACTCATCGAGTTCGACCAAGCGCTCGCCGCCGTTCAGGAATATCTGGAATCCGCCGGGCTCGCAGCTCCGCCGCTGCCGCCGCCGCTCACCGAGGAAACACCTTCATCCCCCACCCCGCCCGCGCCCCGCACCGCTTTCTACCTCGCCTGGCTCGTGATCCTCCTAGCCGGACTCGGCGGCGGCACGTGGATCTACCTGAAGAACGAGGACACCAAGGAACAACAGCGCCAAACGCGCATCGGATTTCTGGCAAACCAAGGCTCCATCATGGTCGAGAACCGCCGCTGGCAGGATGCGGCCGGGGCTTTTGCTGAGATCGAAGCGATCGATCCCGGCTCCACTCTCGCGCAGCGCGGCCGCCGCAGCATCGAGGTCGGCATGGTGGAAGAGCAAACTCAGTTCATCGGTTACTGGATCGGCCAAGCCACCGCCGAGCTGGAAGCCGGACGCCTCGACGAAGCCACCGCCTCCGCCCGCCAAGTGCTGGCAAAATTTCCCGCAGAAAAGGACGCCATCTCGCTGCTAGATCAGGTCGCCGCCGCGCGCGCCAACCAGTCGCGCAGCGCCGCCATCGCCGCCGCCCGCCAAGCGCTCGACGAGCGGCGGTGGGACGACGCCATCGCCACGGCGAACGAAATTCTCGCCAAGACGCCCGCCAATCCGGATGCGATATCAATCCTCGCCGACGCCACCGCCGCCGTGGAAAAAATTGCCGCCGACCAGATAAGAGCCGCCGAGCTTTTACAAATGGCCGTCGCCCGCGATCAAAGGCAGTTTGACCAGCAGGCGCTCGACTGGCTTCGCGAGGCCAAATCGCTCGCTCCCGGGAATGTAGAAATCGCCAAGCGGTTAGAAAAACTTGCCAGCTACACCCGCACCCTCCACGTCCCCGGCGATTTCGCCACGCCTGGCGAAGCACTCGCCAGCGCGCGCGACCGCGACCGCATCGTCCTCGGCACCGCGACTTGGAAAGGCCCGCTCGTCATCAACGCCGCCGTCGAACTCCAGGGTGCCGGATTCGCCGAGACCCTCGTCGAGTGCGCGCCGGAAAACGGCAGCGCGATTTCTATCGGCCCGGACGCCAAGGGCGCGCGGATCAGCGGCATCACCTTCCGCCACGAGTCGTTCGCCGCCGGTACCGACCGCTTTTCCGCCGCCCTGCTGCGCGGCGGGCAGGCCACCTTTGTCGACTGCTGCTTCGCCGATGCAAGCGGCCACGGCCTCGCCGTGATCGAAGGCGGCCAAGCCATTGTTAGTCGCAGCCGCTTCGCCAACAATGGCTGGAACGGCGTGGCCGCCATCGGCCCGGGCAGCACGCTTGAAGTCAGGGATTGCGAGTCGCTGGCAAATTTCGAGCACGGCATCGAGTCGTGGGAAGGAGCTGCAGTCATCCTCGTCAATAACCGCTGCGAGGGCAACAGCCGCAACGGCATCCACGCCGACAACGGCCGCGCCTCCGCCACCATCGAGGGCAACCAACTCATCGCTAACCGTGAGTTCGGGCTGGTTCTCGACTCCGCCGGCGGAGGCAAAATCACCGGCAACACCGCCCGCGCCAATCTCCTAGGTGGCCTCGTCATCCGCGCGGCCGCAGCCGACGTGCCAGTCACCTCCAACCTAGCCACGCTCAACCTCGGCCCGGGCCTCGTTTTGGAAAAAGGCCTCCCCACCGCCTCCTACGCTAACAACTCCATTTCTCAAAACCGCGGCCAGCAAACGTTCACCGGCATCGATCTCACTACCGGCGAGCCAAGCGCCCCGGATGCCGGACAAATCCCCCGTGCCTCCATTATCGCCGAGCCAGAACCCAACCAACCGCGCTGATTTCCGGCCCTCGCCCGGATTTGTTCGCCGATCCAAGTTGATCCGGCTTGCCCTAAGTCTGCGGCCGGGGCATGGAGGGGGGGTGAAGCGTGACCTATCAGCCAAACCGGCATGGCAGGAACAGGATCTGGGGCTGCCGCTTCCGGATTCTCCTCACGCATGCTCGGTGTGCTTGCCGACCTGGGATTCTATCCTCGGCTACGAAGAAGGCCGCGAGAAAGTCCTGAAACGGCTGCGCACCGGCTATCCCCGCTTTTTCAAACACCCGGTGATTGAGCGCTTGTTCGCCGCCGCGAAAGCGGAAGTCGCCGGTGAACATGAGGAAGTCATCGTCCTGCCCACCCGCGCTTCGGTGCAGCGGGCGCACCGCTGGGTCGAGCGCCGCGCGGAAACCGCCGTGCGGATCGCCAGCTTCCACGGGCTGCAGGTGTTAGTCGTCCCGGCCAAGGCCAAGCGCGAGGCCGACGAATACTGGCGCTTCGCCGGCGAAATCGTCAGCAGCAGGCAGGCGCAGGACTTCCTCGACGAAAATTTGCGCGAAGGATCCAAGTCGCATCTGATCTCCCGATCGTTGGCCAAATTCAGCGGCGCGGCACCGGAAGACACCTTTATTTTCGCCAGCGGCATGGCCGCCATCACCGCCGTCCTGCGCGCGCTGCCGGGCATGCATGACGGCAAGAAGACGTTGCAATTAGAATTCCCCTACGTGGACAGCCTGAAGGTGCAGGAACTCTTCGGCCACGGCGTGGTCTATCTGAACGACGCCACCGGCGAATCCTTCGACGAAGCCCTGATGCGCATCCGCCAAGGTGAGTTCGCCGGAGTTTTTACCGAGGTTCCCAGCAATCCGCTGCTGCGCACCATCGACCTGCATCGGGTGGCCAAAGCCTGCGAAGACAGCGGCACGCCCTTCATCATCGATGACTCCGCCGCCGGCCCGTTGAACGTCGATTCCCTGCGTTTCGCCGACGTGGTGACCGGCAGCCTGACCAAGTGGATTTCCGGCAAAGGCGACGTCATGGCCGGAATGGCGACCGTCCGCGCCGACTCGCCGGTCGCCAACGCGCTGCGCGAATCCCTAACCGCCGACTCCACCGAGAGTGCCCCGTTATACATCGGCGACGCCGAGGTCCTGCTCTCCAATCTCAAAGGCTACGCCAAGCGGATGGAGACCGTGAATGCTAACGGCCACGCGCTGGCCGCATGGCTCGCGAAACATCCCGCCATCTCGGAAGTCTGGCATCCCTCGCTGACTCACAAGGCCAACTACGAGGCAGTCATGCACAAGGGCGCGGGCTATGGCGGCTTGCTTTCCTTCGTTTTGAAAACGCAGAAAAAGACCCCGAAGGTCTACGACGCGCTGCGCTTGAGCAAGGGCCCGAGCTTCGGCACGCCGTTCACCTTGGTTTGCCCCTACACCCTGCTCGCCCACTATCACGAACTGGAATGGGCCGAGGGCTGCGGAGTTTCGCCTAACTTGTTGCGCGTCTCCTGCGGCCTCGAGTCCATCGAGACCATCATCGCCGCGTTTGAAGAGGCGCTCACCCACGCCTGACCGGCGTTTCAAAGCAGTCCCGGAAACCCCGAATCACTCGGCGGTCCCGCGAAGTTTTCCGTCAGAAATTTCCGCCAGACCGCGCGACTGTGATCAGATAAATCCGCCGTCATCCGGCAGATGCACGGCTGGCAGACGAGCAGCGGCAACGGTCCGGTGACGAGCGATCCACCGGAATCAAACAACGCGGAAATCCCGAATCCCGCCAGTTCCTGCCGCGGCGCGCGACAGGCGATGCACGCGCCGAAGCGCTCCGCCGGATCATGGGACAGCATGAACTCCCGCATCCGCGCCTCCCAATCGATTTCCCGCTCCAGAAATCCCCGCACCGCTTCCTTCGATTCTTCCGAGAGCCCGTCCGTCACCCGGTCGCGGCACGGCTGGCAGATCGCGTATTCCAGCACGCATTCCCCACTGGCGAACTCCTTGTTGACCAGCCACGGCTCGGCGATTTCCACCAGCGGCAGCTTGCAGCAAAGGCAGTGGGAAAACGGTTCCCCGGTTTCCTCCGATCCCAACCACTCGTCCATCGTCCGCATGCGGAAAGCGTAATCCGCTCCAACAGCCGGATGGAATCGCAAAAAACAGTCTGTTTAAGAGTCCCGCAGACCTCAACGAAAACAATCCCATGTCATGGGTTGCGTGGACACCGCTCCCTGTTAAGATCGCGCAGTCTTCCCGTCCCCGCATGATTGGTCTCGCTCTCAAAATGCTCTTCGGCGACACGGCCAAGTATCTGATGCTCGTCGCAGGCTTGTTTTTTGCCACCTTCCTCATCGTCCAACAGGCCTCGGTCTTCTGCGGCCTGATGCGCTGGACCACAGCCACACTGAAAAACGTCGGCGCGCCCATCTTCGTCGTCGAGGAGCGCGTCGAGCAGGTCAACGAAACCAACCCGATGCGCGACACCGACGTCGCCCGCATCCGCTCGGTGTCCGCCGTGCGCTGGGCCATGCCGCTCTACTCCGGCATCCAGCGCGTCCGCCTCGAAGACGGCAGTTTCAAAACCGTCCAGCTCATCGGCATCGACGCCGCCTCCCTCGCCGGCGCGCCCGCGCGGATGGCCGAGGGAAATCTCGAAGACCTGCGACTGCCTAACACCGTCGTCATCGACGAACTCGCCACCGTCCGCCTCTCGTCCGATCCGAAAGATCCCTCGAAAAAAATCAAGATCGGCGACCAGTTCGAGATCAACGACGTCGAGGCCCGCGTCGTCGGCATTTGCAAGGCGATGCGCTCCTTCACCGGCGGCCCCTACATCTGGACGACTTACGAGCGCGCGCTGCAATACACCCCGACCTCCCGGAAAATGCTAACCGCCGTCATCGCCGCACCCATCGAAGGCATGACCTCCGAACAAGCCGCCGCGGAAATCGAGAGAACCACCGGCTTGCGCGCCTACGTCAACCGCGACTTCGGCGACAATCCCAAAGATTTCAACACCGCGACCGTCTGGTGGTATGTGAAAAACACCGGCATCCCGATTTCCTT
>JAYSYA010000266.1:0-2895 GCA_043716765.1 Akkermansiaceae bacterium
CAGTGCATCGCCATCCAGACCATCGGACGCACCGCCGTGGTGCTGGTGCTGCCTGCGCTCGCGATCGCCTCGGTGACCGGCATGAACGTATTTCTAAGCGTGTTGCTGATGGGCATTTTGACGACGATCTACACCGCGGTCGGTGGCTTCGAGTCGGTGATCTGGACGGAGGTGTTCCAAGGGGTTTTGAAATTCATCGCACCGCTGGCGATGATCGTCGTTGCCATTGTTAGCTTGCCCGGCGGGTTTGGTGAGTTCTGGAAAACAAGCGGGGATTACGGTAAATTCGACATGGCATTGGTCACCTGGGATGTGACGGTCCCGGCGATCTGGATTCTTCTGATCAGCTACTTGCTCCAATTCACGGTGGTGAAGGCGGGCGATCAACCGATCATCCAGCGGGTGTTTTCCGCGCCCTTGCACGAAGTCCGGCGGGTGACGGCGATGGAAGTGAGTTGTGCGATCCTCATCGGGATCCTCTCCAACATTCTGGGAATTGCGATTTTCAGCTACTTTCGCGCCCATCCTGAACAGTTCTCGCCGACAGCACAGAACGATCAGATCGTCCCGTTGTTCGTCACGCAGGCGATGCCTGCAGGATTCGCGGGAATGGTCATCGCCGCGATTTTCGCCTCGGCCATGGCCACCGTCGCCAGCGCCATGAACAGCGTGGCCACGATCTACACCGAGGACTTCTATCCGAAACTCCGCCCCCGGGCGACGGACAAGCAACGCCTGCGGACGCTCAAGATCACCTCGTATGTGGTGGGCATCGTCGGCACCAGCATGGCCTTGCTGCTGGCTGGCACCAATCCGAAATCCCTGATGGTCGTCTGGAGCCAGGTCGTCTCGCTGATGGGTGGAGGCGTGGTGGGCGTGTATTCACTCGGGATGTTCACCAAACGCGTCAACGGCTTCGGCGCGGTCTGCGGGGCCATCGCCAGCATCGTCATCACTTTGCTGGTGAAGCTCTTCACGCCGCTTCATTGGTCCACCTACATGCCGATCGCGATTCTCTCCTGCATGGTGGTCGGCTACTTATGCAGCCTGTTCTCGCCACAGACGAAGGATCTTGAAGGTTTGACGGTCTTCACGCCGAAAAAGCCCGCCACCGAAGAACTGTGAGCACCCGGCCATGACCTCACCACCCTTCACCGGCACGCATCAATGGGTTGCCACCGCCCGGCTGAATCAGTATGCGCCGGAGCGTTTCAACCTGCTGGTGAATCAGGCAACTGGATCTCTATCGGACGAGCCGCTGGAGCTGAACCTTTCCGGCACGAAGTGGATGGTATCGTTGAAATCAGCTCCGCTTTCCTCCGGCGGCACCGCTTACGCCTGCGAGGTCGTTTTCACCTGCGTGGCGGGCGAGCTGCCAGATGCCAGTGTTTCGGTGGATATCGAATTTGCTAACTGGGGGGTGGAGAATTACGTGCTGATGCCGGCCGCCGTCTATGGTGGGAATCGCTTCCTCTCACGGCGGATTCCATACTCGCCGAAGTTGTGGTTTGCGGACGACATCGGACCTGACAAGCCAATCATCGTCACGGACATTCCAAAGCTCAACGAGCGCGACGGGCCATCGCGCATTCAGGAACGCAGCGGCAGCATGGCGGAGCCGGCGATTGGTTTCAGATCCGCTGCGGATGGTAGAGGGATCTGGCTGTTGACCGACCAGGGAAATGCGCTCGGGGACTATGGAATCGGCATCGAGGAAAACCGGGATCGCACCAAAGCGACTCTTTCCATCACCGCGCCGCTGGTCCGCGAACTTTACAGCTATCGCAATTGCGACATGCGCTCACCCTCCGTGGATGTGCCGAAGAACTTCCGTGCGGGCGACGTGGTGACCATCGCATTCCGTCTCCACAGTTTCCCCGCACCTGAGGTGCAGTCGCTATTTGACAAGTATTCGGAAATCCGCAAATCCAAGGCCTCACGGCGGAAGCATGGGTTATCGTTTTCCGCGTGTTTCGCCCTTCAGGAAGAAAAGTTCAACCGCGATAACTACGTGGCGGAGCATGGTTACTACTCCGTAGGACCCCGGCAGAGTTTTCTCCAGGACTGGCAGATCGGCTGGACCGGCGGAATGATCAGCACCTATCCGCTGCTATTTGCGGGAAGTGATGTCACCCGCGAAAACGTGATCCGAAATTTCGACTGGTTGTTTCCAAACGGGATCGCGCCATCGGGATTTTTTTGGGATAGCGGCGCGAACGGCACCCAGTGGTTCGGCGGGGACATCCGCAAGCCGCACACGGGGAACTGGCATCTCATTCGCAAGAGCGCCGACGCGGTATTTTTCATCATCAAGCAGTTCCTGCTGATGGAGAAGCAGGGCATCGAAGTGAAGCCGTCGTGGAAAGACGGCACGCGGGGAGTGTGCGATGCTTTCGTCAAACTTTGGGAAAACCATCGACAGTTCGGGCAGTTCGTGGACTCGCTCACCGGTGAAATTTGCGTGGGCGGCTCGACGAGCGCCGCGCTTGCTCCGGCCGCGCTGGTGCTGGCCGCCGACTATTTCAATGATCCCCGCTATCTTGAAGTGGCGGAACGATCCGCATCGTACTTTTACGAAACCTACACCCGTGCCGGCCTCAGTTGCGGCGGCCCTGGCGACGCCTTGCAGAATCCGGATTCCGAGTCCTGGTATGCCTTGATCGAATCCTACGTCGCGCTTTACGAAGCCAGCGGCGATCGGAAATGGTTGGAGCGGGCGGGGGAGACGGCGCGGCAGTTTTCAACCTGGGTCGTTTCCTACGATTTCGAATTCCCGCCGGAGTCGATGTTTGGCAAAGCGGGCATCCGCACCACCGGCTCGGTGTATGCGAATACCCAGAACAAACATTCCGCGCCGGGGCTCTGCACTCTATCAGGCCTCGGGCTGCTGAAACT
>JAYSYA010000267.1:0-8607 GCA_043716765.1 Akkermansiaceae bacterium
CCACTTGCGCGCATTCCTGAGGAGCCCGGTGCGGTAATTCCGCACGCCGGGATCTGCGAGGGGGGCGTCAGGCAACTGACGTTCCTACCTTAATCGCCATCAATTTATGAAAACACCACCCGCATTAGTTATTCCCCTACTGTTTTTGACATCTCTACTTTATGGAGATGAATTGCCAAATGATCTCAAGGCATTGAATGATCGGAGATCATTAAAGATTGAACAAATTAACGAGGTCTACAAAACCGAGCTGATTAAGTTACGAGAAAAATACACAAAGGCAGCTGACCTCAAGTCCGCAAATTTGGTTCAATCAGTCATAGATAAGTGCTCGGAGCCACTCGTTTCTGACGAGGCTCCACCTACTGACTCCACCAAGACCAAGCTCCAAGATTCAAAAAAGGAAACGTCGGTGGATCAAATAATCGGCAAGTGGCGCTGGCATAATAGCGAAATCAAATATTTCTTGGCAGACGGCACAATCATCGGCGATGGTGTCCCCGGCAAATGGAAGTGCGTCTCAAATGCTACACCACCAAAATACGAACTTAATTGGGGTGACAGGTTTCTCGAAACCGTCAATATCGTTCGCGGCGGGAAAGAGATCAAAGGCAAAAGCAAGGAGGGTGCTGGTGTCTCGGCATACCGAGTTACAGAGGAGCAAAAGAATCAATAAAAAGTCGCGGTCCGATGCCCCCTCTTTTATTCGAATGTCCATGAAGAGTGTTGTCCATACAATCCTAAACCAAGACGGGGCGAACAAGACGGTAGTGGCAACGGCGGGTAACGTCTCTCGTTCGCTACGCTCTGCAAGTCCGATCTCCGCCGTGCCACACCTTTGACGTTCTGCGAAGAAATTTCAGCGTAATGGGGTCGTTGCTCACGGATTCACCAAGATCGAGGTGCTGGAGTGTGAATGAAGCGAGCCTCAGAACGCGCCGTTGAGTTTGCGGCCGATCCAGAAGATGCCTAGCAGGGTGACGAGCGCGGCGACGGTGGCCCAGTGAGACCAGAGCGGGATGCGGTTTTCTAGCGGGCGGGGCGCGGGGAGGGCGTTGATTTCCTTGATGAGATCGGCGAGTTGGGCGGGCTGGATGACGCGGCCGCGGGAGACCTTGGCCATTTCCTCAAGGACTTCGGGGCGCGCGGGCTGGCCGATTTTTTCGATCTCGGTGCCTTGGACGAGGATGGTGGTTTCGAGCGGCTTGTCCTCGGCTCCGGTGGCGGTGGCGCGGAGTTTCCAGGCTCCGGGGAGATCGACTTTGAAGCGGCCGCTGAACGCTCCCCAAGCGCTGTCGTTTTTCTGGAGTTCGATGCGCTGGCTGCGGCCGTCCGGCGCGGTGAGATCCACGGCGACGGTGCCTTCCTTGAGGGGCGCTCCGTTAGGGTCGAAGGCGTTGGCGTTGAGCGTCAAGGAAGCGCCGGGCTCGGGGCGCTCGGGGTTGAAAAACAGGCGGACGCGCTGGCCGGCGGCCATGTTGCGCTGATAGGACATCCAGCGGGCGACCTGGCCCCAGAAGCGGTAATGATAGAGATCCTCGACGCCGCGCCGCCAGCGCCAGGCGGAGTCGATGCCCATGAAAAGGACTTTGCCACTGCCGGCAGGCTTGGTGACGAGCAGCGGGATGGGGCCGTATTTCCCGCGGCGGTTGCCATGGACCGCGAGGACTTCCGCGCCGCCCTTGGCTTTGACGACGGGGGCGTGCCAATAGAAGCCGGGGAGGCGTCGCCAGATTTCCGGATTCTCCTCCTCGTTGTTTCCTAACATGGTGAGCAGCGAGGCGCGGCCCTCGGTGGTGAGGGTGAGCGGTGAGGGGATGGATTCGGCGCTGCCCCGCTGGTTTTCATAATCGAGGAGGACGGGCATCAGGTCGGAGAGTCCGGTGTCTAGCAGGGAAAATTCATTGCCTTGGGAGCCGGGCATGAAGATGAGTCCGGACGCTTGGTTTTCGACGAGGCCGCGGATGAGCTCGCATTGTTCCTTGGTGAGTTGGTCGGCTCCGACGCCGACGTCGCCGAGGAAGATGACGTCGTATTTGGCGAGGTCCTCGATTTTCGAGGGGAACTCCTTGATGTAGTCCTTGCCCTCGCCGGGGCCGAGCGTGGGGTGAAAAAGCAGGCAGGAAAGCTCCACTCCCGGATCGCGGGAAAGGGCGTTGCGCAGGAAGCGGTATTCCCAGCGTGGCAGGGTTTCGACGACGAGAACGCGGATTTTTTCTGGCCGACCGGCGATGGTGAATTTGTGGGAATTGTTAGTCGCGACGAGCTCGCCATCGGCCACGGGTATGGAGAGTTCGAGAGTGGAAGAGCCCTCCTTTTCTAAGCGCCAGAGGATGGAGTCATAGGTTTCGGCGTTGGGCGGGATGATGATGTCTTTGGTCCGCTCGCGGCCGGATTCGTCGCGGAGACGGACGATGGTGCGGACTTGGCGGTCGAGCGAGGAGCGGATCGTGAAGGGGATTTGCACGTTTTCGCCGACGATGCCATAGGTGGGCGCGGTGACTGATAGGAGATCAAGATCCGGCAGCCGGACCTTGCTGCCGACGGGGATGGGAAACAGCGGGACGCCGCGGAGGCGGAGTTTTTGGGCGGCGGCGACGGGCGGTTGGCCGAGATTGTAGTCGCCATCGCTGAGCAGGACGACGGCGCGGAGATTGTTTTTTGTGGTTAGGATGTCGGTGAGCGGGGCTTCGAGATCGGTGCCGGCGATGACGCTGCTGACGGCTGGGGGAGTGGCGAAGGGCAGGGCGGTGACCTCGTTCGCGCCGTTGGCTTCGAGGGGTTTCCAGAGATCGGAGGCGAGGGCGGTTTTCACCCAGTCGGCGCGGGAGACGATTGCGGATTTTTCAGATAGAACGGGCGGCAGCGCGGCATCGACGGTGGTCATCGACTTGGAATCGTCCCAGAGAATCGCGATCTGCGGTTTGGTGTCGGGGTGGACGGTGGTCAGCCACTCGGGCTGCCAGAGCAGGAGGACGACGACGAGAGCGGATAGAAACCGCAGGCATTCCAGAGCGGCGGTGCGTCCGCGGTGGGGGCTGCGTCTCCACGAAATCACGGACAACGCGCCGACGAGGATCAAGGCGATAATGCCGATCCAAAGAGTGATAGGAGTGGGAGAGAGGTGGAGCAAGGCAAGTGGAAGGATACGATCAAGCTGCGGCTTTTGTCGGCAGAACCTGCGGATGGGTTTTTTTCGGAAGGCAGAGGATGGCCTCGGAGATCAGGAAGAAAAGCACGGCGATGAGAAAGGCCCGCCAGACGTCTCGGGAGAGCGAAGGATCGCCGGCTTGGCCGGCTTGGTCGAGGAGGGTGTAGCGGGTGCCTTCGAGGGCTTGGTCCAATTGCTCGCGGGTTAGAATTTCCGGGTTGTCTTCTTGGGCGGGACGGTTGACCGCGAGGAGGCGTTCGCCAAGGCGGAAGATGCCGGATTCGTGGGCGGCGTTGGCGGGATCCTGGGTGCCGTAGTCGTCGAGGCGGGTGCGGGTTTCGCCGGCGAGTGGTTGGGCAGTGTCGCTGCCGACGGTGGTCAGGTAGGAGGCGTCGAAGCGGTCTGCTCCGGCGGCGATGATGCGCTGAACGGTGGGAAGGAGGACGTCGGCGTCGCCCAAGTTAGACCAAGTGTAATCCGGCAGGGAGCCGACGAACCAAGCGGTGCCGTGATCGACAATGCGGCGGGTGATGAGGGGTTCGCCGTCTTCCCAGCGGGCGAGGGCGGTGGCGTCGCCTAACGGGATTTGGCGGCGGATGGCTTTGAGCCGCTCGGCGGGAATGGAGGTGCCGTCGATGCCGTCGCGGAGCGGGCCGTCGGTGTGATTCCAGTCCTTGAGAATGAAAAATTTCCCTGCCGGGGCTTCGGCGGGATTTGACCATTTCAGATCGAGAAATGAATCGTCCGAGGAAATTCCGGGCGGGAGGAAGATGACGTGGCCGCCGGAAGTTAGGAAGCGGGAGATCATTTCATAGGCCGGGCCGGTGGGAAGGGGCGCAGCCCAGAGGATGGCGGCGACGTCGGCGGTGGCGAGGGTGGCGGCGCTTGCGGGATCGATGCGCTGGGTGGTTTGGTTTCCAAAGCCCGGTGGCGCGGCGGCGAGCGCGAGGTAGTCGGCGGCTTCGCCTGCGGGTGCGACAATAACGGATTTGACGGGGCGGGCGGGACCGTAGGCGAAGAAGGTGGAGTTGTCGCGGGGATTTCCGTCGGCGGGAATGGATAGCCAGCCGGAGCCGGTGGCGCTGCCGCTGGGGAGGGTGACGCGCTTTTGGAGACGGAGGGATTGGCCGGGGAGTGTTAGTGTCTCGGTGGTGCGGGTGCCGTTGAGATTGGTGGTGAGCGGGAGGGTGGTGCTGCCGCGTGAGTCTGCGGCGCGGAGGATTTCGAGATCGAAGAGCATCTCGTCGCCGGAGCGGCGGGAGCCGAGGATGCGGATGGCGGTGTTAGGCGGGGAGGGGCCGGTGAGGGAGAGGACGCGGACGGCGGGCTTTTGGGGTAGCGCGGCGAGGCTGGCGCGGGCGGTGGCCCAGCGCTCGTCTTCGGGGCGCCAGTTGGAGGTTTGGAGGTCGGATGCGAGCCAGACCTCGGAGCGGCCGGTGGTGTCGGATAGAAATTCGGCGGCGCGGGCGAGCAGGGTGGGGAAATCGGCGGCGGTGTCGGTGGCGGCGGTAGCGGCGATTTCCGCGAGGACGTCTGGCGAGGGGATTTCTTGAGGTTTGCCGCTGGCGCTGTCGATGAGGACGAGGCGGGTGGCTCCGAGGCTGGTCATGGCATCACGGACTTTTTCGATGACGATCTGGCGGCGCGGATTCAGTCCGTCGCCGGGCTTGGTTTCCATGGAGGCCGAGCGGTCTAGCAGTAGCACGACGGTGTCGATGGAGCCGCCGCCCCAGCCGATGAGGCCGGAGACGATCGGCCGCGCCGCGGCGAAGGCGAGCGCGGCGATGGCAAGGGCTCGGCAGGTAAGAATGAGGATGTGGCGAAGCTTTTTCTTTCCGCGCGATTCGCGGGTGGCCTTGAGCAGGAACTGCATCGCGGCCCACTGGATCGTCTTGTGGCGCCGGCGGTTGATCAGATGAATCACGATGGGTACCGCCGCGGCGAGCAGGCTCCAGAGCAATAATGGATTTAAAAATAACATCGCAATGCAGTAGGGAAGAACTCAAATGTGATCGTAACGAATTTTGAAATCCGCTCGGATGCAGTTGAAGGTATCTCGAGTCAACTCGTCTTCTAGACTGCAGGCCTTTTGGTAAGCCTTCTTGCGGCGAGAATCGTAATTGGCGACCGAACTCTCATATTCGTCCGGGTGGAAATATTCATTCCATGTCTTGGAATTGATTTTGTAAGCAGGAAGGAGGTCCGAAGTCACTCTTGTGAGAGCTTTCAAAGAACTGCATTCTCGAAGTGAGAGAAGTAATTGTTGAGATTCGGATGGTGACACGATCAGGCTCCGAGTTTCGAGGCTTGGGAAGGAATCTGCATACTTCTGAAACGATATGAGTTTTTTATATGCGGCTCCGAACCAATATTTGTCGTCCCGAATCGGCAGCTGGTCCCATGTGGAAGACCAGCAACGATAATGGAGACCTTCGAGAATCCAGGTTATCGATCTGTTGAAATACCAGTCGCAGGTTTCTAAATTCTTGAGGCGATGGAGGCGGCTAATTATTGCGGGCGAGGGTGCTCCGAAAAGCTCGAAGTAAAGGGGGGTGGGATGGCCCTCCCGGAACAGGTAAGTCGTATCGGCAGAATTGTTTCTCTTTTTGACGTTAAACGTAGCTGTCGCACAAACCCCATTTTCGATTCCCGCTCCTCCTCCTCGGGATGCTGGACGGATGTGGTCGACCCAATCTGATTCCCAGCCGTGTCGAAAAGATGCATCTAATAGCCAAAGATTTGCTCCAGAAAAGCAGCATGTGGCACGGTCACGTTTGTAGATTTCCGCTTTCTGCTCGTTTTTGAATTCTTTGCGTTTTTCGGCCATGATGGAGTCAGGTTGAACTTAGTGCTTTGACTTGGGCAACCGCGCGGTGAGGAAATCTCGGAGCAGCGGCTCCAGCGGGGTGTCGGTGGTGACGAGCTGATAGTCGGCGGAGGCGTCGTGGCACTTGGCGCGGACGGCGGTGAGGAAATCGCGCAGCGCGGATTTGTATTCGTCGGCGATCAGATTGGGCTCGGCGACGATGGAGGTGCCGTCTTCGAGATCGACAAAGCGGTGCGGGCGGTCGAATTCGAAGCCGAGTTCTAGCGGGTCCATCAGGTGGAAAACGGAGACGTCGTGCTTGCGGTAGCGAAGGTGTTGGAGCGCGTCGCCGAGGGCGGCGGTGTCGGTGAAGAGGTCGGATAGAATGACCACAAATGCGCGCTGGCTGATTTTCTCCGCGATGGTGTGGAGGGCGGTGATGAGGCCGGTTTCGCCGGAAGGCTGGACTTGGCCGAGGGTGGAGAAGAAGCGCTCGAGGTGGGCGGCGCGGCGGCTGGGCGGGACTTCGAGGTGGAGCTTATCGGTACAAATCGAGAGTCCGGCGGCATCGCCTTGGTTCACAAGCAGATAGGCGAGCGACGCGGCGATGCGGCGGGCGACTTGGATTTTCGACTCGCCAGCTCCGGTGAAATTCATGGAGCCGGAGGCATCGACGACGAAATAGGCGCGGAGATTGGTGTCGGCCTCGAATTCCTTGATGTAAAAACGATCCGAGCGGGCGAAGGCTTTCCAATCGAGCCGGCGGGTGTCATCGCCGGGGACGTATTTCCGGTATTCGGCAAACTCGACGGACGACCCGCGGTGGGGCGAACGGTGCTTGCCTGCGACGTTTCCTAACATCGGCGCTCGCGACTAGATGGGCAGCGAGCCGAGGCGCGAGAGCAGGGTGCTGTCTAGGAAATCGTGCACGATTTAGAATCAAGAGGCTAGAATCAAGAATCAAGAGAGAGCGAAGATGGAGGCTTCAGGTGGCCGATGAAGCCGCTGAGCATGCGTGAAATTTCACGCGTTTCTTCGATCATGGAGTCGGTGTTGGTGAATGGTTCGATGTCTAACTCGCGACATACTTCCCGGTGGATCATGAGCTGGGTACGAAGCTCTCCGCAGGAGCCCTTGCTGTAGCTCAGGAATCTTGCGAAATCCGCTTCGGAAGCTCTTTCTGCACCTTCAGCGATGTTTGAGGGAATTGAAATGGCAGAGCGTTGAATTTGATCCTTGAGCGCGAAATCCCGCGACTTGTGAGAGGCTACGCAGACATTCACCGCTAGACGGCATCCGCGTTTCCAAACGTCTAAATTCTCGAAGTTGTGGTTCACGGGCGCTCTTAATCTTCCTTGATTCTGGTCTCTTGCTTCTGGAATCTCAATCTTCCCGCATCTCCTTGATCAGGCGCTCGACGATTTTCTTCGATGTCATCCCTTGCGATTCGGCGGAGAAATTGGTGATCACGCGGTGGGTGAGCACGGCGGACGCGATGGCCTCCAAGTCTTCGAGCGACGCCATGTAAGCGCCGCGGAGGGCGGCGCGGGATTTGGCACCTAATATCAGGTACTGCACAGCGCGGGGTCCCGCCCCCCAGCCGACGGTGTCTTTGATCCATTGGGGTGACTCGGGTTCGCCGGGGCGGGTTTTGCGGACGATTTTCACCGCATAGTCGTAGAGGTGCTCGGGGACGGGGACGCGGCGGACGAGTTGTTGGAAGGCGATGACTTTTTCCCCGTCGAGGAGGTGGTTGAGGACTTGGCGGGCGGTGCCGGTGGTGGCGCGGGCGATTTCCTTTTCCTCGCTGGATGACGGATAGCCGACTTCGATGAGGAACATAAACCGGTCGAGTTGGGCTTCCGGCAACGGGTAGGTGCCTTCCTGCTCGATCGGATTCTGGGTAGCCAGGACGAAAAACGGCGGGTGCAGCGCGTAGGTGTTGCCGAGGACGGTGACCTTGTTTTCCTGCATCGCCTCGAGCATCGCGGACTGGGTTTTTGCAGGGGCGCGGTTGATTTCGTCAGCGAGCACGATGTTGGCGAAAACGGGACCTTTGATGAATTCGAACTCGCGGCGGCCGCCGACGCCGGATTCCTGGATGATGTCGGTGCCGGTGATGTCGGCAGGCATCAGGTCGGGCGTGAACTGGATGCGGTTGAAGGAAAGGTCGAAGGTCTGGGCGACCGAGGAAACCAGCAAGGTTTTGGCAAGGCCGGGAACTCCCATCAACAAGGCGTGGCCACGGGCGAAGAGGCAGATCGCGAGCTGCTCGATGACCTGCTCCTGGCCGACGATGGCTTTGCCGAGTTCGGCGCGGAACGCTTGGTAGGTTTTTCCGAGTTCATCGATGGCGGCAACGTCATCGGGTGGGAGCTGACTGCTGAAGTCGGGATGGGATTCCATGGGTGATAGGTAAGTGCTCGCGAAGCTAAGAGCCGGCCTCGCTTTGTCCAGACGGGATCTTGCGAGGTCACCGGACAAGCGGAGCCTGAGAAAGAGGCCGCTTCCGCGGGTCATTGGAAGATTGAATCATCGACTCCGCCAATAGGGCGGGTCAATGCCGCTTGAAACGCAGCTCGTATTCCCGATGAAGTCGCTCTTGCATCGCTTGGAGTTCTTCCAGATTCAAGGCTTCAAGTCCTTCACC
>JAYSYA010000268.1:0-26359 GCA_043716765.1 Akkermansiaceae bacterium
GTCGATGGGCCACGCTCCGGTGGGATATTCGGAGGCGTTATTAGGCTCACCCGCAGGGTGAGGATCAATCGGCGCGGATCTGGCATCCATGCCGCTGAGATTGCGTCACTTACCGGGATCTGGCGAGTTCTCCATTTTCCCTTTTAGGTTAAAGTCCGCTGAGCTAATTTCGCGGGATACTTTGGCCTTGAAAAGGAGATTGGCGAAATCGAAATCGGCTAGGGAATGCCGCATCGCGACAACATCCGGGAATTTTTCCTTCCAAGTCAGCGATACCGGACGCGGCGTGAGGTAGATGAGACGGCTACCATCAGTGGGAATCCCGTTGCGCAAGGCAAAGTCGAGGTGCAGCAGGGCGTATTTGGCGACCTGCTCCAAGCCGGACGTGGCGCTGACTTTCACCTCTATGCTGAGGCAGCGGTCGGCCGAAACCAGAAAAACGTCCGGTTGTGTGGGGTCATGCTTGTTGCCGGTGCGGAGTTCGAACAGGCTCACCTGCCGGAAGGCGGCGGATGAGTGGCTGCCAAATGCGGCAAATTCCAGCACCTGAATGAAATCGCGGGGGGCGAGCGAGAAAAACAGGGCCAGAATGTGATTTAGGGAAACCTCCATTTGGTGGATATGCCAAAGCATCTTCCTGTCGTTGCTAAACCGCGGGAGATTGAGCCTGCCGCAGTCCAGATGCTGCGGCTCCCAGTAGTAGTCCTGGAGGATCTCGTAGTAGTTCGTGTTCCAATGCGGACCGAAGTCGGCGGGCTGAAGCTCCGGCGGGCTTTTGAGGAATCTATCCTTGGTGCTCATGGTAGATTATGAATATTATCGCTACTCTGGAGCATTCGTCTCCGGAGTGAGGTCAAGGTATTCGAATTGCCCCTGGCGCAGCAGAAGTTCTTGAGCTTCTTCCGCGAACTTCATGGTTTCAGCATTCTCTGAACTAATACCCCTTAGTATTATGGGTTTGAGATACTTGGTTTGATAGGTCCAGCGGAGCTCTTGGGAGTCTTTCGACATGAGAGCGATCAGGATTTCTAAGGATGCATTCAGTTGTTCAGGCTTTGAGGAAATTTTCTCAAGAGTCTTAATGGTGAAACCAGCACCGGGCGCTTTCTGCAGAAGTTTGATGGCGCGAAGAATTCGATCATGCCGCCACACGAAGGGAAGTCCCACAATTCCGAGCCAATCAATGAAGGCGGATAGTTCGCTGTGAACATCCGATGGGTGTATGCTCTTGGCTGCCAGTTCTTGTTCAATGCGACCGAAACGTCGATCCCACAGTTCGCAAACCATTTTGTGGAGAGGGCGGAGGTCTTCGACGTCAGGTGATTCAGCGAACACGCGCGCGATGTGCCGGATGAAATTACCCCGGTGACTTGGTTTGGCCGTTGCGAAATAGCGATCGAGAATGGCATCCGCGGTCGCCTGGTCTGAAAACGATTCATTCCAGTAGTAAAACCCGAGATGAGTTCCTAAGCGTCCGCCGAAGTCGCCGCGTGATTCCTGATCATCCTTATTCAGACTGATCATTTCGACGAGACAATCAATTGCCGCATCTGGAAGCATCGGAAGCGTCTCAATGACAAGCGTCATTGGATTGTCGAAACGAAAATGAGAAAGAAGCAGCGTGTTACGGCGCTCCTTGCGATCAGACGGAAGCAGCAATTCGGGCTGAGTTTTAAACTGGTCGCTAAAGAGATGAAGGAGCAAGCGGAGGCGTGATCCAAAGATCGCAAAGACGGCTGGTGACTCATTTGACAACTTCAAGCGACTTACGATGAGATCGAAAATCCAACCATCAGGATCAGGATTGCCGCCATGCCGCTTTTGGTACAGAGCAAGTTCCAACAAGCCATCAACCGCTGTTCCTCGCACTGAATTAATGGCGGTTGTCTGCCAGTCGTCCATCCATGGCTTATCCTTGTTTTCCAGTCTGAGATCCGGATCGTCAATCAGCTTGCGGAGGATTGGGCCGGTTCCGGAAGCGAGGTCGTTTGGCAGCTCGAATTTGCTGCCTAGCGCTGTAGTCAGAAAACGAACGACAACCATACAAGGCCATTCCCAAGTCCGATCTTCGAGTTCGATGTCGCCGTCTTCAGAACTTTCAACAATGGGCGACACAGTTCTCTGGTTCGTGATCCATGAAGCCAAGCCAAACCAAATTCGCCAATCGTTCTCGGTGGGTACTGCCTTCGATTCTGTAGCACTCTTGGCAGCTTCTGAGATTCGATTCGTGGCACGATCAAGTGGTTTAAGAAGCACACTGGGGCGGGTAAGGTTCTTCCACCATTGGGCGGATGCTGGAAACCTTTCGGGTGTTGATTCCAGTAGTTCCGCAAACATGACGCCAAGAGCACCGACATCCTCCTCAACCCACCACTTCTCCGGATCAGGGCGCTTTGGGTTGGGAACCCAGTCGTTCAGGAAATCCCAGAGTTCAGCATCCGGCATGCTTTGCATTTCCAAAGCCTTCTTTGGCGGCACATTCTCGACCACCTTTGCGCCGCCCGAGGAAAACGGCTTGAAGGCCTCCGCTCGAATCTCCGGGTTGCCTTCGAACAGGCTGTTGAAGAAATCCAAGTCTTCGTCTGTGAGCAGGGAACGTATTGGATAAAGCTGCGTGCGGTGGAATGTTTCGGGGTAGGTGCTTTCTGTAACGAGATTTCCCTCGTGATCGATTGGGCCGGCTCGAACAGCGGCACAAAATGATTCGACATTATTTGTCGTTAGAAAAGCGTCGCCATACATCTTGCTATGGACTTCGAGCATTTGAGCCATCTCGTATCCATGGGAGCCCGCATAATGGCCAAGATTGGGGATGCGTCCGATTGCGTCCTTGCGGGCCAACTCAAGAGAATGTTCAGGGTAATCGGCATAGAGTTGCCAGCGGAGTCTCGCGAAGAGGCGCCATGGATTTGATCGGAGCAAATTGTCGAATTCCGAAATCTCATCCGGCTTTTCGTTTCGGAAGATCATTGTTCCGATTTCGAAAAGACGATGTGCGAGAATCGATTCAAATTCGTGAAATCCAATAACTGAACCGTGGAAGTCTTCAAGCCAGTAGGCGCTGGGATGATCCTCTTCTGGTAGTGGTGGAAGATCAAGTAGGCCTTCAAACGACCCATTTGCCGGGTTCCTATCCTGTCCGCGCTGTATTTGGATCCACTTCACGAAAATTGAAAACACTACGCGGGCCACAGGAAGAGGTATGGATTCCGAAATGGGAGCAAGGACATCTCTATCAATCTCACCAATTTGCCATGCATCTACTGAGCGAGGTTGTCTCTCCGTTGCGGACAGTGTCACGTCGAGAAGTGTTTCAACTAGGCGTAGGGTTGGGCTTTGAGCCCCTGAACGAAGAGCATTTGCGAGAATATCGTCGATCCAGACAATATTTGTGAAGGGTTGGACTCGAACAACTTTCTCAGCCATTTGTAAGACGCGTTCCGTCAGATTGGGATCGTTGATTGCCGCAAGGATGCCCATCAGTTGATCTTTAACAGAGGGGTTCTCGGGAATGGTAAATGATTCGAGAATCCGGAGCACATCAGTAGGTGCTTCCGCTGCGATATTACTCAGCCCACGTAGTGCGAGCGAGTGGGCGTAGATGACGGTTCCGTCCAACTTTGTTTCGGTGGTTGGTAAGCTATCAAAATACCCGTATGAAGCGAGTTCGGGGATCCAATCTGGATCGCCGAGGTTCTGGAAAAAGATGAGATCATAGGGATTTCCTTGTGAAACCCACCGCATAATCTCCGGAGCGTCTCTTGCTGCCTTGATTGAACCCGCTGCGGCTCTAATAAGTGCAAGTTGTTGATTGAGTTTCATGGTCAGGAGTATGTGAAAGTGTCGGTCGGCGTGATTTGTTGCGGACCCATTGATCGAGGTGTCGGGCGCAGTGCGGAAAGGCCTGAGAATTCGCTTAGCACTTGGATCAGGCCTGAGTAATTATCGTCGATTGGATCGTAGTGAACTTGTTTGATTACAAAGAGAGACGTTCCCGGTGGCGAGTAGTTCGTAGATTTCGGAATCGGGCGATTGTCCATCAGATGGATGTGATTCATCGCTATCAGACGGTCACGGTGTTCAATCAAAAGATGTTCAATCGCTCGGTGCAGACCAGGCTCCCTCAATGAGGTTCCAAGGAAAATACAGGGAGCGGTCAGGAGCATATCACGCCACCAGGCAAAAAGGGGTGCCGGATTCTGAATGTAATGAAAGTTGTAGTCGCTTGTTTTTAGAATGACCTGTTTTTCCCAAAGCGGATTGGTGTCATTGCTGTATCCGTGGAGTGCCATCAACTTCTTTTGGATTCCAAGGAACTCCTGAGGTGTCGCGTATGTTTGACCGTCGATTGCAGGATAGACAGAGAAGTAATCCGCGAAGGATGTTCCCAATAAGTCAAAGCATGCCCTTGGCAGTTGATCGTCGTAATTGAACGTGACCCAACCTTGGACTGGCAATCTAGCGATGTGGTCGTATGTCCGTGCCTGCCAGTGTGGCGTATCGCCATAAGTAGAGCGGATAATCTGAAAATACTCTGATGAATTACTGACGTAGGCACGTTCTGCTAGTGCCCAGAACTCTTCGTTTGGTTGTGGAGTGATGCCGCATTGATCACAGAACTTGGCTTGGAGATTCTTGATTGGTGCAATGTATGGTGAGGAGGGACCTGATCCGATGACAGCAATTCGTTCGTCGAGCTTAGCGGCGCGAAGCTGGTCGATGCAGAGAGCATTAAATTCTTCTGGGGTCACGAAGTTATTTGTTTGAGATATGCGGGAACTTCTTCACATGAGTTCTTTTATTGCTGTTTACCGCTAAGGAACGCGGGGAAAGTTTTTCGAATCTGGACATACTCTTCGAAGTCGATGTCGGAATGCTGGATCATGTGATCCAGCACGGCCCGTATGTAGCCATCCAACTCGGAGAACAATAGCCGTCTTTGTTCCGGATCAGGGATCAATGATTCAATTCTGTCACCAATGTGGACGACTCGGGTTCGCAGTCCGATGATCGCGTGAGTTTCGGGGTCCTTTTTGCCGGTGAGTTCAAAGAAGCGTTCGAGGATCCGGTTGTAAGAGGATTGATCCGTCGCGATATAGCGAGCGATGACTTTTTTGACTTCCTCGAACGCCTTGTATTCGGTCGGGTATGCAAGAAACTCCAACATCGAAAGCGACTGGACAAATCTGAGGGTGTCGCTGCTGGCTTCTAGGTTGATGGCATAAAGTGATAGGGCGTGGTGAACAATATTGCCAACCTGCCCATCGCCGGGAAAATCAGGCCACTCAGGCTGGCGGAGCCAAATGCCGGTGCTGCCAGTGAAAGCAAATGGAAACGCCGCGCCGCCGTAGATCTGAGACGACTTCTGTTCTGGGTCGTAGATCAGGCACATGCTTATTGCCGGGTCCGTGTCGGTCTGGCCGGCACGAGCAGGAATGCAGCGGGGCTTGTCGAGAGTGCAGGTGTAGAAGCGCACGAAATTTAGGCACACCTTGTCCACCTCTTCTGAGAGGCGGCGGATCAGCTCCAAGTGTGTGTCGTGATCCGCTCTTGCGATGATTTCAGGGGCGAGAGCGGCTGGAAAAACCAAGAGGCCGTGCTGTGATAGATTGTCGAATGATGTCCAAGGCGGCGTCTGGGTTGGTGGCAAGGCTTCGGACCACTCGCTCCGGGTATCCACCTTGTGGAATCCTTCAAGGTTGGCTTTGCCGGGAGGATAGTAGGTAATGCCATTCGGATAGTGTATTGACCGCACACTGATTGCCTTCGTCAACGGCATGATGATCAGGGGGATCTTGCGATCCGTGAAGAACGAATATGCTGTGAGAATCTCTCCTTTGGACTGTGCCTCATAAATTCTGGCATCCTTCTCCCTAGTCCATTCTTTCCAGTTTGGACCGATCTGGAGGCTTTGAATGGAGGATCTGGCTTGCTCCAATATCTTGTCGTCCACGGTGTCCGCGGTGTCGGACTCGATCTCTTCACTCAGCTCGTCATCAGGGAGGTCAGTAGGGCCTACGCCAAGATAACAGGCAAGGCACCAGCATTCACATTTGGCACGGTAGGCGAGAGAAGTCGTTGCGCCGCCACCCCATTGGTACGGCGGGGAGTCGGTAATTCTGAAAGATCTGTTGCAGATTTCGCAGCTCCTGACGAGGTTAGCTTCGTAAGAACTGATGCCGAGATCTTCGTGACTCATTTGATGGTAGGGCTTGGCGGCCATGTTTTGAGGGGATTCGCGATTTCGTCTCTGTTACGTTGAAAGCAGGTCCGCATCTTCTTCTGTGAAGGAAAGATCCGTTCTGAAAAGCAGTCCTTCTTGTTTGGCGGCGTCCAGTTGCAGACGAACGGCATCTGACTTTTTGACCGTTTCCGGCGGTGCCGTGGTGGTGGTGAGGATGTATTGAAATGGGCAGCCGATTTTTTCCGTGAAGGATTGATCCAATCCGGCTACGAAGCGGATGAAGCTGTGATACAGCCGGAGTCCCAAGTCGGCTTCCCGTGGGCTGTCGTGAATCATGATTCCAGGCAGGTGGGACTTATCGGAGAGAGAATTGTAAATCAGGCAACTGAGGTCGCCCAGCAACACCGCTAACGTTTCCATCGCCTCGCCGGTCATCGTGCCCTTCTTGGTGATTTGGAAATTGAGTTCACGATCCTGGAATTTCACGACGCCGTCATAAGCGGAGGATGGCAAGACGGTCTTTGCAGAAGCTGAGAAAATCAGCGAAAGCAGGTCCCTGTTGTCATCGTGCTCTGCAATGAGCTTGTTCAAAGCTTCCTGCTTATTCGAAATCTGAAGCTTCAGGCTATCGATCCCTTCGGCCATGGGTTTCAGCTTTTCAAACTTTTGAGGGCTGGAGGCGCGCTCGGTCCAAATGATCAGTTCTTCCAGACACGACTTCAGATCGGTCAGGAAGCGGGTGCGGGCTTCTGTTGAGGCTTTAGCAGTATCTTTCTTCTTGGTTAATGCGTCTATTTCCAGATCCCTCGCTTTGATCGTTCGCTGAAGATTTGAGATTTGGAGATTCACCTTTTTCAACTCAGCATCACGGGCTTTGAGTTCCTCGGGATTCAGGATTTCGTTGGGCTTTGGGTTGGCAGATAGAAGTGTCTGGCGGTTTTTCACATGAGTACAGTCTCCCACCAAAAGATTGCCGTAACCGCACATTAGCAGCTTGGCCTGTTCGATCTGATCTCTCTCCACTTGGACAGCGTTCTGCATGTTCGTAAGCTCAGTGGACGCTCTTGTATCCACTTGGAAAAGAGTCTGTAGTTGTTTTAGATCGCTCTTTGCTTGTATGGCCTGTTCTTGGAGATCCTTGATCTCGGTTTCGATGAGCTTGATCCGCACATCCTCCTCGTTCTGAATTTCTCCCAAGTCATACACGGCTTTGCCCGTTAGCCGCTTCAAGTCAGGGAAAAGATCCTCGGCCTGCAATGGGGCCTCCTCGATCTCTTTTTTATTCCCAGGGGTAATCTCCGTCAGATTCTTTCGGAGTTTCTCGGTGAGATGGTCGCGCCAGTATTCAGGCTCGCGTTTGGCCCGTTCAAGGCCTGTTTCCGCTTCTGTCAGTTTCCTGGAGATTTCCGCGAGACTTTCCTCCGACTTCAGCTCAGAAGGGAGGAACAGCCCCAGAGCCACGCGCATGACGAAAAGCGGGTCGGATTTTGGGAAGCGAAACGAGGGCCAGTCGGATTCGCTACGGGAGGAGCGCCAGTCGTAGATATTTTGAAAGCGTGCTTCCTGGTCCCGGGCGCACCAGGCGAGGATATGGCCCCACAGAATCGGCTCGTTCGTGCGAACGACGCTGCTGGTCGCGAATTCCTCAATAAACTTGTCCAGGCCGAGTTTGGCCGGGTAGTTGTCCTGATAGGCGACTTCGCCCCTGTCTTTGATCACTTGCTCGATGGTGCCATCTTTAAGGACATAAGAATTCCGGTTATCACCCAACGGACGAAGGACTGCGTAGCGCTGACCTTTGACATAAAGTTCGGCTGCGACATAGCCAGTAGGGAAAGCCCTTTTGATCGCTTGGGTATTGGCCTTGTTGGAGAAGGTTTTTTCTCCGAGGACATAGCGAATGATTCGGCAAAAGGTGGTCTTTCCAGCACTGTGACCGGCAACGTCGCCCCCGGTCTCTTCTGATTCCGGCTCTTCGGCCCAGATAATGTTGAGCCCCTTGCGCAGGGTGATGATCTCACGGATATATGAGGGTTCGGGTGCGATTTTGCTCAAAAGTGCGATCCTATGAATCCAAACGTCTGGAGAGGCTTTGATGGGCGACTGTGAAAGTTGGGATAGGATGCTCATAGGTAAAGGTGCTAGACGGTGGCGTAAGTTTCGTCGTGGATTTTTTTGAAGCTGGCAAAAGCCGATTTTTGAACCGGCGTGAGATCCGGACGATCCCTGATTTCATTGAGCTTCCGGGTCACTTCCAGAGCCAAGGCGGCGATGGCACTTTTGGTGTTGGGCAGAGATTTTTGAACCGGGACGAAATCCAGCCCTTTGTGAATGCCCCGTGGATTGCCTGGGTCGAGCGAGATGGCCTTGCGATGCTGGAGATAATGAATGCAGGCGGACCATTTGAGACCGTCTTGTTTCGCCATACGGCACTCTTTCGAGATGGATCCCAGGAGCCGCTTGTTTTCTGGTGTTAGGCCCGGTTGCAGGAGTGTGTCGCAAAGGCTGGTGTCGGTGACCAGGATCAAGGCATCGAGATGATTGGATGCGGAGATCGTGTCCTCCCAATCGAGCATCGCCAAGGTGAGGGAGCAAATGAAGCTGTCGGCCAAGGTGGAGGGATATGCCGAGGCGAATGACGCCATCTCGGCGGCAGGAACCAATTTGGCCGGCGCGGGGAGGTTGCCGAACAGGTTGAGTCCGAGTTCCAACTCCGGAACTGGAGCGATGTTAGGCTTGGATTTGCGGATCGCTTTGGGTTTCGCTTTGTCGGGAGTGGCGTTTTGTTCCTCTACGGCGCGGGTGTGGTTGAGTTTGAGGAGACGGGTGAGAAGTTCTTTGCGGACGGCGGGGGAGATGGTGTAGCGGGTGCGGTCGTTTTCGGGGAGGGTTTCGACTTGTTGGAAGTCGTGGGCGAGGTCAATGGCGGGGCCGTCGGGGCTTGGTTGGTGCCAGCCGTAGGCGGTGAGGACGGCTTGGTCGAGCTGGCGGTGGAGGTCGCGGAGTTGGAGGATGGCGTCGCGGGCTTGTTCCAGGTTGAGGGTGCCGGCAATTGCGAAAAGTTCCGGAGTGACCTTTTCGGAAATCATCCAATCGGCGGTTTGTGCTCGCTTGGTGAAGAGCTTGGTTAGGCGGGCGCCGAGATCCGGGGCGTGGAAGAGGTTGTAAATGTCGGTGAGGCCGAGCCAGAGACGGAGCATCAGGTCACGGCGGTGCTCGTGGTAGCGTTCGCCGATGGCGGCGAGGTCCGGGTTGGGTTGCTGCCACTGCCCGGCGGGGAATGCGAAGGTGTCGAAGCACTTCGATGGGGAGTAGCGGAGGTCTTGTTTCAACGCACCGCTGTATTTACGTGCCCAGACTTCGTGGATGGTGGATTGGACGACGGCGTAGTGATCCCAGCGGTCGGTGGTGAAGACGTAGATCGTATTAGCGAAAACTCTATCCGTTGGGGCAGCGGAGAAGTTTAGGTATTTGGTCGTTGCAGCGGCTCCAAAGCAAAGAGGATGCTGAGGCAACAGGCGGATTAGCCTAGGGCGTGGTTCGGCATAGATCCACCATCGATCACGATAACATGCGCGATTATTCTTGGCCCTCTCGGGCTTCACTTGGGATTCGAGGATTGAAAATGGCTCGGAATATTTCCGTGCTCTTTGCTCGGGCCAGTCACGAAAGTTGATGATGCTGCGGCATGGTTTTTGGTCAGGCTGATTGTTGAGTTCCTGGCCGTTGATGAGCGGAGAAATGACTTCCGCGTTTCTAGCTGACTGGGCAACTAGGGAGTTAGCTTCGGTGTGAGTAAGAAGAAAACCGTCACCCAGGAAGATGGAACCTTGGAATACCTTGTCGGAGCTGTCCCGGAGATCGATGGGGTCGCCGCCGTCTTCCGAGTCCTCAAAGAAAGCGCTAATCAAATTTACCGGCTTTCCATCAAGGGATCGGGCTTCTTTCCACTCGCCGCGATGGATCGAAACAAGAGAAACAATGAGATTTGCCACACCCGGCCATTTGATGCCGCGCACGGCCATATTGATGGTGCCGCCAGCGGCGATGACTTGTTCGAGTCCATCCTTGCGCACGTCACCGTCCTTGATTGAGTTGGTGGTGATGAAGGCAGTAAAGCCGGTGGGGCGGAGGATTGAAAAAATGCGACGGAGGAAGAAGGCTACTAGATCGCTGAGGCCGGTTGGGGCGTATTGCCATCTCAAGTATTCGCAGAATGAATAACCGTAGGTGCCGCTGAGTGCCTGGCCCCCGAGATAAGGTGGATTTCCCAGAATGCAGTCGAAGCCGCCGTTGGCGATGATGTCGGGGAATTCGAGGAACCAGTGGAAGGCTTTTTTGCGTTCGGCGAGTGCCCAGGCGGAGGCGGTGGCCTGGCCTTGCGGAGTGCGGCCAGTCAGGTAGTGGCGGAAGGTGGCGTCGGTGATGAGGTTGGCTTTGTTGCCGGCGGTTTTCGGTTGGTAGAACTGGGCGATGGGGATGGCGGCGATTTGGCGGAGCAGGTAGGCGTCCTGTGATTGGGTGGCGTAATTCTTTTTCTTGGCGGCAATCTCGGCGGGAGTGTGCTCGGGCAGGGCGGATAGCTCGCGCATGCGGGCGAGGACGGCGTCGAGTTTTTCCTGAAGCTCGGGGGCGAGCGGGAGTTGCTTCTGGCCGGTGGCACGTTCCTTGCGCTCGGATTTGTTGGTTTTCCGGAAGGCGGCGGCGATGTCCTTATCGTCGCCGGGGAGGGTTTTGAAGGCCTCGTCGGGGATGCCTTTGTCGAGTTCGTCGCGAGTGACGAAGCCAACGATGGCGTTGCCGCATTTGATGTGGTGGTCGAGGAAGCCTAGAGGTTCGCCGGGGACGTGGGCTTCCAGCCAGAGAGCGACCTTGCAGAGTTCCACGGCGAGCGGATTGAGGTCCACGCCGTAGATGCAATTTTTGATCACATCGCGGACGGCCTCGCGGTAGGCGGTAGGGCTGGGTTGGTCATCGCCAGTGCGGACGATGGCGAGAGCCATGCCGATGCTGCGTGCGGCGGCGAGCAGGATGTGGCCGGAGCCGCAGGAAATGTCGGCGACTCTGAGGGAGAGGAGGGCGGTTTCCTGCGCTTGGCGGTGGTTGGATGAAGATGTGGGGGAGACGTCCGCACCCCATTTGAGTTTTTCTGCGATCAGGTGGTCGAGCGAGTGCTTGATGAGCGGCTGGACGAGTTCGTCCTCGGTGTAGTGGGAGCCGGTGGCAGCGCGGTCGTCGCCTTGGGCGAAGGCGAAGTGCCATTTGCCTTCGATCTCGGTGACGCGGGGCTCGAACTCCAGCAGACCCTGATAGACGGAGCCGAATTCCTCGACGTTGAGGGCACCGTAATTGACCCGCATGAGCTGACGGGTAACGGGATTGGTGAAGAGGGTGAGCTGGCGGAGGGCTCCGAGGAAGGTGGCGTTGTCGAGGGAACAATCCTCCAGCACGCCGAGCGAGCCGGCGTTGAATAGATCGCCGCCGAGCGGGGCAACGCCGAGTTTGAGGCCGCGGCCGGATTCGTCCACGAGGCGGAAGAGAGCGATGAGGGCTAGCCAGGCATCGCTGTGGCGGGCATCGGCGAAGTGGGGTTTTTCCGAAAGGCGGCGGAGGCGAGCGAGCGAGTAGCCGAGGTCGTAGATTTCCCGGAGGCGCTTGTCGGTGCCGGAGACATGGGCGAGGCCGCGTTCCTCGATGACCATGAGGAAGAGCAAGCGGTAGATGAGGCGGAGAAGGTGGGCGTAAAAGTCGGCGGAGAAGCGCCCGTGGGGATCGGTGGCGGCCAGCTCGCGGATGCGATGGTTGGCCGGGTGGTTGAGCAGGCCGTTGGCGAGATCGAGGATGACGCTATGGACGGCGCGACTGAGGCCGTTGCGGATGCGGGAGCCGGAATCAAGCGAGTCCTGGTGGTAGATTTCAATCGGGGCCTCGGCGACAGCGTCCTGCCTGACCGGCAGGCGGGAGGCGTGGAGCAGGCGGTAGAAGAGGGCGAAGTCGGCGAAGAGTTCCTCGGTGAAAATGCGTTCGAGGTCGAACTCGATGAAGGTGAGCTTGACGAGGCGAGAGGAATCCCGGAGCAGGCGGATGAGGCGACCGTTGGAGACGATGCCGTAGAGGTGCTCGGTGAGGTTGAGGTATTCCTGGACCAGCCCGTGGGGCGACATGCGCGGGGCATTGGGCACGGTGCTGCGGCGATCGAGCGACTCATGCCAGCCGATGAGGTGAACGGGAAGTTGGTCGCGCGCGGGATCGCGGTGGGAGATGCGGTAGGTTTTCCCTTGGAGAACCTCGGACTCGGCGAGGTTGAGCTGATAGCCGAGCAGGCCGAGCAGCGGGACAAGCCATTGGTTGCGGGTCTCGGTGGTGCCGGTGGCTCCTTCTTTGAGACGGGAGATTTTCACCTGATAGGCAGCCCAGTAGGCGCGGGCGGCGGCCCAGGCATCGGCGATCTCATCTTTGACCTTGGTGGAAGGATCGAGGCCGAAATCCTTGGGCAACTGGTGCGACCGTTCGCCCCGCTCGATGGCATCGAGGATGTCGGCGGAAAGGATGGAGCCTTCGAGGCGGATGGACGGGTGGAGCATGGGGTGGAAGCTGAAAGTGATCGGTTAGCTGTGTTCGGTGGAGGATGCAGCCTGTCCCCTGTTGAGCAGGTCCTGCTGGATTTCCGGGCCAACCAGATTTCCATGATGCTGGATCAACATTTTCCGGATGTATGGATCCACCCGGAAACATGCTGATTTGACGTCTCGAACAGACGCCTCGCGTCGGAACCAATCCATGATCAATGCAGGCGACGCATCCGGCATCATCCGTTTGATGCTGGAGTTGTTGACCTCACTGAGGTAGCAAAGCGTTAACAACCATTCCTTTTGCTGTGGCGTCATCCACTGAGTGGTGCGTTCGTAGAATTGCTGATAGAAAGTTGCCGGGCGTTCACCTTGGTTGGCTTTGAAATCACTCAGAAGCGAGAGAACGAAGGGATACCCGTTCGATTCCTCATAAAGCTTGGCTGCCTCCTCTGCCCCGTAGCCCGCTTGTTCCAGGAACAGGATCGCTTCTTCCTTGGTGAAAGGTTCCAGTGTGATGCGGTCCCTAACGTATGGCGCGAGGTCTTTCGAGAACTCAGGGTCTGCATCACGGAGATCATCACGTCCGGCTATGATTGCCAGGACGGGATATGGGGCCTGAGCAAACCTGGGAAACAAGTGATCCGTCAGCAGTTCCCCCAAAACAGCGCTTGTGGATTCGTAGTCGTCGATTACCAAAAGCAGTCGATTGATTCCCTTGGCCTTCGGGTGAAGGAATTTGAAGATTTTCTTGCCTTCGTAGCCTACCAGACGAGCGCGAACATCGGTTTCGTATGCTTCAGCAATGGTTTCAAGCGGGCTAATGGCAAGCCGTTCCAGCGGGGAGAGATGTAGTTTTTTGCCAAAGAAGCCATGCGATGGCTTGAGGGCCTTCAAACTGTTTAACAGCTCTATGGCAGGCTCGGCATATTCCTCCACCTTGAACTTTTCACCGAGTTCAAGGAGTTGTGAAAGGGCCGGGCCGACTTCGGGAATCTTCGAGATCAAGGGATTGAATCGATAGAGAATTTTCGCCGCGTTCTTAACATTCTTGGGAAGGTTGCTTGCCTCGACTTCGGCTACAACGTTAGCGGCCAGTTTCCTCTGGTGGGATACCAATTTCCGGGTTTCCGGGAATTGATCGTCCTTGGGATTCGATCCCTTGAACCGGACTACTTTCGGGGCCAGCTTTTCATCCACAAATCCCATGAAATCCGTAAGCAGGCGTTTCTTGCCGCCGTCGATTTTGATGACCAAGGCATCACGGCCTTCCAGCTTCTTTTCGTTCAGCACGCTGTTCAGCAAGAAGCTTTTGCCTACCCCGCCATAGCCGGAAACACCGAGAACCGTCAGGCCTCCCGTGTTCACGGGGGCGGCGATCCATTCGTTCAGAACATTTTGAATGCGATCGGCTTCGTTAGCGCGGCCGAACGGGGTGTTTGGGTTTTTGGACATTCGGATCGATTTTGAGAGGGGCGGAAGACAACAGGATGTGAGGGCGGAGTCGTTTTGGTCGGTCAATCAGTTGTCCGTTAGTCCGGAGTGATGTCGAAATAGGTCTGGATGGCGTTGCGAAGGGATTTGGCTGGGATGCCGCGGCTGGCTGGGTTTGATTTCAGGGCGTCAAGGATGGACTGCCAGTCGGGTGAATCGGCGGGGAAGGCCTCAAGAAAGCGGGTGAGGTCGGCGACTATTGAGGCAGGAAGATCAGGTCCAAGTTCGCCTGGCAGGGTGGCGGCGAGGAGGAAAACGTCGTTCCGGTGTTTTTTGATTTTCTTGGAGTCGATGGATTCGCCTTCCGTTTTGCGGCGGGTGAGATCCAGCCAAGCGAAGGCCTTGAGAGGAATCAGCGAGGTGGCATTGGCGACTTCCAAGCCGTCACGGTTGTCGTGGTGGGTGCGGATGAGGGCGTAGTAATCCTCGTTGAGAAGAATGGCGGAGAGGCTGTGATGATCCGGTTCGATCTCCACAGGGATGACCTCTCCGGGGGCAAGTTCGAAGCCTGTTGGATTTCGGCTGAATAATTCGATTTCTGCCGGGAAAGAATCGTTGGTGGGGTTGGCAAATCGATAGAGTTCGGGGCTGCCATTCGTGCGTTGGCGGGATTGGTAGCCGCCTTCGGTAATGAAACCGCGCATGGCTTTCACGAACTCCGGGGAGATGACTTCTATCAAAAGCACCAGGTCCAGATCCTGGGTGGCGCGAAATGGCTGGCGGAGTTGATCAAACCAAAGGTCGCAGGCGGCACCGCCGATCAGAATGAAGGAGCCTTCAAACTCGCTGAAGCGGTCACGGAAGATGTCGAGGCCTTTTACCATGTGATCTTGTCGATGAGGGTTTCCAACTGCTGCTGAACCCGCTCGTCTGGGAAGTCCCGCAGGCTGAGAAAGAGGGAAAGTGGATCGACCATCTTGGTGTCGCCGAACAGGAGTGGATTGTAGCTCCAGCTTTCGAGGCGGAGGTTCGCGTCTTCCGGGCCCCTGCAACCGTTGTAGAGTCCGTGTTCAAGGTTGGCTTGGAAGGTGGCGGAAAGCAGTGCGTAGGTGGGCAACCGATCATCCGCCATGATTGTTTTCCTGCTCAGGGCGGTGAGACCCGCGATCAGGGCCGGGTAGCTTGGCGGATCCCAGCGAACCCAGAGGGTTTTCTTGACCGGGCTGGAGAGGATGGGCTGGACGGTTTCCCAGAGGTTCCTGCCTTGGGTGGTGAACTCAAGAGCGATGGAACGGCCAATGCGGGAGGTGCGGCAGACGCCCGTCGCCTCCAATTCATCCTTCACCTTGGTGAGCATGATGGGCGAGTAGCCGATCTTTTCCGCAATGTCCCGTAGCGGGAGATTTTCCAGAGGCTGGCGCTGAAGGTGGTAGAGGACGAGACACTGGGCAGTCGGCGTGAGCTTTTTCCCCTTGTCCGGTTTGGGCTGGGTGAAGCGTTCGCGCAGATCAATCAGGGCTGCGGGCAGGAAGGTCTGGCTGCCCGGGACAATGAAAGGAATCCCCAGACGGACCATTCGGTTGCGGGCATACGAGGGGAGTCGCTGTAGGACCAGTGCCACGGATTCCGTGAACTGGGGCTGCATGAGGCGAATATGGTTTTCATATTCGCCGGGGGATTCGGAGTCCCCATTTTCCTTCTCCAAGGCGAGAATGTAGCGTTTTCCAAAAAGGCGGATGTTTTGAAAATTGAATCGTTCCCTGAGGAAAAGAGGTAGGTTGGTGGCCTTCTCGGGTGCAAGGTCAGGCCGCTCCCCCGTGAGGGGTTCGAGGTAGTCGAGCAGGCGTTGTTGCAGGGAAATCATTTCCAATACAGTAATAAGGCACGATACATTCGTCAAGTGTATCGTGCGGAATGTGGGTATTCAGAGGGTCCGCAGGTTTTTTGGATGCTGGAAGTCTTTGGGGGTAGGTGGATAAGGAAAATCAGGAAGGCATGAGGACGTAGACGCCGAGGACGTCCATGGGGAGGACGGGATAAACGACGCCAAAGCGTTTCTTTTCGACTAGGGCGGAGAAGCGTTCGTGGGCCTCGACGAGGTGGATGCAGCGTTGTTCGGCGAGAGCGTCGAAGGCGGGGCGGAGTTGGTCGAGGGAGGAGAGGCGATCATCGAGAAGGCGGGTGCGTCTTTCAGTCGTGAAATCTCCTGAGGGACGGGCGGAGGAGAGCAGCGCATGGGCTTCATCGAATGAGAGCAGGTCGTGATCTTCCGGATTTCCCCGGTAACCCCAGAGGAGCATTTCCTCCGCTACGAGTTGGTGACCGCTCCCCTTCTTCTCCTCGATCACATTGCGGCAACGGAAGAGCAGCAAGGTGGTGGGCTTGGTGACGGAGTCGGTACGCATGACGGCGGCACGAGCGGCGGCGTGCTTCTGGCGGCTGATGGTGTGGGCGAGGACGATCTGGCAGATTTGCTCAACGAAGGGGTGATTGCGGCCGAGATAGATATGGTTTTCCGGTGTGGGAGAATCAAAGGAGACGAGAACGGATGCGGCTTTGGGTAGATGGGACAATGCCGATGGCGAGAGGTTGGCGGTGTAGAGGCGATAGCCCTCCCCTTCCTCATCGATCTGAGCACCAAAGAGAGAGCGGAGACCTTCGAGAACGAAGGCTTTCACAGCGGCTGGGGAACCGATGGCTTCGTCGTTTTCCCGGAGGTCATGTTCGATCTCTTCGGCCCTGATCGCATGTTGGGCGAAAACGGATCGCGAATACGAGGCGCGGTCTGCAGCCTTGCGGTATTTGTCGGAGATCTCCACGCGGAGTTTGCCGGCTTCGTCGAATTCCTCGAAGTTGAACTCGGTCTGTCCATTGTCGCCACGGCGGGTGGAGATTTTACGGTCCGGGTTGAGCAGCAGTGACTGGGTGATCGTGTCGATGATGCTCTGGCTGTCCTCGGGGAACGGGACATTGATGCCGGTGGAGCGTTTAATTTCGCGCACCTTGCGGAGAATGACATCGAGCACGACACCATCGACGGCGCTGTCCTTGGAAAAAAGGAGATAGGCCTTCACTACCTTAGCTCGCTGACCGAAACGGTCCACACGGCCTTCACGCTGTTCGAGGCGGTTCGGGTTCCAAGGAAGATCGTAGTGAAGGACGGCGGTGAAGTGCTCGTGGAGGTTGATGCCCTCCGAAAGGCAATCGGTCGCGATGAGGACACGGTGTTTGGATTGCCCCATCGCCTCGATGCGATCGCGGCGGATCTCGTCTGGATCCTCGGAAGTAACAACCTGAATGTCCGCCTTGGGGAACTTCTTGGCTAGAAGTGGACGTAGTTCTTCGCCGAGGTAAATTGCTGTTTGGATGTAGCGGCAGAAGATGACGGGGTTGTGACCGCTTTGAAGCCAGTCTTCCACGACCATGCGGGCGGCTTCCAGCTTGTGGTCGGACTTGGGACCGTTGAGAGCGGCGAGTTCCTTTTCGAAATCGCGGAGCTTGCGGAGTTGATGTTGAGACCATTCGGTATTCTCTACGCACTCGACAGGAGGTAAGTCGGATTCGAAGCCATCGGGCTTGTCGTGAACGGGGCTTTCAGCGGATTCCTCATCCGCAAAGTCGGACGTGTCGCCGAGTTTGGCACGGCGGGCGCGAAGCATGGCGACGCCGGCGGCAGGGCTGGACATCACACCGCGGAGCAGTCCTAGCGCGGTCCAGTAATGAACTCGCTTGGCCCGTTCGTCTTGTTCGTCGCCAGCTACGAGAGTGCGGGCGAATGCGAGAAGGTTTTCAAAAAACGCGAGGTAGGGTGTGGAGAGATTGTAGTCGAACTCACCTGGATCTCGTTTGGGAAACGGCGTGTCTTCGTTCATCCAGCGCTCTACATCTTCGCGGCGGCGCTGGACGAAGGAGCGTGCGAGGCGCTGGCGCTCGGCCTGAGTGGCGGTGGCTACATCCAGTTGCTCAAACGACGGATCCAACAAGCCTAATAAGGAAGCGAACTCCTCCTGCTTGCCGCTGTGGGGTGTGGCGGTGAGAAGGACGAGGTGCTGGCCTTCCTTGGCGGCGATTCGGCGGATGAGATCGTGACGCTGCTGTTGAGAAGCGGAGGCCCCTTGCGGGCGCGCGCAGGTGTGGGCTTCATCGACGATGACCATTTCCGGGCACTGACTGATGAAGGTGGCCCGACGGGTTTCCGACTTGATGTAGTCCACGCTGAGAACCTGGAACGGGTAGAATTGATAGACGGAGGTGTCGCCGTGGATTTCCCGATCAAGGCGGGCCTGGGTGTTTGATCGAATGACGACGGCTTCGACGCCGATCTTGTCGCGGATTTCCTGCTGCCACTGGTCACAAAGATGCGGCAGGCAAATGACGGCGAAGCGGCGGATTTTCCGGCGATCTATCAGTTCTCGAACGATAAGCAGGGCCTCGATGGTTTTGCCAACGCCAACATCATCGGCGACAAGTAGGCGGACAGTTTCCTGGCGGAGAGCCATGACGAGCGGAACCATCTGATAGCTTCGGGGACGGAAGGAAATCCGCGCCAGTGAACGGAAGGGACCAGCTCCACTGCGGAACGAAAGGCGCGCGGCATTGTGCAGAAGGCGAGCTTGTGCGAAGTTCCCGAGATCCTCCGAGTCGGGCTTTGGAAATTCGGCTGGCGAGGGGACATCCGCGCCTGTGGCGAGCGGTAGGAAGATGCCGGTAGATTCCTCTTCCGAACCGCCGAGAGGCTTGACGAGCAAAAGTTCGGGATCATCGGAGGGCAGGACCACCCAATCGCGGTGGCGAAGAGTGACAAGGCTGCCGGGTTGCTGAATTTTGCTGGAAGTCATGGAGTTTGAACGACTTTTTTGAAGATGTCCGGGTATCTGGCAACCACGTCGGCGAGGTTGTCTTTGTAGTAGTAAACGATCACCTCATCGCCACGGTCCTTGAGCGCCTTGCGCTGCGTCTTGTCATTTTCCTGGACATGGATCTCGTCGTGCGGCGTGCCGTCGCAAAACACCCAGGTGTCGGGATGATAGAAAAAGTCCGGTTTCACATAAATTCCAGGTGCGTTCTTTTGAGCGGCATCTGGCAGGCGGAGATTGTTTTCGTGGAGGTAATTGAGGAATTTTTCTTCCGTGCAAGAGGATGTGTCGATTTGCTTCCGAAGCCATTGGTATTGCTCCTCATAACTGCGGTGTCCGCTAGGATCAGCGAGATCAATGGAGCAGGTTTTGAGTTTTTCGAGAGCCTCGCGGATGACGAAGCGGTCGAGGATGAGGTGGTGGGGTTGATTGTAATAGCTGAGGAGGTCGTCGTATGAAGCTTTCTCGGCGTAAGTGGGATCATCGAAGTTGCAGATAACGATCGCTTTTTCGATGACTTTGCGGAACGCATCCACATCGGTGGCGAGTTGGGAGAGAACGCCTAGACTGCCCTCGCTGGCTTCGAATAGAAAGATATTCGGATGCGCCTTGTCCCCCATGATGGTGGCTCCCAGTTCGGCAGACTCGATCTGGAAGACTTGTTCAATGGCGCGCTTGATCGCGTATTGGAGGGAAAGTACACCGGATGCATCCAGCGCGAGGGACTTGACGGGCTCGATGTAGAGGGCGTCCGCGTTGGTGTGGGTGAAGATCTGGACGCGTCGTATTTCGTTTGCGGATGGCTTTTCAGGATCGGGCTTGGGTTTCCAATAGCCGGTGGAGAGATCGAGGAAAAAGCCCTCCTCCTTTTGGGATTTGTCGCCCTTATTGACCTGAATGAGCTGTGCGGCAGGGATGTAGGCGAGATTGAGCAGGTGGTCGGAACCGCTGAGGATGCGAGCGCGTTTCACCCGGGTCATGTCGCCGTCTGGCACGGAGAAGAATGTGTCGATGTTGAAACCGACACGGCGGCGTTCCTCTTCTTCGCAAGTGATGTGCTCACGGGGCTGGGCACGGCATTCGCTAAGTGGGATGAGATCCACAAATTCGTCACGGTTCTTCGATTCGGTGAGATCGATGCCGGTGAACGGGCAGGTGTCGGCGGTGTTTTCGTTTTGATCGAGCCAATAGCCCGAGCCCTTGCAAACGCGAGCTTTGCGAATTTGGCTAGGAATGTCCGGCAGGATGATCTGGCAGATGGAGAATTTCTCCCGAGAGTGATAGATGATGTTTCCAGGCCCGAACTCACGAAGTGCGATTAGGCGAGGTCGGGAGATGTATTCGCCTCCATTTCCCTGGCTGGCAAAGACGCGAACCGGCAGGCGGGTGAAGTTGTAGCCGGGGAGAAAACCTTCGGAGGCGAGATAGCGGAACACATAGAATTCGGTCATCTCCGGACTGCCAGACCCAAACTCCATGCGGTTCTGGAGCAAATCGAGTTGGCGGGTGGATTGGTCCTGAAGCCGTTTGAGATCGCGGTATTCCGGGCTGTTGAGCGTGTAGGTGCCAAGATCGATCTCATGACTGGCCCGCGAACGTGTGGCCTTGGCTTCCTGATAGAGAATGCGCCAACGTTTGAGAGATTGATCTAGATCGGTTTGCAGGTTGCCGAGTTGCTTCTGGATCCACGCGGTCGAGAACCAGGATTCGGGTTCCAACTGCGCGGCAAGTGCTCCGAGAATCTTGAGAAATGCCGCGGTGAGATTGTTGAGCTGTGGCTGACCAAGAGTAAGGGCCGCAATCGTCTGTGCCCGCAAGGGTTGGGTCGGTAAATCCACTTCCAGCAATTCGATTACTGACTGCTTGACGTGGGGCAAGCCAAGCTCCGAAAGAGCAAAAGCCCGGAGATGGGACTCAATCAATTCCCGGTTGCGGAGATCGATGCGGGGCGCTTCGACGAAGCCGGCCACGAGATCTTCCTTTGCGGCGAAGTAATGGCGGTCATGCGGCGAGTAGCTAGAGCAATAGGTAAAAACGAGGGCGGACTGACCGCTACGGCCGGCGCGTCCGCTGCGTTGAGCGTAATTCGCGGGATTGGGCGGAGCGTTCCGCAGGTGGACCACGCTCAGATTCGAGATGTCGATACCGAGCTCCATGGTGGGAGAGCAGAACAAGGCGCTGACGGACTCGGTGCGGATTTTCGCTTCATCCAAATGCTTTTGTTCTTCGTCGAGATACCAATCCGCCCGGAACTTGTCCTCACGGTCAAGTCGTGCGTCGTTCTTGAGTTGGCCTGTGTGATCCTCGCCGACGAGGTTTTTCAGTTTTGAGAAGTCGGTGAGATAGAGATTTTGGAAGAAGCCGTTGGCTTTGCTCTGGAAGCCCTTGTAAGTCCGAAGCTTGACTTCGTCGCGGCGGACGGTGGTGCGATCACCGGGTGTCCAAAGGATTTTGTCCAGTCGGAGGCGATACACATCGACATCCTTGTTATCCGCTGACTTGGCCTTCAGGGTGACAAGGAGGCCAGCTTTTGCAAGAGTGGCAAGGAGAGCGCTGATGAATGAATCATAGTCCTCGCGGCCAACTTTCTCGTTAGGGAAATGATCGCGGATGAAATGCTTGGCATATTTGCCGAAGGCGCTGGACAATCCAAGGGAAGCTGAGCAGCGTTGATCCCGTCGATTGAGCCTTTCGGTTCTCATGAAGAATGGAGCAAAGGTTTTGTCCCCTTCAAATGTCCATGGACTGCGCAGTCGCTCGCAGAATTCCTTTTCGGCATCGGCAAGCGGTGCGCTTTCAAGAAGTTGTTCGCTATGTATGGCGTATTCGAGCCGGAAGTGATCGAGAACGTTTCGAAGGAACCGCGCGCGGATTTCCTTGTTCAATTTACAGAGCCATGGAACGCCAGTCCAGCCGGCTTCATGTGCGGCAACGGTTTCAAGATGGTCGTATTCGACATCCAAGAGGGCGCATTTCTCCAAATTGGGCAGGATCACGCGCCAACCACGGCGGAGGTCGTAAATCGCCTGATAGAGAAGGTATTTTTCGAAGGTTTTTTCATGCTGTTCAATGACATTTGGCCAGGGATCGGCATCGATGTTCTTGGCATAGCTACGGATTTCGAGATGGAGAGACTCTCGAATGAGTCTGCCAATTTCCGCGAAACCGATGTGACCGGCAGGTGCCTCAGCCGCCGCCTTGGCGATTGCGGATCGAATGCGCACCACGCGGACGAAGTCGTTGAAATGACCGGACTGAAGAGCGGCGTCCTGACGGTTGTCAGTGAAGCTGAGAAGTTTCTGGTCCTTGGGGCGATAGCCGTTTTCAGCCAAACCCTGAAGGATCAAGAATGACGAAATGGTGGTCGAGGTGCTTCGTCCTTCGTTGCCGAGAGTTGTGAGCTTGGTACGCTCGTTGGTATTGCCATCGAAAAAGAGCCCAGCCGTGGGATCGAACAACAGGCCTTTGGGAGCGCCTCGCATGTACCAGCCTTTGCATGGAAGCTTGGATGTTTCTCCATATTCAAAATTGCCATTTTCATCGTAGGAGATTCGCTGCGGCATACGATCCTCGTAAGCCTTGCTGATTTTAATGCCATCGCGCTTGGTGATCGTGAGCCATGCGGGGGGTAGGTTTTCGAGATCCTCAGCCTCATTCCAAATTTCGTCACCGCCGGGGATGATGTATCCGGGCTTATGACTGGATTCGGTGGGCGATTGTTCGGTGAACTCACGCGGGAGTAGCTTCTTGTCACCTTCGTCCAACGACACACAAATGAAAGTCCGTCCGCTGGCCCGACTGAAAACGTGAGGGTAGATCATTCGATCTCCACCCCCATGGTGAATCCCTGGTTCCAAAGTGATGAAGCGGATGTTTTCTGCTTCCAGAGTGGCATAGACAGAACCCGTTTGCGCGAGAAACTGATGGAGGCGGAACGGAAGGAAAGTGTATCGCTTGCCATCCGCAAACAGCTTCAAATTCACGCGGCTGATCCAGTCCAAAAGCTTGCCCAGAGATTCACGGCAGGCATTTTCCATCAAGCCTGATTCTTCGGATAGCAGACCGGCAATGCTGTTTAAATCCAGAGGTGTGGCACGTTGTAAAATCGGCGCGGATCCATTGATGATTTCCTCGCGAAGTGCGACCCGGTTTTCCAACCAGACGGCAACCGGGTGAACACGCAGTTTTTCAGCGGGTGATTCCGGATCGATTTGGCTGGTAATGGCAGTAGCGAGAGTTTGTGATGAGAAAGGGTAATTGCTGTCATCGAGTGATCGCGTCAGGGTTTCTGTGATGATCTGGTTGGTTCCGAAATCCTCACCAAAGATGGCCGAGGCTACTTCGGCAATGGTTTTCTTGCGATGGGCCGACGAGCCTTTTGACGACATGGTAGCCGAGGTGCCAATGGATGTGACGCTGTGCTTGCAACGTCCCTTGATCCGACGGATCAACATGCTGACGTCCGCTCCCTGACGCCCGCGGTATGTATGCAGCTCGTCGAAAACGAGAAAGCGTAGGTTTTCGTATATCGAATCGCGAAGATCTCTCTCACCGTGACGGGTGAGAATGAGTTCAAGCATCATGTAGTTGGTCAGCAGGATGTCCGGAGGATTCTTCAGAATGCTGTCACGTTGCTCGCCTTTGGTTTGGCCCGTGTAGGCGGCGAAACGGATGGGGAAATCCTTTTGGGTTTGGTCCTGATAGTTCTTGGCGAATTTTTTCAACTCTTCTTCCTGCGAGTTGATCAAGGCGTTCATCGGGTAAACGAGAATCGCTTGGATTCCCCGCCCGAATCCGCTGTGGAATAGGTGATTGAAAACACTCCCGAGGAAAGTGACGGATTTACCTGACCCGGTGCCAGACGTTACGATGAAACTCTTTCCCTCAGCCCCTAGGGTGATTGCCTCGACCTGATGGGTGTATAGCGTGTAGCCGTGGAATACTCTGCCAATCTCCTTATGAAGGAGGCCATTATTTACCAACTCTTCGACTGTTACGTTTCGCTCGAATGAGGGATTGAACTGGATTAGCGGCTCCGGCCAGAGCTTGTTTCCGGACAGATCCTTTTCGACCTTGGTGCGGATGTCATCATCGTAGATGTCGATGAAGCTGCGGATGTAGTCCTCATACCCTGAAACGATTTTGCGGTGTAGCTTGAGGGCATCCATGGTCAGGTAGTGGTGGTGTCTTTTGCGATGCGATGGAAGATGTCGGCAATCCAGGCGGGAGCGCAGGAGGCATCGGCGACCAGATCGGCGCGGTCGGTCGGAGAGAGTTTCCGGCGGAGTTTGGTAATGACTTTGTCATCTACAGACCGCCTGCCAAGCCAGCGGAGAGCGAGAATAACTTGGGCGCTTTTCGGATTTTTCGTGGAAACAAACCGTGGGGATACGTGACGAAGAACGACTTCTGAATTGCCGCTGCGGATTCGTCGGTTCGGGCCGGTAGTCAGGTAGCAACTCCGCATGGGGACTTGGTCGCAAAGCCCCAAGACGTTGGCCGCGTGAGCACCGGTGGGGAAAATATCGCCGCCGGCCTTGCGCTGGATGAGATCCTGCATGGCTTCATAGCTGGGGCCGAGGTGGCCGAGCTTGGGATGGTTCCTAGGCAAATGGTAGAGGCCGCGACCTGCACGGTGGATGGACTGGTTCTTGCAGTTGCGGGAGAGCGCCTTGTCCACCGCCGCGCGCGAGCCAAGATCATGGAAATCCTGAGGAGTCCAGACATGCCCTTCCGGTCCCGAGCGAATGCGTTCGAGAATGGCGGTGGCGGTAGTATCTGCTGGCTGTTTGATGGCTGGATGAGGCGGGTAAAAAAGTGATGCTTTTTCTGACTGGATCAAGAGTAAATGCGGGAAGCCATTGGAAGTTTCTGGAAACTATTGCGGCTAAATCAATACCTCCCTCGCTCTCCCTTGAGGGAGACGGGAGCGGGAGAAGTCCCCCGGAGCGGGGGATTTAGGGGGCGAAATCAATTGGTGGAAAAGAAAAACAAGGGCCGAGCCTTTCGGCCCGGCCCTTGCGACGCCTAGCACGGCGTCTTTTTTTACCTCCCTCAGAGGAATCTTTCAGCGCATTTTACCAGCTCCACCGATCGTCGCTTGATTGCGAGGGCTCGTCGTCCGCAATTGGCAGCTCATCGCTGACTTGCGCGGGCTCATCGGTCACGTGCGATTCCGGTTGTGGCTGTGGCATCGGCGACGGCGATGGCGATGGCGATGGTTGTGGTTTGACCGTTGAGTTTCGGATCGCATCGCGAAGCTCTTCCCCGATGACCCTCGCAAGCAGTTCCCACTCCTCGTCTGCATCCACGCGGCGGAGCACTTCGTGGAGAGGCCGTATTGCTTCGACTTCGGATTCAGTCATCCGCTCCAAGTATCGACTGATGGGAGCTTCCATATAGCTGCGGGTCATTTTGTAGGTGGGATACTTCGATTCAGGAGCGGTGGTTTTTTCGACGATGATCTGCACTCCGTGCTCGGAGTGTGCGGCGTCATGACCACCGGGTTGACCGAGTTCGCTAGCGGCCTTGAACAGTTGGTGGGCAATACCGCAGTTTCCTCCGGCAGTTCCGCCGTCGTAGGAGGAACCAATAAACAGCTTCGCCTGCATTTCCCCGTCAACCTCAACGAGGAGCCAGAAGATCGCCATCTGAGATGGCAACAGGCGGTAACCATCGCGATTGGATTTGCTGGAAAGTAGGTCGGGCTTTTGGGCGCGGAGCCAGCTATAAGCGGTTTCAAACACGCTCTTGCTCTTGCTCAGGGACTTAGGATGGACATGCTGGCCATTGGGATGGGTCAGCACTTGGATGCGGTGCATCCAACCGGTAGACCCAGCGAGCTGGGGCAGAATGCGGATGCAAGTTTGGCCCGATGGGAAGGTAAACTTGCGCGATTGATACTCCGGGCGGAAGGTCAAATCGTCATAAGTGAGTTTAGGTCGTGGCTTGCTTACTGGAAACAAGCGGCGGGCCGCTTCCATTTCAGTAGAGCTTGCGAATTCAATTACGGATTTCATATTGTTGTTGGTCTTGGTGTTGGTTGGTTGAAGCCGACTCCAGTGATTCCACTAGATCTTCATCGGTCAAAGGAGTTCGTTGCATCCAGCGCGAGACCCGAAAGGGTATTGAGACTGGAACTTCCGCGCGGCGCAGCCGCCGATGCGAAAGCAATGCACAGCCAATAAAACGATTTGGTGGACGGTGGAGACGATGGAAATGGCGGGGATGGTGGGAACGGTGGGAACGGTGGGAACGGTGGGAACGGTGGGAACGGTGGGAACGGTGGGAACGGTGGGAACGGTGGGAACGGTGGG
>JAYSYA010000269.1:0-2861 GCA_043716765.1 Akkermansiaceae bacterium
GCATCTCGCGCTTGAGGATCTCGTCGCCCATTATGAAAAAGGCTCCGCGTTGCTAGGCCGCTGCGAATCGATCCTCCAGTCCGCCCGCGACCGGATCGAACTCATCACCCTCCGCAACCACAACGAAATCCCGCTAGATTCCACTACCAAAAGCGTGAATCTTACCGAACTTCCCGACGATTCTGACGACGACGACGATAATGACATCCGCCTCTTCTAAGCCCCCGGCCCTCGGCCCGCTGCTTTCCACGATTCATTCACCTTGCGATGTCAAAAACCTCGCTGACGAGGATTTGCCGAAACTCGTCACCGAAATCCGCCACACGCTGATCGATTCGTTGTCGAAAACCGGTGGCCACCTCGGACCTAATCTCGGCGTCGTCGAGTTAAGCGTGGCCTTGCACCGCGTGTTCTCCACGCCCCGCGACAAATTCGTATTCGACGTCTCCCACCAAGGCTACGTTCACAAAATGCTCACCGGCCGCGCCGCCGAGATTCACACGATTCGCACCTATAAAGGCCTCAACGGCTTCCTCCTGCGAAGCGAATCCGAGCACGATGCCTACGGCGCGGGCCACGCCGGCACCGCCCTCTCCGCCGCCCTCGGCATCGCCGCCGCCCGCGACCTTGCCGGTGCCGACAACCACATCGTCGCCGTCGCCGGCGATGCCGCTTTCACCTGCGGCCCAACGCTCGAGGCACTCAACAACATCGCGGAAACGACCAAGAAATTCATCGTCGTCCTCAACGACAACGAATGGTCGATCGATAAAAACGTCGGGGCCATCGCCCGTTATTTCAACGCCCTCCAGACCCACCACACCTTCGCCTCGGTCCGCGCCAAGGCCGCGGAATTCGTCGAGAAAGTCGCGGGAAAGGCCGCCCGCACCCTCGCCCACAAGGTCGAGGAAGGCGCGAAAAACCTGCTCTTCCCTAACGTCCTCTTCGAGAAATTCGGCCTGCGTTACTACGGACCGATCGACGGTCACGACCTGCCGTTGCTGATCCGCACCTTCGAGCACCTCAAGACGCTTCACGAGCCGGTCGTCCTCCACATCATCACCGAAAAGGGCCGCGGCTATCAGCCCGCGCTCGACAACCCCGGTAAATTCCACGGGCTCGGAACTTACAAAATTGAGGACGGCTCCACCGACGCCACCGCCACCCCGACCTGCTCCGACATCTTCGGCCGCGCGGTCACCGACTTCGCCAAAAAAGACCCGAAAATCGTCGCCATCACCGCCGCCATGCCCGGCGGCACCAAGTTGGAAATTTTCAAAAATGAACTGCCGGACCGCTATTTCGACGTCGGCATTGCCGAGGAACACGCCGCGCTTTTCGCCTGCGGCCTCGCCACCGAAGGCTTCCGCCCGTTTCTAGCAATCTACTCGACCTTCATGCAGCGCGCCTATGACATGATCATTCATGACATGGCGCTCCAAGGGATCCCAGTTAGACTTTGCATGGACCGCGGCGGCCTGTCAGGCGATGACGGTCCGACTCACCATGGGCTGTTCGACATCGGTTACCTCCGCCACATTCCCGGCATCATCCACATGCAGCCGAAGGACGAGGACGAGTTCGTCGACATGCTTCACACCATGGCGCAATACGACGCCGGCCCCTCCGCCATCCGTTTCCCCCGCGGCGTCATCAAGGGCACGCCAATCAAAACTACGCCGCAGCTCCTCGAAATTGGCAAGGCCGAAATCGTCGCGGACGGCACCGACGTCGCCCTCATCGGCCTCGGCACGATGTTTGAAATGGCCGAGCGCGCCAAATCCCAACTCGAAGCGAAAGGCCTCTCCGTCGCGCTCATCAACCCGCGCTTCATCAAGCCGCTCGACGCCGCCGTGCTCCAAGAATACGGTCGGAAATGCAAAGTCGTCTGCACCTTCGAGGACCACGTCCTCTTTAACGGTTTCGGTGCGTCCGTTATTGAAAATCTCCACGATGCCGGCATCCGCACCCCGGTCGAACGCATCGGCTGGCCGGATCAATTCATCGAACACGGCAAACCGGAAACCCTCCGTGAGCTCCATGGCCTAACTGTGGAAGCCGCCGTCGAGAAAGTGCTGCGGCATTTTCGCTGATACTTCCGTTCAAGCGGGATCAACTGTGTGCATCAACTCCGCCACCGTCACCCCCAGGGCTCTGGAAATTCTGAGAACACTGGCAAATGACGGCAACACGTTGCCCGCTTCAATGTGCCGCAACCCGGTCCGACTGAGTCCAGAGAGTTGGGATAACTGATTCTGAGAAATCCCCATTTCCAAGCGCAATTCAAGCAAACGGGAAGCGACAGCCGCTGTGATCTCCTCTGGCGTTCTTTGCGACACGGGCCACTAAAACCAGCTTGACCGCTCAATCACTGATGGCTAAATACGGCCATGCGTGCTAGAAAAGCTTGTATGATCACCTTCTCACTGGTTTGCGGGCCACTTGCCGCAGACCCCCTCCCCACCACTGCCCGCATCCTTGGCGAGATCCCGGACGGTACGCCGCCACCGCCGGAACCGCCGAAACCCAAATTCATCGTTCCCGCGAAGGACGTCCTCGAAACCACCACCCATCAGCAGGGCGGACGGCAGATCACAGTTAGGAAAATCACCCCCATCCCGCTCCCACCACCGCCGCGAATCTCCCCGCCGCTAGACATCAACGACCCCGCCATCCAAAAGCGCTTCGCCGAAGCCCAAGCAGAACATCCAGCCGATGAATTCCTCTGCGCCGGAGCCACCGTCTTCCATCCGAAAGACTCCGCGCCACTGTCCCTCGTCCACATTTGGCCGCAGGGCAAGGGCGAAGCCATCGCCTTCTGGTCGTCCGCAGATTTTGCGCTGATCTCGGGCATCGGAAAC
>JAYSYA010000270.1:0-26044 GCA_043716765.1 Akkermansiaceae bacterium
GGCGTGGGCGTCACTGCTTGCCAACGACGGTTCTTTGAATAGAGTCACACGATTCCAATTAACGCATGACGAATCTAAGCAACATTCCTGAACTCAGCGAGACCTCGCGCGAACTCCTCGAGGCAGCGGGTTTCCCCGATGCGGAGTCACTCGCCAAGGCCGGTGTGGATGGACTGGCCAAGGAACTCGTGCGGGCTAACAGGATTCTCCAAGTTGCCGAGAGTGCTCCGGACCGGGGCAGCGTCGAGGCTTGGATCGCCTCCGCCCGCAGTGTCACCGGACTGGAAGCTAGTTGCGCCGTGGAAGTTGCGATGCCGGTCAATTACGAAATTTTGCCGCGAGTGGCCGCGATGCTCGACAGCGCGCCGTTTGCGATTCCGCTGCCTGCGCGCTTGTTGGTGGACCGGGAAGTGGCCGTGTCGGACATCCCACCAGCGATTTTCCTCAACCGCTGTTCAGGCGACTTGGAGGTGAGAGTGGAAGAGCGCATCCCCGCGCCGAAGCATGGCCGGGCGATGGTCCCATCAAACAACCTGCGGATTGCCGACAACTCGGCAACGCGCAAAGAAATTGATACCTCCCGGATCAAGAAAACTTTCGAAACGATGGGTGTCCCGACGGCCCGGTCGTTTGCCCCGATCGCAGTGAACGGCGATGACCGGATTGCTTTGATCCGCGCGCCGCGGGTGGAAACCAACCGCGGCCGTGACCCGCAATCCCGCCGCTACATCCGCGGTGTGCTGCACAGCCATCCGGTATCGATCGGCTTTGGGGCGTTGGCGACGCTGGTCATGTCGGTCATACTGCCGCTAGGAATTATTTCGGCGCTGCTGTTGTTGCTTTCCGTCGAAATGCCCGAGCGATTTGATTGGGTTCCGAAGTGGGTTCTGGCGTTTCCGCTGAGCCTGCCGGTGTTTGGAATTGCCTATTTGATCTGGGGGCTTCAAGGGAAATGCAGGATTTGCACCCAAAAAATGTTTGTCCCGAAGATTTGCCTGAAAAATTCCAAGGCGCACCACATTTGCGGGTTAGGCCATGTGATTCCGGTCTCGATTCACATCCTATTGTTCAAATGGTTCCGTTGCCCTTACTGCGGAACTCCGGTGAGGTTGAAAAAATGAGGCGGTCGGTTTTTCGATGATGCGTATATTTCCGTGGACCTTGGTTTTCGCAGTCGCACTGAGTTCGTGCGCCAAGCTGGGTTTGGGGGACAAGTTGGTGGAAAATGAGCCGACGGGGCCGTTCGGGCCAACCGGGATTCCGCCGCAACTTCGCTCGAAAACCTCCGATCCCGGAACTCCGGTGGTCGGCGGCGGAAATGTTCGAGGCAAGCCTTTGGCGCTGGATATCACCCCGGAAGAGGACATCGTATACACGAATCCGGACAATCCGGACGCCGCCATTCCCGAGTTGTCGACCTTGCTCTCCTCCGCCAAACGCGGGCCGTGGGAGGATAGCGAGACCATCGCCAAGCTGCGGTCGGTGCGTGAGGGCAAGCCGCTGCTGATCTGGTTCACGGATTCCGCCAACAGCCCAATGTGCAAGGCCTTGACCCAAGAATTGTTCTCCTCCAACGACTTTGGTAACTGGGCTAGCGGAAAACTCGTCCGCCTGCGGGTGGATGCGAACGTGAATATTTCCGGTCCCGATCTCGATCTCGGGTCTTCGGAAGATCGGCGGGTAACGGTAAGGAATTACAACACCGCGTTGAAGAAGCGTTACAAAGTCATGGGTTACCCCTCGTTGATTTTGCTCAGCCCGAGTGGGGAGGTTATGGGTCGTTATCGTGGCTACAAGCGCGGTGATGCGGATTTCCTCTGGGGTCAGATGAAGCATGCCGAAGCGGTTTCCGCCGAGTCTTACAAGGGCTGGCGCGCCGGTCTGGAGAAAAAGGGTTATCGTGAGTGGCAGGACCGCAAGGAGCGGAAAATTTTTGCCAAGCTCACTTCCTATTCCAAAGGCACGCTGACCTTTATCGAGCCCGATGGCACCCGCTCACGCACTCGGGAAGAAACGCTTTCAGACAAGGACCAGGCGTGGATCGCCGAGCAGAAAAAGCTGCGGAATATGCAATTGTAGTCCAGCGATGGTTTACCAGCGACTTGGCATCGACTGGAAAGCGGGATTCCCCGCGCAGAAGACCTGGGCGAAAGGCGAGTGATTTCGTAGTGCCTTTGGGGACGATTCCCAGCTTTGAAAAGGCTTCCAGCGCTCCTGTAAGAAACTTGGGTTAAAACCGCGTGTCACAAGCGATCACCCGTCCACATATGGACGAGGTTCCCAAAAATACTTCAAGCCCGACAGGCTGCTAGGCAATTTCGGTCGGCGGTGCGCAGGCTCATCCCGCCACCTCATGTGGCTGGGGTTGCTCTTATGCTCGTCTTCCTCACAGCCGTCTAGCAGCGCGCCGTAATCCTTCAGGTGGACATCCAGAGGTGGGCACTCCCGCCACTGCCGCTGGAGATCCCGCCAGGTGTCGATCATGACTAACACCATTGCCGCCAAGATCACCGGGCGCGGCACCACCGGCAAATGCTCCAAGGCGTTTCCCATCACCGTTTGTCCTTCGTGGGCTGCCACCTTGAAGGTCTCCAGATAACGCCGGTCCGCCTCCTCGCCGACGAAATTCCCGCTGCCGCGCAGCAGCAACACGGACGCCCGCAGCGGGGCCGGACTGCTCCACTGAGGATCCGCGATACTGATAGGGACTCCGTCGTTTCAGGTGAAACAACCGCCCATAAACGCATACACGGTAGGGAAGTCGCAGATGCTGAAGGGAATGGCGCGGCGGCAGCGAAACTACTCTCGCGTGGTGGAATGCTGGCAGATGCCTAAAGGCGGAATCGATTTGGACGGCAGTAAATGCAGTAACGACAAGATAGGCACCTGTGTCCCGTAAGACCCACGAATTTAGGCGACTTGTTCCCACTTCTGTTCCCAAACTACCCGCTTCTGCGAGATCTGGCTTCGTAAGTGGGTTAAAATGAAGGGAAGTACGAGGACTGGGACTCGAACCCAGGACCAATTGATTAAAAGCCAACTGCTCTACCAACTGAGCTATCCTCGCCTTCATTTCCCGCATGCGGGGGCGGGACGAATAAAAGCGGATGGCGGGGTTGGCAAGCTGATTTTTGGAAACATCGGTACTTTTATAGAGCCGCCGTGGCCAGAGCGATTTGTGTTAGGTCTCCTTGGAGTTTTTGGGCAGATGCCAGGGAGGGTTTTTCTCATATTGCTCCTTGAGGAAGGGAAACGTTCTCCCGGCCATTTCAAACAGATAGGGTGAAACGACAATCATCTGCAACTGGAGCGCTCCGGCAAACAGAACGACGAGCGCGACGAGGCGGACGGGGCTGAGCGGGCTGGCGATCACTTGATGACCGCCGCTGTGATCCCAGAGGGAGGTTCCGAGGCGTCTGGCGGTGAACAGGCTGAGCGCTTGGCAAAACACCGCGAGCAGGCCCCAGCCGAAGCCGACACCGCTGAACATGACGCGCAGGGCGCGGCGGATGGAGGCGGCTAGATCAAGTCGCGAACCGTCGTTGTTGGCGACATGGAGGCCGAGCAGCCATTTCCCCGGCGTGGTGCCGAATTTGTGGATGAGCAGGGCTTCGAGGGCGAACCACGGGACGCACTGGAAAAACATCACCCACGGATTGAGCAGGGCGGCTTCGATGTCTTGGCCGACGGCCCACATGGCAAGCCACCAAAACCCGGAGTATAGATAGAGATCGAACCAGCGGGCCCAGAAACGCCTGCCATAGACGGTTTTTGGGGGCAATGGCGGCGGGAGGATTTGGCCCGGCGGATTTTCTGCTGGCTGGGGGTTGGCGGCCAGTTCGAATTCGCGGGTGAAGAGATCGATTTCAACGAGAGGCTTCCATGCGTCGAGCCCTTCGTGCCAGGCGGGGGTGGTGGCGGGCAGCTCGCCGGTTTCGATTTTCCGGCGGATTTCGAAATCGTGGATGGGGCCGGCTTTTTCGCCGTCGCGGATGATCCAGACGTCCATGAGTTAGAGGTTGCGCAGGGATTTTGCCGCGTCGCTGCGGGCGGCGAAGAAGGCGGGGACGAGCGCGGCGAGCGAGCAGAGGACGAAGGCCATCAGGGCGAAGACGGCTTGCTCCAGCGGGTTGTTATGGGCGGGTAAAATGGTGAAGCCGGTGAACGAGGCGGCGAACGGGTCAAAGCCGATGCCGCGGAGCATGGCTTGGATTTCCCCGCGGAAATGAATGACTACGCGGCCGAGGCCGACGCCGAGGATGGCACCGAGCGTGCCAAGGATCATTCCCTGATAGAGAAAGACGCGCACGATCTGGCCGGGTGCCGCGCCGAGAGCTTTCATCACGCCGATTTCGCGCCGCTTCTGGATGGTGACGGTGAACATGACGGCCATCATCGAGAAGGCGGAGATGAGAATGATGAAGGAGAGCATGAAATACATCATGCCGCGCTGCTGCTCGATGAGAGAGAAAAAAGCTTGGTATTGCTGTCCCCAGGTGAGGAACGACCAGTCGTCTCCGAGCGTCTGACGCGCCTCGGTGGCAAAGGTTTCCGCGTTGTAGGGATCGTCGAGACGCAGCGAGATGCCTTGCACGGCCTGGCCGAGTCCGGCGAGATCTTGGGCGAGGGGAAGGGGGACGAAAAGGTCGGGCGTCACGGCCATTTGCGAGGCTTGATAGACGCCAATGACCTCGGCTTCTTTTGGCAAGACCACGCTTTTGAGGCCCTTGAGCGTTTCGCCGTCCATTTTCTCGGCGTCGGTGGTGTTGAGGTCGGCGATGGCTTTTTCAATCTCGGATTTGGCAGCGGCGGTAAAGCGGAAGACTTGGGCGTTATCGTCCTTTTCGGAGGAGTCCATGGCGATGAGAATCGCAGCTAGCAGCTCGTGTTCCGGTTCGCGGATGTCTTCTGCCAGGATGGTTTCGAAGGCGGCGTAGGTCTCGCGGTAGGCTTCGAAAGGAAGGGTGAATTTTTTACCGTCGGCCTTCCACGCGCTGGCGAGGGTGGTGGTGTTAGTTTTCCACGCATCGGCGAAGGCTTCGCGCGCGGGCGGGTTTTCCGTGGCTTTGTAAGCGCGCATGACTTCCTCGAAATTCCGGGTCGAGTAGAGGCGGAGTTTGTCGCCCACGCTGAGCTGGAGCTGTTCGGCGAGGATCGAGGAAATGATCACTCGGTCGTCGATTCCGAGATCGGCGGTGGAGGCGGGATGGTTTTCGAGATCGAGCATTTTGGCGATGCCCGCGACTTGCGCTGGATCCGAGGTGTCGATGCCGCGGAAGAGGACCGGGCGTTGCCAAGATTGGACATCGACGATGACATTGTCCGAGACGTAGGCGGTGGCGGACTCAACGTGGGGGAGTGTCTTGGCTTTGGCGGCGGCGGCCGTCCAATCGGAGAGGCGGCCATCGGCTGAGTTGCCGATTTGACTCAGTAGGACATGCGGGGTGAAGCCTAGCAGACGCTCTTTGACGTTGCGCTCCAAGCCGGAGTAAACGGCCATGACGACCACAAGCACCAGCACGCCGAGCATCACCCCGAGCAGCGAGATCAGGCTGAAGGAGGACAGCATCGAGCGGCGGGGATTAAGGTACCGCCGGGCGAGGAGAAGACTAAAGGAGCGTCGTTTGATGGCGCTAGGTAAACTGCGACGGGCTTGGGGGCAAGTGCTAGTGACGCGTGAAATCAATCATCGCTCGGCAAGCCGATGAGCTCGATGAGGCGTTGCAGGTCGTCGTCGCCGTAATATTCGATTTCGATTTTGCCCTTTTTCGAAGAATGCTGGATGGCGACGTGGGTGGCAAGGTGCTCGCGGAGACGATTGGTGATGGCACGGACGTGGATGTCCACCTCGCGGGGAGCGGGGCCTTTTCTCGAGTCGCCGGACTCGTGGGAGTCGCCGTTGAGGTAGGATTGGGCGAGTTTTTCGGTGGCCCGGACGGTTAGCTGGCGGCGGATGATCTGGTCGGCGGCGAGTAGCTGGGTGTCGTGGTCCTTGATGGCGAGAATCGCCTTGGCGTGGCCGACGGTTAGGCGGGCCTGGGCGACGAGCATTTGGACGTCGAGGTGCAAGCCGAGCAGGCGCATGGCGTTGGCCACGCTGGCGCGGGACTTGCCGACGCGGGCGGCGATTTCATCCTGCTTGAGGGAAAATTCTTCGGCGAGGCGAACGTAGCCGGCGGCTTCTTCCATCGGGTTGAGGTCCTCGCGCTGGAGGTTCTCGATGAGAGCCATTTCCAAGACGTCACGGTCAGAGGCTTCGCGCTCAATGACGGGCACGGTGGTTAGACCGAGTTTTTTCGAGGCCCGCCAGCGGCGTTCGCCGGCGATGAGTTCGAGTTTGCCATCCACCATCCGGACGATGAGCGGCTGGATGATGCCGTGCTGGCGGATCGACTCCATGAGGTCGTCCAATGGGGATTCAACAAACTGCGTTCGGGGTTGAAGCGGGCTGGGAACGACATGGTCGAGAGGGACGTCGCGGACCCGTTTGAAGTCGTCCGGAGCGACCAAGGCGTCTGCTGTCGATGGAGCGACACTTTTTTTAATGAGTGCTCCGAGTCCTTTTCCGAGTGCCTGTTTCGCCATGGGGGCGGGAGCATTACGCAAAGCCGCCGGGAATTCCAAGCGGAATTCAGCCAAGCTTGACGGGAGGCGGGGCAGCGGGCATCCATGCGGCGTGAACTTGATATTTTTTGTCCCTTGTTTGGCCATGATGGCGGTGGCCGCAGGCCATGCAGCCGCGCAGGGCGGCCCGCCGCCGTTAGCTCCGTTGCCCAAGATTTCGCAGCCGGAGATTCCGTCCGCGCCGGTTTCGGCGGCACCGGCGGATGTGGTGGCTTCCGCCGTGGCCGCGGTCGCGAGTCTGGGCGACGAGGTGGTGATGGGCCGCTATCAGGTGGCGGTGGAGCGCATGAATCCGCTGTGGAAGGAGCGCACAGCTAACCGAATGGGCGGCATGAAAAAGCTCGAAGAGCAACTCGCCGGCGTGGCCCGCCAGATGGTGCAGCAGGGGATCAGCATGATTTCCTTCAAGCCCCAGGGCCAGCCGCGCTCGTATGAGGTGGGGCCCGGCAAGAAGCTGGAAAAAGTCAACGGCGTCGAAGTCGAAAACCTGATTTTCACCAAGTGGCTGGTGTTGGTGCCGACCGCGACGAAGTTCCGGATCATTCGCAAGGGAGAGACGAAACCGCTAGTGATTGATAGCATCGGCTTCCAAATCGCGATCTCGGAGAAGGGCAAGAACGACTGGACTTTTATCGATGGCTCCGGGCTGACGGTGAATGACCTGCGGGGCTTGTTCGGCACTTTGCCGCAGGATCTGCAACTTCCCCCTTTGGAAAAGCGCGAATCTCGTTAGTATCACGGCCATGGCAGCAAAGAAGAAGGTTGTTTCGGAGGAGAAGGCATTGCACCGCAAACTCGTTGCTTTATGGAACCGGGGGCAAAGTGAATACTGCGAGGTCTGCGGCTCGGAAATCCACGGGCGCGGTGTTTACGCGACCACTTTCATCCCCAGGGAGACGAAGATTATCGAGTACGTCGGTGAATTGATCAGCAAGGAGGAAAGCGAGACCCGCGGGGTTTCGCAGCATGCCAAATCTATCGAAACGGGCGATGCGGCGGTCTATATTTTCACCCTTTCCAGGAACTACGACATCGACGGCAACGTGCCATGGAACACGGCGCGGCTGATCAATCATTCGTGCGCGCCTAACTGCGAGGCATGGGTCGTGGGGCGGAAGATTTTCATCCACTCGCTTTGTGATATTAACGCGGGCGAGGAACTGACCTTCGATTACGGCTTCGATGTGGATTGTTATGAAGACCATCCCTGCCTCTGCGGCAAGGAGGGCTGCATCGGTTATATTGTCGGCCGGGCGCAGTGGCCAGAACTGGAAGCGCGCTTGAAGGCGAAGGCCTGAGCCCGCTTAGCGCGGTCACCACGCCTTCATCCGCAGGGCGATTTGACCGAACAGCCCCGCGTCCATGCCTTTTTTGAAAAGCCGGTCGCCGTTAGGTTCTGTGAGAAGGATGTCGTTGCCGACCGTTGTACCCGCTCCGGCGGTGAGCCAGAAATTTTCTGACAGGCGGCGGCTTGCATAAACTCCCAGGCGATAGGATGAAAGGTCGATGGAATGGGATTGGCCGTCGTCGTCGCGGATGTTCCAAATGCCGCCGCCCGGCTCGCCGCGGAAGCTGAAGAGCCAGTTTTCATCAAGGGAGTAAGCGGCGATCAACGTTGGCCCGTAGCGGCCGAGGCGGATTTGGTCATTGACCATCCAGTCGAAGCCGATCCCTCGATAGAACCGGGTATCGCCGTTGTTTAAAGCGGTAGCCGGCACCGCTTCCGAGATCGAAGGTGAAATCATCCTCGCCGATGTCTGGGAAATCTGTGGCGAGCCCGGCCTGCGCCCAGCCGCCGCAGACCCAAGGTGAGCTTTCGCGCATTAAAAGAGCGAAGGCGCTAAGACTGAGGGAATGGAGATCTTCGTCGCCGATGGGGAACGCGGCGGGCGTGTCATCGAAGTCGAAAGCCGTCGCTTCGGCTTGGACAGCACCGAGAGGAGCTCGAATCGCGAAATGGACAAGCTTTCCGGACTGTCGTCGAAATCCATGTCCCCGTCATGACCAAGGGTGAGGCGCGCGGCGTCGAATCCGGGCACGGCTGGCATAGCGGAAACAGATAGCAAGCAGCCTAACGAGAATGCGGCGGCGGATGCGGGGGGGGCAACATTCCGCAACTTGTGCCGGATGGCCGCGCCGCGCAGGTACTTGAATTCCGAATAACCGCTTGGCTCAGCCCTGCATCAATTTGATGCCCCACCAGATCAAGGTGCCGGTGGCGGTGAGGAGAAGCACCAGAAGCATGAGACTGCGGCTTTGGTCGCGCAGGATGTTGGTCACCTCGCCTCGCGAAACGAGATCTCCATGGGCCTTCATCCTCCTTCGATCCTCGATTTCGGCGAGCGGCGGCATGGTCCTCTCCCGGTCCATTTGCTCCTGCGCAAGTTTCTTGGGGATTTCCGCGCATTCCTTTTGGAGCAGGAGGAGTCGGTGCTCCGCCTCACGGAGTTCGTTCAGTTCCAGATCTTCTTTCAGAAGGGTGCTGCGGCTCATGGTGCGGGGTGGGTGGAATTATCTAGCGAGATAAATTAGAAGCGCCAATCCGCCAAGGACAACGAGCGGAAGGTTGAAGGCAAAACCGTTGCGCAGGTTCGCCGCGAATTCCGAGTTGCCCGCGCGGCGGACACCCGCGGAGCGGCCGCGTTTCGAGGCCCGGCCGAAAATCGCGCCGCTGCGGCTGCCTTCGAAATGCGCTGCGGCTTGGTCGTATTCATCCGCCGCGATGTCGAAGGTCATCGAGGCCTTTTCCAGCTTCTCGGAAAGGTGATCGCGGCTCCAGCTCTCGGGGTTGAATTTCTGGATCTTGTCGAGGTGCGCGGCGAAGCAGACCCGACATTGTTCCAAGTCCTCCGCCTCCTGGCGCATTTCAAACAACTCGCGGTCGATCAGAGTGAGCGCTGACGTGAGCTTTTCAGTGAGTTCGACTTGTTGGGAAAGGAACCCGCGCTTGCGGGTGGTGAGCTCTTCCAACTCGCTTTTCTTACGTTCAAGTTCCTCGCGCTGGAGCTGGATTCGGTCGAGCTCGTCTTGCGCGTCCTTGAGTTTGCGGTCGTAATCCTCGTCGCGGTTGGAGCTGCCCGCAGACGACATTTCCATTTGGGTCGAGCGGATCTTAATGTGGTGGGTGTGTTCGCTGGGTGCTGCCATATGTTGAGAGGGGTGAAACAGTTGCACTGTCCCTTACCTCAAATGATTTTTCGCATCCAGCGAAATATTTCAGCTTTGTTGACAAATTTCCGCAAAGGGAACGATGTGGGCTGAGATTCAAGGCTTGCGGGCTTCTTGCAATTTTTACAGGGCGTGCAGTTAGGTGCGAGACTAACAAAGTTTTCAGGGCAGGGCCTTTTCGATGGTATTCAAGCCCACTCCAAGCGTGCTAGTCGCGATGGCGTCGAGCGCCTCGCGATTTCCTGTTAGGTGGGCGGTCGTCTGGGTATGGGTATAGGACTTGCCGGGCTTGAGCAGCAGCCGGGGGCGATGCAAATCAGGGTTTTGTTCATCATGGTTTCGGGATGAGTGTCAGATGGATTCTCCGGCGTTGCGACTATTTTTCTGTTCGGGCGATTCCGAGCGATTTGCGGAAACATGCGCTCAATCTTCTTCGTTACATGGGGGCGATTGCCTCGCCCTAACCCCACTTACGTCATGACCGACCTCACCCAGCGCCGCCAGTTCCTCAAACTCACCGCCGCCACCGCTTTTTCCGGCGTGTTTTCTCCTTCGCTCGGCCGCTCCGCTGAATCAATCAGCTCGATCTATCTGAGAATCGTCCCCGCGCGGAAGGAACTCGCCGCCGCCTGGGCTCTGTCGCTAGCGAAGCGCGGCGTCGCGGCGGACGCCGGCATTCGGACGAGTGAGAAATCCCATCTGCCGAACATCGGCATGACCGTTGGCGGCATCGGCTGTGGCACGGTCTATCTATCTGGAGATGGCAGGCTCTACGTGTGGGATATTTTCCACCGACCCCATGAAGGAGTCGTTCCCAACAAGACAAAGGTCCCCGAAGGCCTTCAGAACATCGGTGACAGCAGAAAAGGCGTGCGGGAGCGCGACGGCTCGAACTACATCAGCCCGCCCACCGCCGACAACCAACCGAATCCTTTCAAGCAAGGCTTCACGCTTACCCTCGACGGCGATCCCAAACCCCGGCCGCTCGACTTAACCGGCTGGGAGAAGATCGCCTTCACCGGGCGTTGGCCGCTGGGGCTGGTGGAATACTCCGATCCCTCGTCGCCCGTTACTATGAAGCTGGAATCGTGGACGCCCTTCATCCCGCTCGCCACCGACGACTCGTCCCTGCCGGTCACTATCATGGAATACACGGTGGAAAACCGCAGCGGCAAGCCGGTCAAAGGCAGTCTCGCAGGACTGTGGGAAAATCCCGTGCTAATCCATTCGCGCCAGCCATCCGGACCCAAGCCCACCTCTCGGATCGTTAGGGAAAACGGACGGACCATCCTGCTCCACCAGCCGCCAAATGACGCCGGTGCCAGCGCGAGTTCCGGTGATTTCGGCAGCGCCGCCCTCACCCTGCTAGGCGATGCCTCGAAAGCGGAAACCAACTCCACGGATCAACTCAGCGCAGGATTCCAGCTCCAGCCGGGTGAAAAAGACACGCTACGTTTCCTGCTCACCTGGCGTTTTCCTAACATGCAGCCACTCCCGAAAATTGGCGCACAAGTCCCGCACCACACCACCCGTTTCACCGATGCCGCCGCCGTCGCCGGACATGTGGCCGATCGCTTCGACGAACTGCGCTCCGCCACGATGCGCTGGGTCGCTACTTGGAACGACTCCACGCTTCCGCAATGGTTGCTCGACCGCTCCATCCTAACAACCAACACCCTTCAAACGACCAACTGCCACGTCTTCGCCGACCGCCGCTTCTGGGCTTGGGAAGGCGTCGGCTGTTGCCCGGGCACCTGCGCGCACGTCTGGCACTACACGCAGGGCGTCGCCCGCTTGTTTCCGGACATCGAGCGAAACCTGCGCGAGGTTACCGATTTCGGAGTTGCCATCAACCCGGACGGCAGCATTCGTTTCCGCGCGGAGGCGGACAAAACCGTCGCCATCGACTCGCAGACCGGCATCCTCCTCCGCACCTGGCGCGAGCACCTCGGATCACCTGATAGTGAGTTCCTGAAACGCGTCTGGCCTGCCGCCAAACGCGCGCTGGAGTGGCTTGTCCGCTTCGATGAGAACGGCCGCGGCGGACTCGATGGCCTGCTCGACGGAAAACAGCACAACACCCTCGACGCCGAGTGGTATGGCAAGGTCCACTGCCTCTGCTCGCTCTATCTGGCCTCATTGTTAGCCGGTCGCCGCATGGCCTTGGAAATGGGCGACGAGGACTTCGCCGCCCAGTGTGAAAAAGTCCACGCGATGGGTGCGGAAAAAATCGCCACGCTCTTCAACGGCGAGTTTTACATCCAGGACGAAGATCCCGCCCACGCCAAGGCGATCGGAGTCGGCCAGGGCTGTTATATCGACCAAGTCATCGGCCAATGGTGGGCCTCCCAGATCGGACTCGGCCGCATCTACGACGCCGCTAACATCCGAAGCGCGTTGCACAGCTTGTGGAGATATAACTTTGTGCCCGAGATCGGCAGCTTCCGCCGGGCCTTCACCTTGGGCCGCTTCTACGCCATGCCTAACGAAGCTGGACTCGTCATGTGCACTTGGCCCAAGGGCGGACTGCGCGATGATTTCAAAAAACACTGGCAATACGCCTATTTCAACGAGTGCATGAGCGGTTTCGAGTGGCAGGTCGCCGCGCACATGGTTCAGGAAGGCGCGGCGATCAACGGCACCGAATTCACCGACGTCGGCGGCTTGCTAGAGAATTCTTCCGATCCCCGCTCGCTCACCGCGCGCGGCCTCGCCATCGGCCGCGCCATCCATGACCGTTACTCGGCTTCGAAGCGGAATCCTTATAACGAAATCGAGTGCTCCGACCACTACGCCCGTGCCAACGCCAGCTACTCGTTGTTCCTCGCCGCCTGCGGATTCTCCTACAACGGTCCGGCAGGCGTCATCGGCTTCCACCCGAAAGTCGGCCCGGACGATTTCAAAGCTCCCTTCACCGCCGCCGAAGGCTGGGGGACCTTCGAGCAGAAAAAGCCGCAGGGAAAACCCTGGTCCGCCCGACTCACGCTCGCCCGCGGCAAGCTTGTGCTGAACGAAGTCAAACTTCCCTGGCTGTCAGACCGGGTCGGCATCATGTTAGGATCCGACGAAATTCAGGCCAAAGTTTCCGAGGGCATCGCGCGTTTCTCATCGCCTGTCACCTTGAATGCCGACGGCCCGGCGTTGGTTTTCACGAGCAGAGACTGAACCTCGCGCATTCGCAGTTGGCTCGCCGGGCGTTTTGAAGAAAGCGCGCAACCGCCGGCATTGGACGCCAAGAAAAACATCGTCGAAGGCCGCAGCCTATGGGGTGGCGGTCGCAGGGGCGGTCGCAATTAAGAATGTGTCCCGGCTGTCTCAGCCGGATTCAGCGCTTTTGATCCAACACCAGAAACGCGAGGCCGCACTCATCTAGCGGGCTTTGGGCAAATTCGCCGAAGTTCATGACTTGCTGGTCGCTGATCCACGGCCGGCTCCAGTTTTGGAGATCGGTGAAATTGACATCCGCGGTGAGGTCCTGGCGGCCGGGGTTTTGATAGATCGCCGGGCCTTCGAGGCGTTGTTGAAGAAGATAGCCGCGGACGGTTCCGCGGGGCCGACGGTGATAGATCGTGTCCGCCGCGGCACCGTAATCAATGGTGAGCATGCGCCCGGATTTCCACTTCGGCAGCCAATCTGTCAGATAGCGGCGGTAGGAATCGTGGACTTCGATGTATTGGCCGGGCGGATGGCTTTCGAGAAATCCGGATGAGTCCGGCAGGGGGGCGGGCGGGAGCAGCGATTCATGGGCGCGGCGCTGCTCGTCGAATTGCACGGCGAGTTCCTGCCAGCCTTCGGCGGTTTTTTGAAATCTGCGGACCGGGAAGGCGTCCACCAGTTCGTTGGAAAAAATGACGGCGTTTCCTCCGCAGGCGGCGAGGGCATCGCTCATGCCGCGATGCCAAGTGGCGCGATTTCCGAGCAGTTTCCGCTGGCGTTCGGCGAGCGGGACCGAGGTTTCCACCAGATGCAGCCGGGTTTTCCAACGCAGCAGCCATGGCAGGTTTCTGAGGACTCCGGCGGCGAGTTTTCCTTCGCCGGGGCCGATCTCGATCAAATTCCGGCAGCCGGTTTCACGCATCGCCCGCGCCGCCCATGCGGCGATGGCCCGCGCCGGAGCTGCCGAGAGCATCGGCGCGGTGGTGAAATCCCCAGTCCGGCCGACGCCGGAAATCCGCCTTGCGTAGTAGCCGGTCGCGGGATCGTGCAGGGCTTTCGCCATGAACTGCTCGAAAGAAATGGCCGGTTCGGAGTGCATCTTCAAACGAAACAACCGCGATTCCTTGCGGAACGCGGTTGTGTGGAAATTCAGGAAAATCGGGGACCGATCAAGCTTGGGCGGCGGCAGTGCGAGCCTTGCGGATCATGCTGCTCACGGTTTCGGAAGGCTTGGCGCCGACAGCGAGCCATTTGTCGGCGATCGCGAGGTCGATGGTGTAATTTACGCCTTCAAGAAGTGGATCGTAGGTGCCGAGTTGCTCGATGAAACGGCCGTCGCGACGCTTGCGGCTGTCAACGGCAACGATTTTATAGTAAGGGCGGTCTTTGGTGCCCTTGCGGTTGAGTCGGATGGATACGGCCATGGTAGTAAAGCTCTATGAAGTGCCCAAGAAACGGGCGGGCGCGGAAATTGCAAGATCCGCCATGGATTGCCAAGCAGAATCTTGCTGAATTTCGGATTTGCAAATGGGCTGGATCAAGCGGCTCGCAGGGCCGCCCGATTCATTTCCCGTTCTGGCGGAGTTGTTCGAGGCGGGAAAGCGGCTTGGCGGGAGTTCCGGACCCCGGCGCGGGTTCCTTTTTTGCGACGGGTGCGGACGACGGCGCGTCGATCCGGAGGGTGCTGTTGAGCGCGGTTTGATGAAGGATGGAAGCTCCGTTTTCGGGGATGGCCACGCGGCAGAAGACTCCGTTGTGTTTGCCGACTTTGGCGTCGGCCGTGATGGCGATGGGGAAGGTGAGTTCGGTCTGGCCCTTGGTGAAGGTCTGCGGCGGGCAGGTTGCGCCGTGCGGGAGGCCGATGAGTTCGACGGTGGCGGGGCCGTCGAACGGGTGGAGGTTTTCGATTTTCGCGAGCATGGCGGTGGCTTTGCCTTGTTCGGTGGCGGCGAGGTCGAGTGTCATGGAAACGTAGGGCACGGCGACTTTGAGCGGGGTAAGCGCGGAGGCGACGAGGACGGGTCCTTGCGGAGTATTTGCTTCCGCAAGGATGCAGACTTGCCATTCCGCGACCGCAGCTTCGGCGCTGGCGTTGAGCTCGTAGGAAATCTCGGATTGGTCGCCGGGGATTTCCAGGGTGATGGGGCCGCTGATGCCGGGTGGATTCCACAGGAAGCGGACGGTAATCTTTTCGGCAAAACCCGCTTGGCGGGTGGCGCGGACTTTGAGCCCGAGCATGCCGTTTTTGACGATGGGGACCGGCGGTGCCAGGAGATCGATTTTGAAGGGCGCTTCGGTGGTGACCGCGGTGGCGATGCGGTCCAAGGCGACGGAGTGATAGGGGCCCTCGTTGTTGATCTCCACGTGATGGATGGTGTCGATTAGTTTGCCAGTTAGGGCTGCGTCGCTGCTAGAACGGAGGGAAAATGGATAGAGGCCGCCGGCGACGGGTGCGTCGGGCGCGGCTTCAAAGACGACGGGAAAGGTGGTGAGCGACTTGGGAATCGACGGGGCGTGCATGGTGACGCCGGCGGGGAGCGAGCCGGCCTGGAAGGTGAAATCGCTGGCGGTGTTCTCCCGGGTGAGGTGGATGACGGCGGCGTAGCGGTTGCCGCGCGGGACCGGGAAAGTTTTCCATTTCTGGCTCATCACCCGCTCTACGGTGGGGAGAGTGGCTGCGATGGCGGGCGACTTTTGCGAGATTTCGATTCGGTAGGTGAAGTCGGGCCCGGTGCGCCGGAGTTGGTCGCGGATCTGGAGCTGATAGCTGCCGTCGGCCGGGCAGGTCCAGTTGATCACGCTGTCGGGGGTGCCCTGGTCGTCGTTGGCGGCGAGTTGTTTGCCGTCGGACTGGTGGATCGATAGAACGGAGTCGAGCGGCGAGCGGTGGCTGCGGGCGAGGACGCGGAGGACGAGGTTTTGACCCTTTTTGGCGGTGAATTTGATCCAGTTCGATTTCGTGTCGCCATCGAGAATTCCGTGGATGGCGCAGGGAAAGACGGTGTCGGTTTCTTTGATCGGTTCGAGCGGTGAAACGGTGATCCAGTGCGGCGACGGCGCGGAGAGCCCGTCGTGCTGCGGGAAAACCGGGAAACGCTCGTGAGCAGTTGGCGGCAAGGTGATGGATTGTTTGATCGGCCCTGCGGGATCGCCGATGAAGGTGAACTCGATCGTCTCGCCAGGCATTCCGCCGGTGGGAAAGACGGCCTTGGGGCGGGGGAAGGTGCCGACATGCAGCCGGTATTGGCAGTTTTCGTTTCCCTCGTAGGCGGCCTCGTGAACGACAATCCGATAGTCGCCGTCTTCCGGGGCGATGATGGAAACACAAGCGTCGTTGCGCAGCAGTGGTGTGTCATCGCAGGCGGCGAGTTCGAATTTCTTCGGATCGAGAATCGCGACGTAAGCGTCGAACATGACGCGGCCGAGGCGCATGGCTTCGACTTCGACGGACAGGCGTTGGCCTTTTTTCAAGTTACAGACGAAGTAGTCGTCATCTTCAATTCCGGCAATGCCTTCGACGGTGCTGTTGAGAGCGATCCGCTGGGCTTGGTCGAAGCTGGCGTTTGGCTCGACCTTGGGAATGGAGGGGAATTGTCCGACCCAGAATGAGCGGAGTTCGGTGAGTCCGCCTGGGTTGCGCAGTCGTAGCGAGTGTTCGCCGAGGGCGGCGTCGGCGGCGATGGTGAGTTTCGCGACGACGTGTTTGGCGTCTTTGACTTCGATGTTAGCGAGGGTGAGGCCGGGTTCGTAGAAAAGCGCCTCGCTGATTTCCTCCAGCCGTTCGCCGTGAAAATGAACTTCCATTTCCACGCCGCGCTGCCCGCCGCGAGGATTGATTAGATTCAGGACCGGGGAAAACGCGAGCAGCGGTGTGAGCGATGCCAGCAGGAAGATGGAGATGACACGCATCGCGGCTTCAGGCTTTTTTCGCTAGAAGTGAATCGAGCACTTCGCCGCCGTCGATGATTTCGATGGGGCGGTTTCCCGGTGACATCAGCTCGGTGTCCGCATTGATGCCGATCTGGTGATAGATCGTGGTGGCGAGGTCCGCGACGCTTACGCCGTCGTTGTCCACCTCGCCGCCGAGGGCGTCGGAAGCGCCGTGGACGTAGCCTTGTTTCATGCCGCCGCCGGCGAGCATGGTCGAGAAAACGCGTGGCCAGTGGTCGCGGCCGCCGGTGGCGTTGATCTTGGGGCTGCGGCCGAACTCGGTGGTGACCATGACGAGCGTGGAGTCCAGCATGCCGCGGCGGTCGAGGTCGCGGATGAGCGCGGCGATGGCCTTGTCGGTGGGCGGCAGTTCTTTCTGGATGTTGGTCTTGAGATTGTCGTGGTGGTCCCAGTCGCCGGCCGTTAGGGAAACGAAGCGCACGCCGCCCTCGATCAGGCGGCGGGCGAGCAGCATCCGTTGGCCGGCGGCGCTGCGGCCGTATTCGTCCTTGAGCGTGTCCGGCTCGGATTTCAGGTCGAAGGCTTCGCGGGCTTTCTGCGAGGAAATGAGCGTGTAGGCGTGTTGATAGAACGCGTCCATCGAGTCGATGGCGTCGGATTCCTCCAAGGCGCGGAAGTGGTGGTCCACGGTTTCCAAAAGCGATCTGCGGCGGGCGAAGCGGGCCTCGTCCACGCCTTTGGGCAGGTTCAAATCCCGCACTTGGAAGTCGCCCTTGGCCGGGTCCGCGCCGAGGGCGAAGGGGCCGAAGGCGGAAGAGAGGTAGCCGGAGCTGGCGTATTCGTTAGGGACCGACGGCACGCAGACATACGGCGGCAGGTCGTTGCGCGAGCCGAGTTCGTGGGAAATCACCGAGCCGATGGACGGATACTCAAGCGCCGGGGAGGGCCGATAGCCGGTGAACATGTTATGCGTGCCGCGCTCGTGGGCGGCCTCGCCGTGCGACATTGAACGGATCAGCGTGATTTTGTCGGCAATTTTCGCGGTTTCCTTCATCAACTCGCCAAATTGGACGCCGGCAAGTTTGGTGTCGATGGCACCGAATGGGCCGCGGTATTCGGCGGGGGCGAAAGGCTTCGGATCGAAAGATTCCTGATGGGCAAGTCCGCCAGGCAGAAAAATGTGGATGATGCCTTGGGCGACCGCCGGGTGGGTGCCGTAGGTTTTGGTGGCGGCGCAAGCTTGGTTGCGGAGAAACTGCGGCAGCGTCAGCCCGATGCCGCCCAGCAGGCCGACGTAGAAGAACTCGCGGCGGGACGAGTAGCGCTCAAGTGGATTGCCCGGGCATTTGGGAGACATGATGGTGGGGTTTGAGGGTAAGATCGCCTCGATGGGATCTTACGGCAAGCAGGAGTTGGTCATTTCAAAATTGCATGAATTGCACCTTCAGGATTGGCGCGGAGGGATTTGTGACTTAAAAAAATCGGCAATGGAAACTTCGAAGGTCGATGGATTGGAATTGGGAAAGCTCATCGGCCACGGCGGTTGCGGGCGGGTTTATGAGGTGGAGGAGGAGCGGGTGGTGAAGGTTTTCGATGACAAGGCGATCTGTCCAAGGCTGCTTGAGAAGATGACAGAGCGGCTTGAAACCGGCGGTTGGCCAGCCGGAGTGATGCCGGTGGTTTCAAAAAACTTCGAAGTGAAGCAGTCTTTTTGGGTGACCCCGCAGGTGGCGGACGCGGCTCCGCGGAGTTTGCAAATGCGGCTCGGGGACCATCCTGGAATGAGTTCGTGGAAATTGGTGCGGTCGCTGGCCCGCGCCCTCGCCGGGATGCACCAGCGGCGCGTGGCCCACGGCAATTTGAAACCGGGAAACGTATTCCTCACCGGCGATGGTGAGGCTTTGCTGAGCGACTGGACGATGGGCAACATGCCGGGCGTGAAGGAGTTTCAATTCACCGACGCGGTGCTCTATCAGGCCCCCGAGCAGCTCCGCGATCCGTCCGGATATCTGAATGAGGCGGGCTACCGCTGGGACGTTTTCTCGTTCGGCGTGCTGGCCTATCGGATTCTTACCGGCCGGTTTCCAAGATGCCACGAGACTTTCGATTTTGTCGCCCCGGCGGCGGGGATGACGCGCAAAGACGGAATCCAAGCGGACCTTTTTAAAATCGCCCGAAATCTCGAATCCCAGCCCGAGGTGAGCTGGCCGGATGCCGCGCACAACTCACTGGAGGCGGGATTCCGCGAATGGATCGATCGCTGCCTGCCGCTCGACCCGGCGGCGCGCCCGGCGACGATGATGGAGGTGGCGGCGGGATTTGACGCAATCGAAAACCAGGCGACGCTCGCTGCCGAGCGCGAGACGTTACTAGATCAACGCCGCCGGGCGGAACGGCGCGCGTGGCGGACCTTGTTTTTCGCGGGAGCCGCCACCGGCACGGCCGTGCTGCTCGGCGGATTGTGGCAGTTGGCAGGTTCGCAACTGCTTAAAGAACGTCGCGAACGAGCCAATGATGCGAAGGCGCTCACTGTGGTGCGGGATGTGGCGATGGTCGCGCAGGCGGAGGCCGAGGCGAAAATGGCCCAGGCGCAGCAGGCGCTCCGCTACGAGCGGGAACTTTCCATGGCGCGGCTGGAGGCTTCGCGCTTGATCGGCGACCGCTTGTTCGCATGGGCGATGGAAAAGGGTAACCGGCGCTTGCCGCCGCTCGACGGCCGTGAGCTGCGGTTGAAACGGTTGGAGCGCTATTTCCAAGACTTCCTCACCCGCACCGCGGACATTTCCGCTTTGGCTGACGAGCGGGCGCGGGTCCAGTTGCAGCTATCAGAAATTTCGCTGGCTGCGGGCGATGCTTCTCTCGCCAGCAAGCGGTTAGGAGAAGCGCTCGTGGCGTGGGCCGCCCTGCCGATGGATGCGGATCTGAAATTCCGGATGGCGACGAATTCGCTGCTTCTCGCCTTGTTGCGGCAGGCGAGCGCGGATGCCGAGGCGGGGCCGACGTTCGTCGCAGCGCGCAAGGCGCTCGGCGAGGTCTCCCGGACCGAGGTGGATGCGGAGCGTCTGGACCGGCTGGTGGCGATTTTGGATTTCAATGAGGCGAAATTGTTGGCCGCGCGGGGCGAGGATGCGAAAGCCTTGGAGCAACTGATGCGGGCGACCCAGACCCTCAACCGGATCGCCGACCAGCGGCCCGACGCGGCGGTCCTGCGGTCCGAGCTCGCCGCCTGTTATCTCTCATCCGCGACGATTCTGGAAGGCATGGGAAGTCTGGGAGACGCGCGCGAAGTGCGGTCGCTTGCAACGGTGGAACTGGCGAAATTGCTGAAGGAAAAGCCCGGCGATTTCCCACTGCGTCTGGAGCTTGCGGGATGTTACGCGGCGATGGCGGAGTCCACCGTGCTCTCGGGCGACATCGCGGGCGCGGAACTGCTCTCCACCGAGGCGATGAAGCTGTTGGACCATCTGGTGGTCGAGCAGCCGGACAACGCGGAGGCGGTTTCAAGAAAAGCTTCCCAGCTCGGGCTGCGAGCCGGCATTCAGCGCGACCGGGGATTTTCCGCCGAGGCGATGGCGGATTACGACGAGGGCATCAGGATGCTCGAAGGCATCCGCGCGTCCGCTCCCGGCAACGCGATGGTTTCCTATCGGTTGGCGCTGTTATGGTGGCAAAAGGGCCGGATGTCCGGCATGGCGGGCCGGCGGGACGAGGAAATTTCGCTGATCCGGAAGGCCCGCGACTTGCTCGGCAAGCTGGAAGCGGGACGCTCGGGCGCCGGCCCGCGGCCCGAGCAATTGCAAAGTTCCGGAGCCTATCTGCTGGGGGATCTCGGTCACGCGCTGCAGCTTGCCAACCGCAAGGACGATGCGGTTCACGCTTTCTCCGATGCGGTCGGGCTGTGGGAAAGCCTGCTGGCATCCCGCCCGAAAAGCGAGGAATACAGCGAGGCGCTCTCGTGGTGTCGTCAGCGGTTAGGCGATTTGAGGTGACCCGCTCAGTGCAGGTGCAGGACCGCGCCGACGATGGTGAAATAAATCATCATGCCTGAGACATCGACGGTGGATGCGAGCGACGGCGCGGAAACCACCGCGGGGTCGAGATTGATCGCGCGGGCGGCGATCGGGAGCAGGGCGCCGAGCACGGTCGCTGAAAGGACTTGGACCGTGAGCGCTGCGGAAACGGCGAACGCGAGGTGGAGGAAGTCAAAATCTGCGCCGGTGCCCTGCTGCATGTGGGGGAGGATGAAGCTGATGAACGCCGCCATCGTGACGCCGAGCGTCAAGCCTAGCAGGACACCGGTGCGGGCTTCCTTCCAGGCGATCCGCAGCGCGTTGCCGGTGCTGATTTCTCCTAACGCCATCGCCCGGATGACCATGGTGGCGGCCTGTCCGCCGGAGTTGCCGCCAGCGGCAACCACCATCGGCAGGAACAGCGCGAGGACAAAGGCTTTTTCCAAGACCTCGCTGAAACGATACATCACGTAGCCCGAGCCGATCGAGACAAAGGCCAGCCCGACCAGCCACGAAACGCGGCGGCGGAATTGGAGGGCGACGCTGGTGTTCAGATAGGAGACGTCGGATTGCTCGCCGCCGATACCGGAGAGTTTTTCGATGTCCTCGGTGGACTCTTCCTGGAGAATCTCCAACGCGTCGTCGTATGTGATGACGCCTAGCAGGTGGTGGAATTCATCAACGACTGGCAGGACGATGAGGTCATATTTCGACAAAGTCCGGGCGGCTTCTTCCTGGTCGGCGGAGGCGAGGATATACTCGTCGGCCGCTTCCATGATGTCGTGCACCGGCGTGTCCCAAGTGCTGAAGGCGAGGTCGCGGAGGCGGACTTTTCCGACGAGGCGGCCTTGCTCGTCGACCACGAAAATCCGGGCGAGCGTTTCCGCGTCGTCGCGGTCGCGGCGGAGGACGGTGATGGCTTGTTTCACCGTCATGTCGGCGGTGATCCGGCCGACGTGAGTGGTCATCCGGCCGCCGGCGGTGTCTTCCTCGTATTTGAGGAGATTGCGGGTGAGTTCCTTGTCGCGCGGGCCTAGCAGGCTGAAAAAGCGGACCTGCGCTTCCTTGCTGACGACTTGGAAAACGTCCACGCGGTCGTCGTCCGAAAGATTTCCGAGCAACACCCGCAGCTGGGCGGGTTTGAAATGGTCCAGCGCGCCCTCGATGAGCGGATAGGGCAGCTCGGCGACGAGGTCGGTGGCGAGTTCCGGGCCGATGGTTTTCAGCAAAAGATCGCGTTTCTCGTCGTCGAGATTTTCGTAAAGGTTGGCCAAGTCGGCGTAGTGGATGTCCTCGGCGGCGGCAAGCAAGGCCGAGCAATCGGCCGCGTCCAGCGCCCGGAGCAGTTCACTCATGGGGTTTTCTTCCAGTTCGTCCGCCACGCGCGGAGAGTGCGCGGCAGGGTGGGGGCGGGCAAGGAAAAGGACGGGGGAATTGGAGCGCGGGTTTCAATCCGCCGAATCGACCGATGATTGGATCAAAGAAGGTCAATCATCTGCAATCTCACCACCACGCCGTGGCAGCAGAAGTCACAGCAGCGGATGGTTTTTCGGAATCATCTTCCCCCGCCAGATCCGCGGCGGCGTAGCAATAGTGGAAACGGCGTGTGCTGGCGACGGCGTACAAAGCCACCTGCCCGATCTCGTCGGAGGTGACGGATGGGATCGCCTGGTCGCCGGGCTTTTCCGCTGCTGCAAACAGTTTGTCCCGCGACCAATCGCGCGACCAATCGCGCGACCAGCCGTCTCGAAACGTGCGGGCGCTTGAAAAATCGGGGGCGCTGAACATCCATCCCCGTGCGCCGCAGTTCTAGCAGCGACCGGATCAAAAATCACCACGGGATCCCCGGCGCGCTTTGGCAGTTGCAGGGAATGAACTTGGAGGACATAGCCGTCGCGCCCATCGAGCAGGTTCCGAAAAACCCGGCTCATCCAGCCAAGTTGGCAAGGCAGTGGGTAAAACCGGAACGGTCCCGGCGGCGGATTGCAGCGCATCAAGTAGCACGCGGTAGCCATCCAGTCGCTTTTGCGGGCAATCGAAATCGCACTGGATTTCGCTAGGCTTGAGCCGTGCGAACTCACCGAAAACTTCCGCGACCGCTTCGATTTGCCGGTGATTTTATTCGAGTTGGGAGGCCGAGGCTCCGATCCTCACGACCAGTCCGCATCCGGGCGCGGGGAGTTTTGTTAGCGTCCGCTGGGTGGTAAATCGGTCGCCAGTCCAACGCATCTAGGCGGCGCGAACCTGAAATTTGCCGACTTGTCCCGCTGCCCGGATCATTGCCGCTTGAACCGCTGGGTTTCCTGGTGCCTGCCAGACGTAAGCTTCAATCGTCAACGGCGGCCGCGCAGGCTTCTGGCAGGCGGTCAGCGTTAAGAGGGTGAGTGCGCGCCATTTCATCCGTCATGAATTCTAACGTGCATCACTTCGGGACTTCCAGTCCGGTCTTTAATAACGTCACGAATTTGTGATGAAACGACGGGTGGTCAAGATCCGAACATGTCTTGGAGTGCCGACTCGTCGAGGATCGGCACGCCGAGTTTCTCCGCCTTGTCGCGCTTGGAGCCGCCGCCTTCGCCGGCGAGCACGTAGCTGGTTTTTGCGGAGACGGAGCCGCTGACTTTGCCGCCTTTGGACTCGATGAGTTCCTTCATCGCGTCACGGTCGATGCTTAGGGTGCCGGTGATGACGAAGGTTTTGCCGACGAGCGGCAGTGCGGAGCGATCGGTCTCGGCGGAGATGGGTAGGTAGTTGTCGGAAACCGGATCGATGCCGAGTTCGGCGAAACGGGTGAGGGCGTGTTGGCCGGCCTCGGATTTGAAAAAAGTGATGATGGTTTCCGCTACGGCGGGGCCGACGTCTCCGGTGACTGAGTATTTCGCGAGGAACTCGTTTTGCTTTTTCGCCGTGGCGCGGGTGTCGCGGAGAATTTCCGCTAGAATCGGCGAGTCCGGGATTTCTCCCAGTGTGCGGTGGAGGCGGGAGAGTTCCTTGGCGGCGGATTCACCTAACTGGCGGATGCCCATCGCGTAGAGCCAGCGATGGAGTGGCTTGGATTTCGCGGCTTCGAGGGCGGCGATGACTTTGGCGGCGTTCTTCTCGCCGAAGCGGCGGGGGGATTCTCCGGTGCCGAGGTTGAGATTGGCGAGGGTTTCCTCGTCGAGCCGGAAGAGGTCGAGCGGCGTTTGGCAATGGCCGTGGCGGACGAGTGCTTCGGCGACGATTTCACCGAGGCCTTCGAGGTCGAGTGCCTTGCGGGAGGCGAAGTGTTTGATGTGGGTGACCGCTTGGGCCGGGCATTGGAAATTGGTGCAGCGCCAAGCGACGAAGCTTTCCTCCTGGCTGATAGGTCCGCCGCAGGACGGGCATTTTCCTTGGACGCTGTCATAGAGCGAATAGGCGAGCGCGCCGTCCGCGTGGCGGATGACTTTAACGATGGCGGGGATGATTTCCCCGGCTTTTTCAACGAGCACGGTCGCGCCGAGACGGATGTCCTTGCGGTCGATCTCGTCTTGGTTGTGCAGTGTGGCGCGGGAAACGGTGGAGCCGGAAATGAGCACGGGCGTGAGCTCGGCGACGGGTGTTAGGACTCCGGTGCGGCCGACTTGGATGATGATGTTGTTGAGCGTGGTTTGCTTCTGCTCTGGCAGGAATTTGTAAGCGGCGGCCCAGCGCGGGGCGCGGGAGGTGAAGCCGAGTTGCTCGCGCTCGGCGCGGTCGAGGACTTTAATGACGGCTCCGTCGGTGCCGTAATCGAGGGCGTGGCGCTCGCGATTGATGCGGGCCACCGCTTCCAAGACTTCATTGAGATTGTTGGCGTTGAGGATCGGTTGGTTTTGGGGGATGCCAAGCGATTCCAACAGGTCGTGGAATTCGTGTTCGGTTTCCAGTGGCGGGCCTTCGTAAGCGCCGAGGCCGTGGGCGAGGAAGGCGAGCGGGCGTTTCGCGACGATTTTCGGGTCGAGCTGTTTGAGAGTGCCGGCTGCGGCATTGCGGGGATTGGCAAAAGTTGGGAGGCCGGCCTCGTCGCGCTCGTTGTTCAATGCGGCGAAGGCTTCGTTAGGCATGAAGATCTCGCCGCGGACTTCGAGGAGGTTGGGGATCGGAGATTGGGGATCGGGGATCGGGGCAAATGCATCGCCTTCGTCTAGAACCTGAAGGTCAATGGGAACAAGTTCGCCACCTTTAATTTTGATGAGATTGCCGATGTGAGCGTCGGCGATCTCCACGCCAGACTCATCGTTTTTCCAGCGATTATGGCCCGTCGAATGGTATCCAATTGTTTCGAACCATGACGCGACCTCACGGGGTGTGGGCACATCGCCGGGAACGAATGGCTGGGAGGTGACGAGTGCCGGCCCGCGCTTGGTCTCTAAAACTCCGTGGAGAATGATGTCATCGCCGAAAACACGATTTGCCGCTTCCAGATTATTCAAATAAGAAATCGCCTCTCCTTGGGCCCCAAAGTTGGGAGGAATCGTGAACTTGATGACGCGGTGCCGACTCTGCAGGTGGAAAACCGTGTGTTCCGACTGGCCGCCTAACTGAGGGTAACGAGCTGCGAGTCGTCCGAATCTTCGAGGGTCGAGGAGTCGGTTTGACTCTCTGGCCCACGATACCACGGATTCGGCTTCCTGTCGGAGCCGTTGCGAAACATTTGTTCCATCGCTTCTTCCGAGTTCATTGAGAAGCCTTCGCGCCAGGCTTGGTCCCGCGCTTTGCGGAGGCGTTCGGCAAGGAGTTGCGTTTGGTTCATGGGTTGGAAGGTAGGGAAGGATTTCGTTTAAGTCAACCGGTGGAGTGGGTTGGGCTGTCTCTTGAAATCTCAATTCCAGTGGAATGCTACGGATGGTGCGGACGTTGTGGGTCACATCGTCGCCGGTCTGGCCGTCGCCGCGGGTGGCGGCGTAGGCGAGTTTTCCGTTTTGATAGAGCAGCGAGACGGCGACGCCGTCGATCTTGGGTTCGATGGTGACCGGGACGTCGGCGCGCTTGAGGTTTTTCTGGAGGCGGCGGTAGAAATCGATGAGTTCCTGCTCCGGGCAAGTGGCTTTGGCTTTATCAACTCCCTCAGCACTGACTTCGAAGACGTCATCGATGCTGAGCATCGGCACGGCGTGACGGATTTGTTGGAAGCCCTCGATCGGCGCGCCGCCGACGCGGAGGGTGGGGGAGTTCGGGTCGTGGGACTCGGG
>JAYSYA010000028.1:0-18840 GCA_043716765.1 Akkermansiaceae bacterium
TCCACAATCCATGGCGACTTCAAGCTCATCGAGCGTGCAAGTATCGGGATTTGGAAGCTGGTGAGGTCGAGCGATTCGCGAGTATTAAATGATTCAAACAGTCGTACCAGTCTTTTGTGAGGGTTTCGGAAATTACTTTTGGCAAAGGGTCTAAACGACGGCGTCTTGGAGCAACTTCTCGACCTTCTTAATAGTAACGGGAGGAAGTTTTCCCTCAATCCGCTTGGAGCCTTCAATGATTGCTTTTACCTCTTCCAAGGCCTTCTCTGCAATCGCCAACGACTTCTTAGGGCCGCCGAGTTTCTTATCAGGAAAATAGCGGGTGAAGGTGGTGCCGGCGCGGCTGATGCAGAGACGCCATCCTTCGAAGGCGGCGGTTTCGTAGGTGAAGCGGGTTAAATTCTTTTTTGATTTCATAATGTTGTATTAGGATTCAGTAGAGAATCTGCCTGATATCGGCGGAAAATCCAGTTGTTTTTTTCGAAGCGACATCAGGACGCTTCTACCAAGAAGAAAGTTATAGGGAAAAAGCCAGTGTCGGCCACGGATCACTCGGATGACCACGAGTGCCCCAGTTCGGAAGACATTCACCGCAAATGGACAGGCGGCTCGCGACGAGTCGAGCGAAGGGAGCGTTGTCCTCATTGGGAATTTTGGAAGTAACCTGCCTGCGGACCTCGGGCGGATATCCGCTAGTTGTTAGCTTCCCTGCAACACTTTCACCCCGCGGCCCTGCAACTGCTCGATGAACGCCGGATCGGCCGCCTTGTCGGTGACCAAGCAACTGAGGTCCGCGACTTGTGCAAAGAAAAAGGCGGCTTTTTGACCCAGTTTGGAATGGTCTGCCAGAAAGACGACATCTTCCGCGTTGGCGATGACGCGCTCCTTGAACGCCGCCTGACGGGCGTTACTCTCGCTGACACCGCGCTCGAGGTGGAGGCCGTTTCCTGAAAAAAACATGCGGTGGATGTTATAGCGTTGGAGGGATTTTTCCGCCGTCAGGCCGATGAATGAACGGGACTTGTGATCGAACAACCCGCCGGTGCAAATAAGGTCGAAATTCGGCCGGTCGGAAAGGGCGGTGAAGACGTTGAGCGCGTTGGTTAAAATGGTGAGCGGCAGGTCGGGGAGAAACTCGGTGAGGGTTAGGACGGTGGAACTCGCATCCAAGAAAATGGTATCGTTCGGCTGGATCCGGCTGGCCGCGAGCCGAGCGATCGCCATCTTCTCCTCCCGCCGGACGGCTTGGCGTTCGGTGAACGGGAGTTCTTCCCGGATCCGCTCGGGACGACTCGCACCGCCGTGGGTCCGAAGCAACTCGCCGCGTGTTTCGAGAATTTCGAAATCCTTGCGCACAGTTTCATCCGTCACTCCCAGATCCGCCGCAGTCTCAATAGTGCGCAAGGAACCCGTTCCGTTGAGAAGTTCTAAAATCCGGCGTTGACGGTCGATGGCGAGCATAATTCGTGAAAATCTTTGTTTCGTTGGGAATTTTTGGTTTTTAGGTTGACTTGTCAATCGAATCCAACAAAAACAAAGCCACAGATGGCCGCACCGATCTCCGAATTCACGCCTCGAGCCGTTGTCGAACACCTTGTTCGGGAACAAGTTTATGCCAGCATGGGGCTTGCTTTACCTACCGCATCGCGAGCGCCCAACGCGCTGCTCGTCAACATTTCCGCCCGCCACTGTCACCTCACGCAGGCAGCTGTGGAGGCGCTTTTCGGCCCCGGCCACCAGCTCACTCCCATGAAGGGTCTCTATCAAAACGGCCAATACGCCGCCAAGGAGTCCATCACCCTCATCGGACCGCGCAGCCGAATCATTTCCAATCTGCGCATTCTCGGTCCTTGCCGCGATCTCAACCAGGTCGAGCTCGCCTACACCGATGCGATTTCACTTGGCTTCGACATCCCGGTTGCCATGTCCGGCGCGATCAAAGGGACACCCGGCTGCATGCTGATGGGGCCGCACGGTTATTTCCAGATCGACGAGGGCGTTATTCGCGCCCAACCGCACGTTCACATGCATCCGGACGATGCCGCTTTCTACGGCGTTAAGCATCTCGACATCATGAAGCTGAAAGTCCACGGCCCGCTTGCCATGACTTTGGATAAACTCGTCGTCCGCGTGGATCCCTCGTTCAAACTCGAAGTCCACATCGACACCGACGAGGGCAACGCCTGCGGCCTCAAGCCCGATACTTTCTGCGAACTCACCATGTAATCTCAATCCAATCCCACATCACTAACTAACCATATGAGCACTGCACTCGGCATGATCGAAACCAAAGGCTACGTCGGCAGCGTCGAAGCCACTGACGCAATGGCCAAAGCCGCCAACGTCCAGATAATTAACCAAATCCAAATCGGCGGCGCGTTCCTGACCGTCCTCGTCAAAGGCGACGTCGGCAGCGTAAAGGCCGCCGTGGATGCCGGGGCCGAAGCCGCCGGCCGTGTCGGCGAGCTCGTTGCCGCCCACGTCATCGCCCGTCCGCACCCCGAACTTCTCAGCCAGTTCGGAATCGCCTGAGATTTTCCTAACGATCAACCATCAACTCTCAACTTCTTACTACCATGGCCAAACAAGCAATCGGCATTATCGAAACCAAAGGATTCATCTCCTTGGTAGAAGCCTCCGACGCGGCTCTCAAATCCGCTGACATCAGAATGACCGGCTGGGAAAAAATCGGTTCCGGTCTCGTCACCGGTTTCTTCACCGGCGACGTCGCCGCAGTCAAAGCCGGCCTCGACGCCGCCGCAGCGGCAGCTTCCAAGCTTGGAACTGTTACCTCGGTGCAAGTCATTCCCCGCCCGCACGACGATTTGTCGAAGCTAGGCGGCTGGATCGGCTGATCTGAGATTTCAAATCCAATATTTTAAATCTGAAGATGCTCGTTCTCGTCGCCAACCTGGGTTCCACCTCGTTCAAATACCGTCTTTTCCGCATGGATGGGAACGGTGGCGAGGTCATTGCCAAGGGCGGCTACGAGCGCGTGACCGATTACGCCGCGGTGATCGATGACGCGCTTGCTGCCCTTCAACGGGACGGCGTCATCGCCAGCGCGGATGAAATCGAGGCGGTGGGATTCAAAACTGTGCTCGGCAAGGATCTCAGCGGTTGCGTAATCGCCGACCAGCAAGCCATCGCGGCGTTGGAAGGATTCACCGCCGTCGCACCGGCTCACAATCCGCCCTACGCGGCAGGCATCGCGCAGTTTGAAAAATCCCTGCCTAACGCCCGCCTCGTCGCGCTGTTTGAAACCGCGTTCTATCAGTGGACGAGCCCGGCGTCCTATTCCTACGCCATTCCCCGTGCATGGCGCGATATCGGCATCCGCCGCTATGGATTCCATGGTGCGAGCCACAAGTTCATCGCCGAGCGCTCCGCCGAACTCTGCGGCCGCGAGGACGTAGCAGAAATCGCCCGTCGTCTCTATCTGGACGGGCCGCAACCGGTTGAGGGAAAACCGTTCCGTGTTGTTTCCTGCCACCTAGGGGGATCGAGTTCCGTGACCGGCATCCGCAATGGTGCCGCCATCGGCTCCAGCATGGGCTTCTCGCCGCAAAGCGGTCTTCCGCAGAACAACCGCGTGGGCGATCTCGACTCGGGTGCCATTCCTTATGCGATGCGCACTCTCGGAATTTCCTTGGACGAAGCCGAGCGCCAGTTGACCAAGGAGTCCGGCCTGCTAGGGCTTTCCGGTGTCTCTAACGATGTTCGCGATGTGAATGCCGCCGCGAGCGAAGGGAACCCCGACGCGCAACTTGCCATCGACTCGCTTGTCCATTCCATCCGTCACTGGACCGGAGCCTTCCTCTTAGAACTCGGCGGCCTCGACGCCCTCGTGTTCACCGCCGGCATCGGTGAAAACGGTGCCGCCACCCGCGCATCGGTCTGCAAGGATCTTGAAGCGTTCGGAATCCATCTGGACCCTGCGAAAAACGCAGCCTGCCGAGCCACTGAGGCCGTCATCAGCACCGAGGACTCGCCCGTGAAAATCATCGTCATCCCTGCGAACGAGGAGCTCGTTCTCGCCCGCGAGGTTTACCGCAAGCTTTCCTAACTGCTCACTTCTCACTTCTCACAACTCACACCAAACAAATACTACCATGGCCAAACAAGCACTTGGACTCCTCGAAACCCGTGGCCTCGCCTGTCTCGTCGTCGGCGTTGACGCGATGCTCAAATCCGCAAACGTCGAACTCATCGGTCCGATGAAGCAAATCGGAAACGCAATGTGCAACGCGGTCGTCACCGGTGACGTCGCCGCTGTCAAAGCCGCGCTCGACGCCGGTGCCGCAGCCGCTTCCGAATCCGGTGAAGTTATCAGCGCCCACGTCATTGCCCGTCCGGACGACGCCATCGACGGCGTCCTTCCCAAGGATCCCGGTGCCGCCGCCCGCGCTCCACGCAAGTAAGAGTCAAGGCCAGGGGTCATGAGTTGACGGGTCATGGGTAACACCGTCCCGACCACTCATGGCTCATGACCCATGACTTATCAACCACCTACTTCCATGTTTCTCGCAGAAGTCATCGGACAAGTCGTATCGACGAAAAAAGACGAGCTCATGGTCGGAAGGAAACTTCTCCTGCTTCGTCCCAAGCTCGTTGACGACAAGGATCCGTCCAAATTCAAGGACGGCCAGAACACCATCGTCGCCATCGACACGGTGGGTGCTGGTGAGGGCGAACTCGTGCTCTTCTGCCAGGGCAGCTCGGCCCGCGCCGCGCAGGGCTTGAAGCTCATCCCGGTGGACGCCGCCATCGTCGCGATCATCGACCGCGTCGAAGTCCTCGGCAAAACCGTTTACAAAGGCGGTTAGTATCATCTGTTTTGCTAACCGAACAGGCTTCGCGCCGTTCTTACAATTTCACTTTCCCGCATGAAAACTCTCGATCCAGAAACCCTTCGCTCCGTTGTCGAATCTGTCATTTCCCGTCTCGCGACCACTGGTCTCCAGACCACGCCGGCCCCTGCCGCCGCCAAGTCATCTTCCTGTGGCTGCGGTTGCAGCGGTGAAGACGGGCAACGCGGGGTTTTCACCTGCGTTGACAAGGCCGCCCACGCCGCTACCGACGCCCACCTCCGGTTGAAAAAACTCGGAGTTGCTGGCCGCGCCAAGGTGATCGAAATCGTCAAGGGCCTAGCCGTCGCGAACGCCGAGCCATGGGGCAAGTTCGAGATGGAGGAGACGAAAATCGGCCGCCTCGATCACAAGATCGGCAAGCTCCTCATCACCAAAAACGTCCCCGGCACCGAGTGGCTCCAACCCTACGCCATGAGCGGCGACGGCGGCATCACTCTTGAGGAATACGCTCCCTTCGGCGTAATTGGCGCGATTCTGCCAGTCACCCACTCGGTTCCCACTCTCACTGGGAACGTCATCAACATGGTGGCCGCTGGAAATTCCATCGTTTTCAATCCGCATCCCGGTGGCGCCCGCAGTGCCGCCATGGCCGTGCGCGCTTATAATGAAGCGATCTTCCGCGAAATCGGAATTGATAACATCATCACCACCATCGAGTCGCCGAGCCTCGAGTCCTTCGACCTCCTCTGCAAGAACCCGCTCGTCAACCTGCTCGCAATCACCGGCGGCCCCGCAGTTGTTAGCGCAGCCATGAAATCCGGCAAGCGTGCGATCTGCGCCGGCCCGGGAAATCCGGTCGTCGTCGTCGATGCCACTGCCGACCTCGCCCGCGCGGCCCGCAACGTCATCGAAGGCGGTGCGTTCGATAACAACCTGCTCTGCATCGGGGAAAAAGTCGTCTTCGTCGTCGGCTCGGTTTTCAACCGCTTCTGTGAGGAACTCACCAAAGCCGGCGCAGCCCGCCTCAACTCGCAGGAACTCGAGCGCCTCACCGCCGCCGCGTTCACTTTCAAGCCGGGCGAAGGCGGCGGTTGCTCGCATGCTTCCGTCAACCGCGCCCTCGTCGGGGCCGATCCAAGCGTGCTCGCCCAGCACGCCGGAGCTAACATCCCAGCCGGCACCCAACTCCTCTTCGCCGAGACCGATGCCGACCATCCGTTCGTCCAGGAAGAGCAAATGATGCCGATGATGCCGATCGTTTCGGTGCCCGATTTCGAAACCGGTGTCCGCGAGGCCAAACGCGCCGAGCATAACTACCGCCACTCCGCCATCATCCACACCAAGGACGTGGACCACATGACCTACATGGCCAAGGAAATGGACACCACCATCTTCGTCAAGAATGGTGCGTCCGTCGCCGGTCTCGGCCTCGGCGGCGAGGGCTATCTTTCCTACTCCATCGCCACCACGACGGGCGAGGGGATCACCACTCCCAAGACTTTCACCCGCGTCCGCCGCTGCGTGCTGGTGGAAAACCTCCGCATCATCTAACCTCATGTTTCTCGCCCAAGTCGTCGGCCATGCAGTCAGCAGTCACTCCCATCCTTCTCTCAAGGGGCACAAGATGATGCTGTGCCAAGCTCTCGACCCTCAGTTAGGATTGATCGGTGCCCCCATGGTCGCCATCGACCTTTTCGGAGCCGGCCTTCACTCGAAGGTCATGGTTTCCACCGACGGTCTTGGTGCCCGCCACATTGTCCACGACGACAAATCACCCATTCGAAACTTCATCCAAGGCATTGTTGATTGAATTTCTATCATGCGCGTAGCCCAAGTCATCGGTCGAGTGACCCTAAGCATCCAAGATCCCTCCTTCAAAGGCGGGCGCTGGCTCATGGTCAATCCGCTGGATGCCAGCCAATTCAATGACGCCTGCAAAAAGGCGCCGGCTCTAACCAACCAGTTCACGCTTGTCGCCTACGACAACATGGGTGCCGGAGACGGCGACATCGTGGGCATCGTCGAGGGTGCCGAGGCCACCGCGCACTTTGATTTTCCCATTCCCATCGACGCCATCACCGTGGCCATTTTCGACTCACTTTCCTACGAACCACCCCTTTCCGATTCCTAACCGCCGAACCACATGAGCAACAAAGTCTTCACCGCCGCTGATATCGAAGCCCACCTGAAATCCGGTAAAACCGCTGCCGATCTTCCGAAAGGTTCGGTTCTCACGCCTTCCGCCAAGGACGTTCTCCGCGACGGCATCGGCCCGGTTCGTGCCGGCGGGCCATCCAGCAGCCCTTCCGCGCCCGCGTCCTACGCCGAGCCGATCCTTCCCGACTACGAATACAATTGGACTCCCGGCAAGGACCCGAAGACCCCGGCCGAGATTCACGCCTTCTTCCATTCTCCCGCGATCGTCGAGCTCAAGCAGCGGATGGTGGACATCGGCAAGCGCATGTGGGCCCGCGAATACACCGACGGCAACGGCGGCAACCTCACCATCCGCGTCGGCGACAACCTCGTCCTGTGCACCCCGACGCTCGTTTCCAAAGGCTTCATGACGCTTGAGCAAATGTGCCTCGTGGACATGGAAGGCGTGCAACTCGCCGGCAAATACAAGCGCACCTCCGAGTGCATGACCCACCTTGCGATCATGAAGCGCCAGCCCAAGGCCAAGGCCTGCTGCCACGCCCACCCGCCGCACGGCACCGCTTTCGCTGTCGCCGGGGTCCAGCCACCGACCTGCATGATTCCTGAGGCAGAAGTCTTTCTTGGTCAGATCGGTCTTTCCAAATATGAAACCCCCGGCACGCCTGCGAACGCGGTGGCTGTAGGAGATGCCGCAGTCAATCACATGGCGGTTCTGATGGTGAACCACGGTGTCATCACCTGGGGCAAAGACATTGAGGATTCCTACTGGAAAATGGAAAACGTCGAGTCCTACTGCAAAACCATCTGGGTCGCCTCGCAGCTCAACGGTGGCAAGCTTCTCACCATCACCGGTGGCCAAGCCAAGGAACTCATCGCGCTCCGCAAGGTGCTCGGCATGGAAGACAAGCGCGCCAACTGGCAGGAATGCCAGCTCTGCGACAACGCCGAATTCAGCCCCGGCGCGGTCTGCCAGATTTCTGACAAGGCAGCCCCGTCCGGCAGCGGCAAGCTCGATCCCGAAGCCGAGAAGCTCGTGCAAATACTCACCGAGCAGATCCTCGCCGCAGTCAAATAACCACTCACGCCGCCATTTCATCCATGAAAACACCAATTACCGTCTCCATCACCGGCGCGGCTGGCCAGATCGGCTACGCGCTTCTTTTCCGCATCGCTTCCGGCTTCGTCTTCGGTCCGGACCAACCGGTTAACCTCCGCCTGATCGAAATCGAGCCCGGCATGGCCGCACTGCAAGGTGTGATCATGGAGCTTGATGACTGCGCGTTTCCGCTGCTCAACGAAGTCGTCGGCACCTCGGATCTCAATGAAGGATTCAAAGGCGCTAACTGGGCGCTTCTCGTCGGCTCCGTGCCGCGTAAGGCCGGAATGGAACGCGCCGATCTGCTGGGCATCAATGGCAAGATTTTCACCGGTCAAGGCAAGGCGATTGCTAGAAACGCCGCCAAGGACGTGCGCGTGTTGGTGGTTGGAAATCCTTGCAACACGAACGCCCTCATCGCCATGAACAATGCCGAGGGCGTGCCCAAAGACCGCTTCTTTGCGATGACCCGGCTCGATGAAAATCGTGCCAAGAGCCAGCTCGCCAAGAAGGCCAGCGTGCATCCATCCAAGGTCACCAACCTCTGCATCTGGGGCAACCACTCCGCCACCCAGTATCCGGATTTCACCAACGCCAAGATCAACGGCCGTCCTGCCACCGACGTAATTACCCACGTCGCATGGCTCAAGGGAGACTTCATCAGCACCGTCCAACAGCGCGGTGCCGCCATCATCAAAGCCCGTGGCGCATCCTCCGCCGCCTCCGCCGCGAATGCCGCGCTCGACACCGTGAAAAGCCTCATCACTCCGACTCCGGCCGGTGACTGGCATTCCGTCGCCGTCTGCTCGGACGGTTCTTACGGCATTGAAAAGGGCCTCATCGCCTCGATGCCGATCCGCACTCTGTCGAACGGCAAATGGGAAGTCGTCCAAGGCGTGCCGATCGACGCGTTCAGCCAGGAGAAAATTGATCTCACCATCAACGAGCTCAAGGAAGAGCGCGACGCGGTGAAGCATCTGATTCCCGGCTAGATCGCCGGGTTTCGAGTCAGCGAGTGCCTTCGTAAATGGTCACGACGCCGAAAGTGACCGGCGTGAAGTCAGTCTGTCCGAAGTCGCAGCTTTCTAGCAATTCGGTCATCGCCTTGCCGGAAGGAAACTGCTCGATCGAGCCGCCGAGGTATTCGTAGGCGTCCTTTTGACCGGTTAGCCAGCCTGCCAAGTGCGGCAGGACGTGGTGCAGATACCAGCGGTAAGGGCCGCGCAGAATGCCGTCGGGCAGCGAGAAATCTAGGATGACGAGTCGGCCGCCGGGCTTGAGGACGCGGTGCATTTCGCGCAGCGCTGCCGGATAGTCGGCCATGTTGCGCAGGCCGAAGGCGACAGTGACGACGTCGAATGCGGCATCTTTGAAAGGGAGCTTTAGCGCGTCGGCAACGATGGTTTTGGCCATGCCGCGGCTGGCGGCGTGGGCGAGCATTTCCGCGCAGAAGTCGGAGGCGATGACCTCGCACTGTGGGCACTCGTCCTGGATTTCCAAGGCGAGGTCGCCGGTGCCGCTGGCGACGTCAAGCAAGCGCACCGGTTTCCATTGTTTGATGCGGGCGGTGACGACCTTGCGCCACCAAATGTCCATGCCGCAGCTCAGGACGTGATTGGTGAGCACGTAGCGGTCGGCGATTCTCGCGAAGGCATCATGGACGTAAACGGCATCAGGCATGCGGGATGGGTAAACCGGCTGGAATTTCGAACAAGCGCGAATTACGCGCCGATGGGGTGCCAGGTGGTTTTGGCTTCGAGGTGGTCGCGGATTTCGTAAAGGCCTTGGGCTTTTTCGGCGAACCAATCGATGGGGATTTCCGCGGGGATGAGCTTGAGACGTTTGACGCTTTCGGCGGCTTCAGTTTGGAGGATTTTGCGCTCGTCGAAGTTCGCGACGGCGGCGAGGCCGCGCAAATGCGCGTGGCTGGCGAAGGCGGGGATGAGCTCGTCGCGCTGGCCGGTGAGGAGATTGACGGTTCCGTCGGGAAGATCGCTGGTGGCGAGCATTTCGCCTAGCAGGATGGACGGATAGGGCAGCGTGGCGGAGGCGAGCGCGACGACGGTGTTGCCGCTGGTGATGGCAGGCAGGACCAGCGAGAGCAGTCCTAGCAGCGGAGCTTCATCTGGTGCGATGACGCCGATAATGCCCATCGGCTCGGTGACGGTGAAATTGAAATGCGAGGAGGCGACCGGGTTCACGCTGCCGAGCAGGGCCTGGAATTTATCCGTCCACCCGGCGTAGTGGACGATGCGCTCGATGCTGGCGCGGACCTCGCGCGCGGCGTCATTTTTGGGAATGCCGCTGAGGGAAATGGCGTCGGCCATTTCCGGGGCGCGTGCTTCCAACATTTCCGCGAGACGATAGAGGATCTGGCCGCGGTTGTAGGCGTTGCGCGCCGCCCAGCCGGGGCCGGCCTTGGCGGCGGATTCCACGGCGTTGCGCAAATCCTTGCGGCTGCATCGAGGGATGTTAGCGAAGAACCCGCCACTGGCATCGGTGAGCGGATAGACGCGGCCGCTTTCCGAGCGGATGAAGGCTCCGCCGACGTAGCACTTGGGGGTTTTGGTGATTTTGAGCATGGGCGGACGGGTTAAATGAGTTGGGCGTAATCGAGCAGTCCCTGTTTCCCGCCTTCGCGGCCGAAGCCGGATTCCTTGTAGCCGCCGAAGGGCGAGGCGGGGTCGAATTTGTTGAAGGAGTTCGCCCAGACGACGCCGGCCTTGAGTTCGGCGGACATCTTCAAAATGCGCGAGCCTTTATCAGTCCAGACGCCGGCGCTGAGGCCGTAGCAGGTGTTGTTGGCTTTTTCCACGGCTTCTTCGGGCGTGCGGAAGGTGAGGATGGAAAGCACCGGGCCGAAGATTTCTTCGCGGGCAATGCGATGGCTCATGGCGACGTTAGAGAAAAGAGTGGGCGGGAAGTAGAAACCTTTTCCCGGAAGCTTGCAGGCGGGCTGGTAGAGATCCGCGCCCTCGGCGACTCCGCAGGCGACGAGCTCGCGGATGCGGTCGAGCTGGGATTGCGAGTTGATCGCGCCGACGTCGGTGTTTTTGTCGAGCGGGTCGCCGGTGCGGAGTGAACTGAGGCGGATTTTGAGTTTGGCTAGAACTTTTCCCGCGATGGATTCCTGGACGAGCAGGCGCGATCCAGCGCAGCAGACGTGGCCTTGGTTGAAGAAGATGCCGTTGATGATGCCTTCGACGGCTTGGTCGAGCGGGGCGTCTTCGAAGACGATGTTAGCGGCCTTACCGCCGAGTTCGAGGGTCAGGCGCTTGTCGCTGCCGGCGAGGGCGCGTTGGATGGATTTGCCGACTTCGGTGGAGCCGGTGAAGGCGATCTTCGCGGCGAGCGGGTGATTGACCACGGCGGCTCCGGTTTCACCCGCGCCGGTGACGATGTTGACGACGCCCGGCGGCAGTCCGGCATCTTGCAAAACGGAGGCGAACTTCAGCGCGGTGATGGAAGTGGTTTCCGCAGGCTTGAGGACGACGGTATTTCCCGTGGCGAGGGCGGGGGCGATTTTCCACGCGAGCATGAGCAGCGGGAAATTCCACGGGATGATCTGGCCGACGACGCCGAGCGGCGCGAGCGCGCGGCCGGGAGTGACGAAGTCGAGCTTGTCCGCCCAGCCGGCGTGATAGAAAAAGTGGGCGGCGGCCAGCGGCACGTCGAAATCGCGGGATTCCTTGATCGGTTTGCCGCCGTCGAGCGTCTCGGCGACGGCGAATTCGCGGGCGCGATCTTGCAGCAGGCGCGCGATGCGGAAGAGGAATTTCGCGCGCTCGGTGCCGGGGAGCTTGCTCCAGGCAATGAAAGCGGTCGCGGCTGCCTGATAAGCGGCATCGACATCGGCGACTCCCGCGAGAGCGATTTCCGAAAGCTTCTCTTCGTTGCGCGGACTGATGGAGTCGAAGTATTTGCCAGTCTTTGGCGCGACGAACTTGCCGTTGATGAAAAGCCCGTAGCGCGGCTCGATGAAGGCTGGCGCGGATTCCGGCGCGGGATCGTATTCCCAAAGGTCGCCGAAGAGCAGCTCGCGGGCGGCGGGGCGGGTGGATTTCTTGGCGGGCATGTTAGTAAGCGGAGGAAGACTCGGAAAAGGTGTAGGGCGCTTGGTAACAGCCGGTTTTTTCCTTCACCAGCTGGCGGACAAGGTCGTTGAGCAGGGCAGAGGCGCCGAAGCGATAGCGGGTGCTAGTCAGCCAGCCGTCGCCGAGGGTTTCCTTGACGGCGACGAGGAAATGCAGCGCCTGCTTGGCGGTGCGAATGCCGCCGGCGGGCTTCATGGCGATCTCGGTGCCGGTGGCGAGGAAGTGGTCGCGGATGGCTTCGAGCATGACTTGGTTGTTGCCGAGCGTGGCGTTGGCGGAGGTTTTGCCGGTTGAGGTTTTGATGAAATCGCCGGGGCGCAGGACTTGCATCGCGAGGAACGAGGCGGCGCGGATATTGTCGTAGGTTTCGAGCTCGCTGGTTTCCAAAATCACCTTGAGCGTGCGATCGCCGCAGGCTTCGCGCACGGCGGAAATTTCGTCCTGCACGAGTTGGAGTTCACCGGCGAGGAAGGCGCCGCGGTTGATGACCATGTCGATTTCATCCGCCCCGTCGGACACGGCGGCGCGGACTTCGGCGAGGCGGGTTCTGAGCGGAGCCTGGCCGGAGGGAAACGCAGTGGCGACGGAGGCGATCCTAACCGGCGTGCCGCGCAGATGTTTCGCCGCGTGCCTAACCATCGACGGATAGACGCAAACGGCGGCGGTCGGCGGGATGTCCGTGTCGGCGTGCGGGCGGAGGGCTTTCTGGCAGATCGAGGCGACTTTGCCGGGAGTGTCCTTGCCTTCAAGCGTGGTGAGATCAACCATCGTTGTCGCGAGTTTGAGGCCGAAAACCTTGGCCTGCTTTTTGATGCTGCGGGTGGCATATTTGGCGACGCGCTCGTCGATGCCCACTTGGTCTACCGTTCCGACGTCGTTGAGGAAGCGTCGCAGGGCCTGGGAATTCCGCGTGGTCATTGGGTGGAGGCTTATGGGAGGGGGGCGGTCTGCCAAGTTTTTTCAATGAGTCACGAGGCAAAAATACCTTGGCGGATCCGGGTGAATAAACTATCGATGCGGCCAGCCATGTTCAAAGAATTCAAAGAATTTGCCCTTAAAGGAAACCTTGTTGTTCTAGCAGTTGCCTTCGTGATGGGAGCCGCCTTCGTCAAGTTATCCACCGCATTTATCGAGGATCTCATCATGCCGGTAATCGGCAAATTGTCGGGAGGAATGGACTACACGAACAAGTTTTTCGCGCTTTCCGATTCGGTGACCGCCACTAATCTGGTAGAGGCCAAAAAGCAGGGCGCTGTGATTGCTTACGGGAACTTCATTACAACCGGTATCAATTTCATCATCGTCGCGTTCGTGATGTTTCTGTTGGTGAAGGCTATTGCCAAAGCGAAGGCGCTGACGGAGAGACAGGCGGTCGCCGCCCCTCTTCTTGAGCCGAGCACTGAGGAAAAGCTCCTCGCTGAGATCCGCGATTTGCTCAAGCAGAAGGTTTGAGATCAGCTTCAGCGGCCTTCGCCTCGAACTCGGCTTTCACCGCTTTGCGGCACTCGGCGACGAAGTGATTGCACGCCTCGCGGCAGAGCAGGGGGATCGCCTCGGACTCGGGTAGACCGCCGGGAATGCCGTTGAAACGGCTGGCCTCGCTGTCGTCGAGCGGAGTGTTTGGATCGATCTGCCAGAGGATTTTCTTGGCGCACTGGTGGGCGGGCCCGCAGATTTGCTGGACGAGTTTTTGCGCGCCGGGGTCGCTGATCGAGCGGGCGAAACGGTACATGCCGGTCTGGCGGTCAAGCTTGTCGCGCAGCGTTTGAATTTCCAGCGTGCCCCCTTGTAGGGCGAGGAACAAGCCGACACAGGCCGGATAGAATTGGTCGAGCGCGAGCATAAGGTCCCTCTCGTTTTCCAGGACCATCACCCAGCCGCGCTTCAAATTCGTCTGGCCTTTGGTGAAGCGGTAGGTCCCGTCTTCGGCGTAAGTCGAGAGGTCGCGGGCGTCGGACGGGCCTGTGTGGACTACCAATCCGCCGAAGCCCGGCTCGGTGGAGAGCACGGCGTCCGCCATGTGGCAAATCACGTAGGGAAAGCCGTGAATGTGGGTTAGGATTTCGAGTTGGCCGATGCGGTGGACGCCGGATCGGAGCAAGTCGCGAAGCTGGATGGCAAGGGACATGGGTCAAATGGAATGAGTTTTGTCAGAGGATTTTGTGAATTTTATCGAAATCCGAAATCTGGTCGAGGATCACGTCTGCCAACAGCCGTTCGGTGCCGATGGCGGAGGTATAATAGAGTGTCTTGCCGCGGAGGTGGTGGGGATTGTGGCGGAAAACCTCGCGCTGGCTGGCGGCGGCTCCGATTTCGTCTTCCATGCCGAGGAGCACTGGAATGTCCTGATAGGAATGGAGTCCGTCCGAGATGAAAAACGGCACCACGACCACATTCGGCGTGTCTGACATTTTGTCCCACTCGGCGATGAACGGCGGCTCTTCCATATAAGCGTCTAACACGGCGGCGTAGCCGGCACTCGAGGCGGCGATGAGATCGGCCTGGTCGCGGATCGCCTTAGTGGAATTCTGGTTCAGGCCGGTGCCGTGGCCGGTGATAATCAGCGTGGTGGCGGCGGGATCGATCCCGGCGGCGACGTCTTTGGCGCGCCTCAGGATCAGGTCGGTCATCGAGTGGTGGACGCCGACTGGTAGGCAGTAATGGAAGGTTTTTCCGCGGACGACGGTGGTCGGGCCGGTGAGTTGGAGCTCGCGCGGGATGACGTCTTGGGTGAAATAGCCTTCGCTGATGAAATCGGGAACCACGTAGATTTCATCGGAGTCGATCATGTAAAACGCCTCGCGCATCGAGGGTTCTTCCTTCCAGAAACAGCAATGGACCTCAGCGAAAAGGCCACGGCTACGGATCTCGTCGGCGTGGTCAAAGTAGGGCGTCGAGGAATCCGGATTCTCGGTGGAACCGTGACCGACGATGAGAAGGGCGCTGGTTGGCTTGGGCGCGATAGACATGTGAGGAAATTGGCGAGACTTGGCAGGAATGCAAGGCAGGGAAAGTTTCTGATTTTAGGCGCATTGCGCCAAATTAAATGACACCGGCGGGCCAGCGAGAAAGAAGTAGGGCGCTACGCCAAAAGAATGACACCCGGATGACAACACTTACCGGGATCATGAGTCAGAAGAGCAAAATCAAAATTTTGGAAAGTTGCCGGGCACGCTATGCCGTCGCCTTCGCGCTCATGCCCGCTCCGGTCAGCGCCGAAGCCGAAGCCGCAGAAAGCCACAGGAACGACACACGCGCAAAAATTGGAACAGCGAACTCATGAATTGCCACGGGTTCAATGGTGCAAACTGCACCCTGCTTTGGGTGCACATTGCACTCGGTCGGTGGGCCAGCAGGCATCCGGGCGGCTCCCGTCAGATTTAACCGAGCCTAGGTGCACCAATGAATCCGCGGATTCTCGTCCCGCTCGGCACAAAGTGGTATTATCCCTGCACAGCGTAGTTCATCCGCTTCCCGTGAAGCGATCCAACTACCAACCATTATAGCCATGAGCAACAACGTAAAAAAATCAAGCGGTTCCGCAAGGGGCTTCGCAGCAATGGACACCGAGAAACAGCGCGAAATCGCCCGTCAAGGTGGCCGTGCCGCACATGAGAGCGGCAATGCCCACGAGTTCGATTCCCAGGAAGCCCGCGAAGCAGGCCGCAAGGCTCACCAAAGTGGCAATGCCCACGAGTTCACTTCCGAAGAAGCGCGCGTAGCCGGGAAGAAAGGGGGCGAAGCCCGCAGCCAAGGGCAATCCAGCCGCAGCGGCAGTCAAGGCGGCAGTCAAGGCGGCAGTCAGCGCGGCGGTAGCCAAAGTGGCGGCTCTTCGGCCCCGCACGCCAAAGCAGGCTCTCAAAGCCGAAAAAACGGTTAGCCTGCGAACGCAGATAAACGAGGCTGATCCGATCTCACCCCGCCCGGCCTCCCAAACGGCGGCCGGGCGTTTTTCGTCTACTTGTCTCGCCCTTGGTCCATCCCGCAATTCCGCGAAGGACTAACCAAACCATCCATCCATCCAACCAGACGGAACAACGACCCCTTTAAATATTCGCTAACAATTTGAATCCGGCTGGGCCATAGACGACGCGCCCATGCCCGGCGAGTTCGCCAATGAGGGTGCCGTTGGTGGAAATAGTGAGTTTCAATCCGGCTTCCGTGGCGAGATCGACGAGGTGGAAAAAAAGCGCGGGTGGATCAGCGGTTCGCCGCCGGACAGGAGCAGCGAGGGGATTTGATAGGCGGCAAGATCTTTGACGACGGAGTTCCCACTCGAGCTCGTTCGGGTGGCGGGCGGCCATCGCAGTCTGAGTAACAATGGACGCAGCGCAGATTGCAGCTGCGGGGCGGGAGCCGCCGCAGATCGTGCGGAACTCGCACTCGCCGCATTTGCCGCCGAGGGCGTCGGAATCGCGGAGCGAGATGAACAACGGGTGCTCGCGATAGATTTCGGCGGGGGTGGTTTCGCAAACGTTTCCCACAGAAATGGCCGACCTCATCGGCACCGCGCCTTGCGCCAACTGCGGGCGAGTTCTCGCCCACGCGCCGATGCTCTGCGGTTCCCAGAAGACGAGGAAAGACTTTTCCGCGAAGGGATCGCTATCGGCCGGGGTCGGGCGCATGTCCATGATGGCTGAACGATACGAGGCGGTGTCGCTGACCCGCTACGCACCGCCCCAGAAGAGTTACGCATATTTTGCCCATGCTTGGTGCGCCACTGCCTAGCTGTGGAGACTAGCGCCGGGATTTCTTCCAAGTGAGGATGGCATCGAGAAACGGCTTGGCGTAGCGCTGGACTTTGGCCGCGCCGATGCCGGGGACATGGAGCGCTTCCTCGGCGTTGGCCGGTTGGTAGCGGGCGAGGGCTTCGAGGGTCTTATTGCCGAAAATGACGTAGGAGGGGACGTCCTCGCGCTTGGCGATTTTTTCCCGGATGTCGCGCAGCATCGAGTAGAGCTGGCCGTCGAAGCCGTGGTCCTTGAGGGCGATTTCCTTGCGGCCGGCCTCGGGATCGGGCCAGACGAGTTGATACTTTGCCTCGCCGCGCATGACCTTGTCGCCGAGTAGAGTTAGAGTTAGCAGCGGGAACTCGCCAGTGACGGTGACGACCAGTCCGGCGTCGGACAGGGAGCGCATCAAGCTGTTGAGGTAGCCCGCGCCCTTGTCGCGGAGGATGCCGTAGGTGGTGAGCTTGTCGAGGCCGCCGCCGATGATTTCCTGCGACTTGCTGCCGGCTAACATCTGGACGATCCGCCCGCGGCCGTAGCGCGCCTCCCAGCCGCTAGCAGTGCGGCGCGACATGCGAGCCACGCCGCTGAGTGCCTTGCGGACGATGGTGATTTCCTCGGCGGTGGGCGGCCGGTTCTCGCCGGAACCTTCGTCGCGGCAGAAGTCGCAGGTGCCGCAGACGCCGGCTTCCTCCTCGCCGAAGTAGCTGAGAATCCACTGCTGGCGGCAACTGCGGGAATAACACATTTCGACCATCGCCTTGAGTTTCTCGCGGTCGCGGCGGTCTTTTTCCTCGATGGCCACCTCATCGAGCTGGAGGCCGCGGGCGAGCACGTCCGGCTTGAGCAGGCGGGTGCCTTTCATGCGCTTTTTTGGAATGTCGAAGCGCTCGACATAGCCGCCGCGGGCGAGGATGGCCATCGCGCTGCCGACGGACATCGAGTTCTTCACATCCGCATTCTCGGCGATCTCGTCGAGCGTGCGGTGGACTTCGAAATCCTTGTCGGCCTCGTTGAGTAGGTATTGATAGATCGAGCGGACGATGGCGGCGGTGGGGTTCGCGCCGTCGATGAAAAACTCCTGGGTGCGGGTGTCGGCGTAATTGAAGAGCAGCTCGCAGACGGCGTTTTCACCGTCCCGTCCGGCGCGGCCGGCTTCCTGATAGTAGGCCTCGACGCTGCCGGGAACTTCGTAGTGGATGACGAAGCGCACGTCCGAGCGGTCGATGCCCATGCCGAACGCGTTGGTGGCCACGGCAACGTCGGCCTTGCGGTGGATGAAGATTTCTTGCGCCCGTTCGCGCTCTTGGTCGCCCATGCCGCCGTGGTAGGCCACGCATTTCACACCCCAGCTGGCGAGGGTCTCGGAGACGGATTCCACTTTCTTGCGGGTGGCGCAGTAGATGATGCCGGTCTTGTGCGCGGCGATGACGGCGCGCATCCGCTCGTCCTTCTGCGCCGCCTTGTCGGTGGCGGTGATGTTGAGTGATAGATTTGGCCGCGAAAAACCGCTGACGCGCTCGAAGGGCGAGCGCAGCGCGAGCACATTGGAAATGTCCTCGCGGACGATGGGGGTGGCGGTGGCAGTTAGGGCGACGCATTGCGGCCGGCCGATTTTCTCCAGCGACTTGCCGAGTCGCAGGTAGTCGGGGCGGAAATCATGGCCCCACTGACTGAGGCAGTGCGCCTCGTCCACGGCGAAGAGCGAGATTTCGATGCCACTGAGGGCGTTGAGGAAACTCTCGGCGCGGAAGCGCTCGGGGGCGACGTAAACGAGCTTCCATTTCCCGGCGCGCATGCCGTCGAGGCGTTCTTTTTGCTCGGGCCAGGAGAGCGTGGAGTTGATCACCGTCGCGGCGATGCCGCGGGCGACGAGCGCGTCCACCTGGTCTTTCATCAACGCGATGAGTGGCGAAATCACCAGTGTCACGCCGCCGAAGCAGAGCGCGGGG
>JAYSYA010000271.1:0-8481 GCA_043716765.1 Akkermansiaceae bacterium
CTCGCCGCCGTCATCGACAAAGCCCTCGTCCGCAATCCCAAAGACCGCTTCCCCGACGCCGGGAAAATGCTCGCCGCCATCCGTTGAAATATCCCCCAATCAAAAGTGAAGGCCGAAACACCGGCCTTGCCTTTAAAACTCCCATCCCTATCTTCCTAGTCATGAGTGCTCAAAGCGCCTTTCAGCGCGGTGTCAGTCCGCTTCTCCAGCTCCTCCTCCCCGGTCGGGAGGACGCGGTCTTGTCCGTTCAAACGGATCAATCACTCCGCGAGCGAATTGAGGAACTCGCCGCGAAAAATACCGAGGGCGCTCTCTCGCCCGAGGAGCACGAGGAATATGTCGGATACGTCAGGGCCAACAAATTCGTCGCCGTCCTGCGCCGCGAAGCCAAAAAGTTCAAATCCGGCAGCGCCGCATGACCGCCGCCACGCGAGTCCTTGTCAGGCAGCGTGCCGATCACCGCTGCGAGTATTGCCAGACTCATCAGGAAGACTCGCCCCTCGCCGCCCTGCACATCGAGCACATCCGCCCGCTCAAGCACGGTGGCACCGACGATGAATCGAACCTCTGTCTCGCCTGCATCGACTGCAATCTCCACAAAGGCCCCAATCTCACCGGCATCGATCCTCTGACCGATGAGCTGACGCCGCTCTTTCACCCCCGCCAACAGCGATGGGACGAGCATTTTCGCTGGGAAGGACTCCACATCGTCGGTCAAACGGAGGTCGGACGCACCACCATCCGCGTGCTCTGCATGAACAGCGACGAGCAGTTGGAACTACGCATGACGGGTGAATAACCGAAGGCCAAGACAATGAAAAGCTACAGACCCCAGCGCGAAGCTCCTCAAAAGTGGCTGTGGCGTCCCGCCGCAGTCCGTCCAGGAGGCGTCTCGCCTCCCGTCTTCCGCCCCCAAGTTGACGATTTTCCGCCTCAACCGTATTCAAGGAGTGTGGGAGTCTCGCCCACATTCTTCCTCTCCCCGAGACACGGTGCGAACCACCGCCCTTCCGATCTCTCCCTCTTCATTTCAGCATTTCAGTGTTCAGAATTTCCGCTTTTACCCCATGTTCCTCCTCAACGAAAATCCCGTCCCCATCCGCGACCGCATGCCGGGACTGGAGAAAAACCTCGCCGCCGTCATCGACAAGGCCCTCATCCGAAATCCCAAAGACCGCTTCACCGACGCCGGAAAGCTACTCGCGGCCATCCGTTGAAATGATCCCGTCCATATTTCCGCCACTTGAAATCCCATGAAAAAGCCCGCCAAAGCCAGCATCGAAGTCAGGGGAACCGTGGTGAACATCGTCACCCAAAACGAGGCGGACTACATCTGCCTTACCGACATCGCCCGATTCAAAGATCCCGAAAGAACCGATTACCTGATTTCCAACTGGATGCGGAACCGCAATACCGTCGAGTTTCTCGGAATCTGGGAACAGCTCCACAACCCCGGTTTTAATCCCGTCGAATTCGATGGGATTAAAAAGCAGACAGGACTCAACAGTTTCATCCTCACCGTGAAACAATGGTCGGAGCTTACTGGTGCCATCGGCCTGATCTCCAAGGCCGGGCGCTACGGCGGCACCTACGCCCCCAAGGACATCGCCTTCGAATTCGCCTCCTGGATCTCCGTCGAATTCAAGCTCTACCTCATCAAGGAATTCCAGCGCCTCAAAGACGATGAAAACGACCGCCTCAAGCTCGATTGGAACCTCCAGCGCACCCTCGCCAAGATCAACTACCGCATCCACACCGACGCCATCAGGGACACCCTCATCCCGCCCTCCATCACCAAGGCGCAGGCCTCCGCCGTTCTATGCCAGCGAGGCGGACCTGCTCAACGTCGCCCTCTTCGGCCAGACCGCGAAGCAATGGCGCGATGCTCATCCAGTCGCCGTTCACCATCATTCACCCCAGCGGGATTCGTGGCGTCTTTTCGCCCGCCCAGATCAACGAGATCCTAGCTCTCACGGACCGTTTGATCGCGTAACTCGGCAGCCATGAAAAAGAAAACGACACTGGCAAAAACCGCCACAGCCAAACCTGCACGGAAGCCTGCATCCAAAAAAGCTCAGGGCTACCGCCAGCTCGTTACCGCCATATCGGCTATCAATTCGCAGATGGTCACCCGTGTGGCCACCGTGGCGAATCAAGCCCTGGTCCTGCGCAACTGGATGGTGGGAGCCTACATCGTGGAGTTTGAGCAAAACGGTGCCGACCGAGCGAAATATGGGGCGCGGCTGCTGGAGACGCTGGCTGGGGATTTGAAAGCGAAGGGATTGAAGGGGCTGGACTCCAGGACGCTGCGAGATTGCCGAACTCTCGCACAGGTCTATCCGCAAATTCGGGGGACAGTGTCCCCCGAATTCGCCCTAGCAATTGGACAGGCAGTGTCTGTCGAATCTCAAAAACGCATTCGGGGGGCAATGTCCCCCGAATTGCCGACCCCACTTTCTGTGGAGGAAATCCTGCGTTTCTCTTGGAGTCACCTTCAAGAACTCATCCGTCTGAATGCCCCTTGGAAGCGGGCTTTTTATGAAAACGAGTGCCTGCAAGGCCATTGGTCAGTGCGCCAGCTCCAGCGGCAGATCGAGAGCCTGCTCTATGAACGCACCGGCCTCTCCACGGACAAAAAAGCCATCATCAAGCGGGCTCGAAAACAAGAACCGCAGGAGACCGTGGCAGATATGCTGCGCGATCCCTACATCCTGGAATTCACCGGGCTGGCGCATCGGCCAGAATATTCTGAGGACGAGTTGGAGACAGCCCTCCTCGACCATGTGCAGAAATTTCTCTTGGAACTGGGCCGGGGCTTTTGTTTCGAGGCCCGTCAGTTCCGCATGACGGAAGGCCGAAAGCACCACCGGGTGGATCTGCTCTTCTACCATCGCATTCTCCGCTGCCATGTCCTCATTGATCTGAAGATCCGGGCCTTCAAGCCAGCCGATGCGGGCCAGATGAATTTTTATGTCAACTGGTGCAAGGCCAACCTGATGCAGCCGGGCGACAACCCACCCGTCGGCATTCTCCTGTGCAGCGACAAGGATGGCGCGGAGGTGGAATTCGCCACCGCAGGCATGGATCAGAAGCTCTTCGTCTCACGCTACCTCACCGCCCTGCCCAGCGTGGAGCAACTCAAAGCCTTCCTCGAACGTGATCGAGCTGAAATCCAATCCAGCTCCCTTACTTCAACCTAACATTTCCTAATATGCTCCAACTCAACGGCATCGCCATCACCCAAATGCGGACCCTGCTTTCCGCAAGCAGCGTGAAGCGCCTCAAATGAACCCCACCGCCTCACCTGCCTCTTTTATAATCCCTTCTTGCTCTCCCATTTCAGCGTTCCCATTTCCAGAATCTCACTCCCTTAACCGCAACCATGAAAAAATCCCGGGACACCACCCTCATCAACAGCCCCGAATACCTGCAATTCATTGAGGACTTAAAGACGCGCGTGGAAACCACCCGCGTCACTGCCGCCAATATCCTTGCCTAAAAATTATGAGTAACTGGTTAAAGAATCTCTTCAGTGGCAGTGAAAAGCCACCGACATCACGACTTGGACGCACACCCGAAGCAGAACTAGATCTGCAGCACTCGGTGCCTCCGGTGCAGTCATCAACGTCTCCAATGCCACCGGGGGGCTGGCAGCCGGGCAAGGTTCTGTTGGACGATTTTTTAATAGAGCGCACCTTAGGAGAGGGCGGCATGGGTCGGGTTTGGCTGGTTAAGAGTAACTCGACCGCTCGCCGTTTTGCCGTGAAGCAGGCGCTGATCCGCGATGAAAACCACCGCAAGGCGTTCTTGACCGAATTGCAGACTTGGATCGACCTGCCGGAGCACCCGAACGTCGTACCCTGTCGGTTCTTCCGCACTGTCGGTGACGAGATCGTCATCTTTGCTGACTTCATCGAAGGGGGCTCGCTGGCCGATTGGATTGCAACAGGCAAATTTACCTCTCTAGAACAGATTTGGGACGCTGCGATTCAGTTTGCTTGGGGACTTCAGGCTATACACCAGCGGGGGCTGATTCATCAGGACGTGAAGCCGGGCAATGTGCTTATGACGCCGGGAGGCACCCCAATGGTCACTGACTTTGGTCTTGCACGAGCACGCGTCAGATCTGCTGATAGAGCTTTCGTTTACCCGAGTTTGCCGAAGGGCCAGCAAAGCTTTTTGGTCAGCTCCGGTGGTATGACGCCCGCCTACGCCTCCCCTGAGCAACGTGCCGCTCAACATCTTTCACGGAGAACTGACATTTGGTCTTGGGGCGTTAGTGTCATGGACATCTTCACAGGCGGCGTGTCTTGCCTGCATGGCGGCCATATTGCGGCGGAGGTGCTAGAAGAGCTCTTCAAAGGCGAACTGGGGGAAGATGAAGTGCGGGCAATGCCATCGGAACTTAAAGCGATCCTCCGTAGATGTTTTGCACGCGACGGGTCAAAACGTTGGAATGACTTCGAGGAGCTTTGCTCCTCCTTGATTGATGCATACGGTCGGGTCATCGGAAGGCCATACGCTCGGACTCCCGGGCGGTCGTCAGGAACCACGAACATGGCCGTCGAACACGATCGAAGAGTTCAACACGGTCGATGGAGAGATCCCCGAACGTGGCTTCGGGAAGCATATCGTGCCACAGGTCGGGATCCAGCGGATGCGGTAAACTATCATGCGCCCGAAGCGATGAGTCGCCGCGGGGCCGAGGTGGCGGACCTAGCGATCTACCACGAAGTGGAGCGCCTGCTTACGAGCGCGATTGGTCCCGACGATGATAAAAATGCGAACCTGCTTGCCTCGTTCTATGCGGACAAGGCGCTATTGTGTTACGCAGCTCATGATTCCGAAGCGGTGTTCTCTGCTGCCAACAAGTGCATTGCCATCCGCCATCGGTTGGTGATCGAACAGAAGCGGCAAAAGTTCGCGCCTGATCTAGCAAGTGCATACATGGACAAGGCCATGTTCAGCAAGTGGACGGGCGACCACGTCACAGCCCTCGCTCTATACGACAAATGCATTTCCATTTTAGAGCCGCTCGTTAAACAAGAAGGCCGCATCGATCTCGCGGGCAATCTGGCGCGCGCATATATGAACAAGGCTTGCGACCTTACTGCCCAAGGCAATGTCAAGACAGCCATTGAATTGTTCGACGAGAGCATAATGACACTACGGTCCGCAGAGCAATGCGCTGAAATTGAGCCAATCGACGATGATCTCGCGCATGTGTTTATGAACAAAGCGGGTGCGCTACTGCACATAGGAGATGCCCGCGGCGCTGCTGAGGCTTATGATATGTGTATCAAAATCCGTGAGCCACTCGTTGAGAGGGAAGGCAGACGCGAACTCGAAAACGATCTCGCCGATGCCTTTATGGGAAGGGGCTTGGCCCTACGCGAACTCGGAGATTTAGGGGAGGCAATGAAGTTGTTCAATCAGGGCATCCAGATCAGAGAGCGACTCGTGTTGAGCAATCGCAACTCCTCTTTTTCGCGGGACCTTGCTCATTCCTATGTCAATAAAGCTAACGCATTATTAAGCATAGAAAACCTCGCCGAGGCCCAGCTGTTGTATGGAAAAGCTTGCGCCCTCTACGAAAGGCTTGTCGTGCATGAGGGTCAGCACAACGCGGCAAACGACCTTGCGAATGTTTACATGTGCATGGCAAATGCGAAGCGGGCAGTCGGCGACCTTCGAGGGGCCGTTGAATTTCATGACAAGTGTATCGCCATCAGGGAGAGATTAGTTGCAAAAGAGGGGCGAACAGAGTTGAAAACCGATCTGGCAAACGCTTACATGGGCAAAGGAAATGCTCTCAATGATATGGGAGAACACGTCGATGCAATGGCGATGCACGATAGGGGCATCGCGATTCGCGAACGAATGATGTATAGCCAAGAGCGAGAAGAACTGGCGGATTCACTTGCTGAGGCGTATGCAAACAAGGCCGCACCAGCCAAGAAACTCGGGGAATTACAACAGGCGAAATCTCTCTACGAGAAGGCTATTGAGATCTATCAACGCTTAATCAATTGTGGGCGCAGTGATCTGCTGCGACGATTGGCTTGGGTCCAGTTGTCTCGCGCCGGCGTGATATTGGCGGATGGCAACATGCACCCGGACGAGGTTCTCCGCACCAGAGAAGCTTTTGAGTTGGCCTGCCGTGTAGCAGAACAATCCAATGACCCGGAGTGCATTTATCTTGTCGAATGGGCCAAACAATCACTTGGCGAGGTGCTTTATGACCGAAGCACTCACACAAGTCTTGAATTTTGTTTGCCCAGCGGACTAAGAGGTCGCATTTCCTATTCGGCGGTTATCATGAATTTTAGCAACATCAAAAAGTGGTTGCGATGCCCTCGCGGGCATTTATGGATTGCAACACCGAACATCAGCATCTCTTCTCCGCCATACCGCCCTGAGGATCAGATTGTCGTCGAAGAAATATCCGCACCTGCACCCAAGAGCCGCAAGGAAGCAATGGAGTTCGTTCATGTCTATATTGGAGGTGAAGATCACACTCTCTATTGGCGCGGCGATTGGATGGATTCCTTTCACGAGTCATATCCGCTAGACCAGAAGGACAGGAAAGCCTGGACAGAATGGGTTTCGACGACAGGCGAATTTCTTGATGATCTGATACGCTCTGCTACGAATGAAGCGGCGAGGGCAGCGGATCTTGGGGAATACTTGGAGCCTGTTCCGTTTGTTCGGTATTCACTGGTTTCGGCCTCAGGTATTCCCAAGCAAACTACCCACGAAGCAGCCGATCAACTCTATAAGCTTTCGGAATTGATGGGCCGTTCTTACAAGTTGACTTCTGGCATGCGTCAGATGGATTACGAGACTGCGGTCGACGCAACCGCACGGTGGCTAGTTGACCAAGGGTATCAGATTGTCAGCGCCGACAGCCATCGAGGCGCATCCTGTTCGCTAATCGCAAAATCGGCGAAGGGAACTGTTGATATTAAGGTGACGACCACTCGACCCCCAAATGACCCTGGGTATGGAGAAGATGATGTTCGCACGCTATGGGCGTATTGCACAGGAAAGACAAACCGTTGTGCGATTGCGCCAGTTGGCCTCATGCCAGGAACCAAGCGTTCTGCGGATGGACATCCGGAATTCTACGTCAAATACAACGGCTTAGTCAGTGTATGATTTTGTTCGGGCATGATTCGGATGTGCTAGGTTTACACTCGTGTGGAGTTGGTATGTCACGCCTCGCAACGTCATCTACTACAGCGACCGGGTTGCTTTTTTCAAAATTCCCTACGAGTCGCAGCCAGCCAGAGGGCATCCAATTCTGTCTAGCCATAGATTACTTCGCAATGGCTTGGAAATAAGTTCGGACAATAAACGCTGCATTTCAAATCCCATGACATTCCCCTCCATCGACATCACATGGAGCCTCGCCGAGGCGGAGGCCGCACACGCGGGGTTTTCCGAGATCGGACTCGCGCACTTTTGGGTGGGTGTTTGTAAAGCGGTGGAAGTGTCGGTTTCCGAATTGCTGAAAGCGGGCAGCCCCGAGCTTCAGGCGATGGAAGGACCGGTGGAGTCGGATTTTCTGGAAGTGCGGGAGGCGTTTTCCGGGGCGGGACTTTCGCCCAAGCTGCTGCGGCGGGCGATCCGGGCGGAGCTTGGTCGGCGTCCGGGGAAGTTTGCCCGGCCCTTGCACCGGAGTGCGGCCTTGCGGGAGGTTTTCAAGAAGGGTGCAGCGCTGGCATCGGTGGCTGGCGGACGTTTGCGGCCCGCGCATTTGGTGGTGGCCTTGGTCGAGCAGTGGGAACCGATGGTTTCCTCGGCGGTGGTGAAGCTCGGGCATGATCCGGACGAGGTGTTGCGCGCTTTGAGTGCTCGTTTGATCGAGGGATCTGAAGTGGATCGCCCGAAGCAAGAGGAACGTCTGGTGGCGGTGGAGAAGAAGGAAAAGAAAGAAAAGCAGGTTTCCGCCTTGCTGCGCTTTGGTCGGGATTTGACGGAGTTGGCGGCGAAGGGGGCTTTGCCGCCTTTGATTGGTCGCCGGAAGGAGATGCTGAAAATCACCCGGATCCTGCTGCAAAGCCGGAAGAACAATCTGATTCTGGTGGGCGAGCCGGGGGTGGGGAAGACCGGGATTGTCGAGGGTTTCGCGCAGTTGTTGGCGGAGGGGAAATTGCCGGAGGCCTTGGGTCGGCCGGCGGTGATCGAGATTTCCCTGACCTCGCTGGTGGCGGGGACGAAATACCGGGGAGAATTTGAGGAACGGCTGGAAGCGGTGGTGCGCGAGGCGTCACTTGATCCGAAGCCGATTCTGTTCATCGATGAAATTCACTTGCTGCTCGGAGCCGGATCGGCGAGCGGCAGCATGGACGCGGCGAACATCCTCAAGCCCGCGCTGGCGCGTGGCGCGATCCGGGTGATCGGCGCGACGACGATCCGGGAATACCGCCAGACCATCGAGAAGGACGGCGCGCTGGAGCGGCGGTTCCAGGCGGTGAG
>JAYSYA010000272.1:0-2851 GCA_043716765.1 Akkermansiaceae bacterium
GCTTGAGGCCCTCGACGAGGACCGGGACGATGTTGCGGGTACTGACGGCGCCGACGATGCCACACATGGTGATGTTTCCTGGGGGTTCAGACAGGAGCGCATCCTAGTCAGACCAGCAAGAAAGAAGCGTGCGAAATTAATGCATTTCAGAAATATTTGACCCCGCTTGAACAGCGTCGCAAGAACATTGCAAAAATCTATGTCAGATGAACTATTCAGATAATTCTGAATGCCTAGATGCCTTTGTCGGCTCGGCGCGCCGCTCCTGCCAGACGATGGTGTTGAACACCACCAGTCCGCTGCGCCGGTTCAACACCACCGTGGTCTCGTGCTGGTTGGCGATGCCCATGGCAGTGATGTCGGCGGCCGTCAGCCCAGCCCTGGCCAGCGCTTCGCGCGCGGCGGCATGGTCTTGCGCAGGGCGAGACCCAGCCCGGACGCCGGACGCCGGACGCCGGGACTTGGTTGTCGTCGCGCTCAATCACGCCGAATGACCGCGTCCGCAGGAGCAGTCCCTTGACGCCGTCGGCGACGGCTTGGATCGTGATCCGCATACCAACCCTTCGGACACGGATGACGGGCATCGTTTCACGCCCATCGGTGTTGCCGGTCGCCTCGGGCGTAATTGATTTTGGCCGCTCTCTCCGGGAATCACGTCGCCCGTGCGGCAACACCTTTGCGGCCGCCGACGATACCAAGCAGCGCCACGACAACCAGCGCCAGCGTGCCGGGCTCAGGCACTGCGGCGGATTCAGTCAGGGTCGCGGTGCTGTTCGCAAGGTCGAACGAGATCGAACGAGATCGAACCTTGCCCATCTGGAACGGTGTTGGTCTCATCGAATGTGATCGTGTACGTGCCGCCGCTCGCGATCGACGCGAAACCGAAGGAGTAGTCGAACGCCCCGGTGCCACTCGCCTGTGTGAACACAATGTCGCCGACATCGATACCGTTGAGCAGCACATCGAAATTGACGACGGCGCCACTGTTCAGGACGTTGGTGCCGAGGTCCACATGGAGATCCAGGGCTGAAACCGAGGGACTGATTTCGATCGATACGACGAAGGCCGCCGTCGCCCAGGCTGCACTCGCCGCGGGGGCGGACATCATTAACGATGTGACCGGCCTGTTAGCGGATCCGGAAATGGTCGGCATCTGCGCTGCCAGTGGCTGCGGGGTGGTGGTGATGCACATGCAGGGCAGCCCGCAGACGATGCAGGCGGCACCGCGGTATGCGGACGTCGTCGCGGAGGTGAGGGAGTTTTTCGCCGAGCGTTTCGAGACGCTCACGACGGCCGGGATCGATCCGGCGGCGCTGTGTTTTGATCCGGGCATTGGCTTTGGGAAATCCTTGGCTCACAATCTTGCGCTGCTCGCCGCACTGGGAGAAATTTCCGTGGCCGGGCGGCCGATACTGCTAGGCACTTCCCGGAAATCCTTCATCGGCCGGATTCTTAAAACCGACGATCTCGCTGCCCGCGAATGGCCGACGGTGGCGATCACCTCTAACGCGCGCGAACAAGGAGTCATGCTGCACCGGGTGCATTCCGTCAGACCGAATGTGGAAGCGCTGCGGATGACCGAGGCGATCCTCGGAGCACACCGCGGCTGACACGGATCAATTCGGCGAGGCGGTGCCCGGCTTGCGCGCGACGGCGAAGCGGTATTTCCCGATAGCATCGACGAGACCGCCGGCAAGCGCGTTCTGATAGGCCTCCTTCTCAATCAAACGGGCTTCGTAAGGATGACTCAGGAAGCCGCCTTCGAGCAGGATGGCGGGATGGCGGACGCCGGAGAGCACGCTGAAACGAGCACGCTTGATTCCGCGGTCAAAGGTGTTAGTGCCGAGCCGCCGGAGGATCGAGCCGTGGACGGAGGTCGCGAGCGCGATGTTCGCGGAGTCGTGCTCGTTGCCGGCGCGGGTTTGCAAGTCGGCCGCTTTGAAATCATGGTCATAGTGCGGCACGCCGGGCGGGGAGAGTGTGAATGTCTCAATCCCGCGGGCGGAACTGCCGCCGGAATTGAAATGGATGCTGACGTAAATCGCGCGTTCCTTGATCGCATTGGCGAAGTCCACGCGCTGCTGCAGCGAGAGATACTCGTTCGAGTTCCGAGTCATCACCACCTTAAAGCCCTTCGCCTCAAGTTGCTTTTTCACGAGTCCGGCGAGCTTCAGATTATACATCGCCTCGGCGCCTAACGGGTTTGTGGCGCCGGGATCTTTGCCGCCGTGACCCGGGTCCAGCACCACCGTCCGGAAGTCGCCGGCATTCTGGATGAAATGCGGTCGCAACACCGGATCGATCAATTTCGCCAGATCAATGCGCGAGACGTAGTTTTTCTCCCCCACCGTCTCAATCGGGTGACTGAAAACAAATTTGACGTTGTTCATCAGGCACTCGTTGCCACCCACTTTAAGCTTCATTTCGACCTTGGCGTTCTCGAGCACCACCGAGGTGCCCGAGTGGGTCATTTTGGCAAAGTTATAAAAGCGCTTGATGCTTTCCACCGAGACATACTCGCGGCCCTCGATTTTCGCGACCTCCCAGCCGGCGGCCGGCGCGGCGGAATGCGCAGGCCCGGCCGCCATGGCAAGCACTATCAGACATGCATGGACCCGCCGCCAAAAGGCAGGCGCTCGAAAATGACAATCCATTGGTGAGTAAATCGGCACGGGTTTTGGCGGAACGTATCAATCAAGAATGCCGATGACAACCGGATTTGTCGGTCCCGCAGGAAGCTTCCGCGTGATTTACCAGGGCGTTTGGCTGGCTAGGGGCATTGCGGGGCAGTTTGGGTGAGTAGCCGGATGGCTTCGGCGCGGTGCTCAGGGTAGTGGTCGAAGGCGGCGTT
>JAYSYA010000273.1:0-8475 GCA_043716765.1 Akkermansiaceae bacterium
CTTCCTCCATGTCGTGCACATGGAGGATAATGCCGTGAGGCAGCGCGTCGGTGGCCTCGGTCGCGCCGCGGATCTGGAGCGAGGGTTTGGCGATTTGGATGACCTTGTCGGCGGCGCGGTAGTCTTTGGATTGGGGCGCGACCGGATGGCCGTCCAACTCCGCCAGCTTCGAGCTGATGGTGGTTTTTCCGGGCGCGAATTTGCCCGGCACATCCAGATGGATGACGGGGTATTCGCGAATGAACCGAGCCCCGTCCCACACCGATAGCGCTTTGCGCTGCGGCTCGATGAGGAGCCGGAAATTCAGCGGCATCACGATGAGCTCCTCGCCGGGCTGGATGTTTTTGAACTCCATCATGCCGTTGAAATGCATGATCGAGTCGAGCGAGGTGCCGTATTCGGCGGCAATGCCGAGGAATGAATTCCCGCGTTTGACGATGTGGGTTTTTTTGCCCGCCATGTGGGTGGTGGAGAGAATGTCGTCGAGGTTCATCTCGCCGACGATCCGGCGGGCGACGGGCGCTGACGAGGAGGTGGGGAAGACGTTGACGATGGCGGTTAGTTTCTCGCGCGCTTCGGCGAGCTTGCCGAGGGCGAGCAGCTCGTGGGCTTTTTGGAACGCCTTCTCGCCGGGGTCGATGTCTGGCAGCTCGGCGGAGTCGAGCATCTTGGCGAAGTCCGCGTCGGCCTGGGTTCCGACGACTTCAGTGGGATGGGGAATGATTTTCTCAAAGACGCCGCCGAGTGGCGCGACAGCGACATGATAGGCGAACATGCCGGTGAACCCCATGACCCCGAGAACGCCCGAGGCGGCGAGCAGTTTGCAAACCGTCCAAAGGCTCATGGGCGAAAACAGAGGGGCTTAAATGAGGCCGCGGCGTTTAAAATCGAAGGCGTTGATTTCATGGGAGCGGAGGATCATCTCGAAGGAAAACTTGAGGATGGAGATCTCCCAAGCGTCATCCACGCCTTCGATGATGGCGCGGGCGGGATTGCCGGTGCGGCGGATGTCTTCGAGCACTTGCTCGCGGACGACGTCGATGCTGTCGTGGATGATTTCCTCGTGGATCTGGCCGCGCTTGAACTGGAAGCCGTATTGGAGAAAGGCGAGGTCCTTACCTTCGGCTTTGAGCTTGTCCACCAGCTTGTCGAAACGCGCTCTGGCAGATGGATCGAACCCCTCGAGCGCGACCTCGTTATAAGCGGACGGACGGAGGATGCGCGGACGCATGGCCTCGACCTCGCCCGTGCGGATGCGGACTTCGTTTGTCCGATCCATCAGCTCGCTGATAAGCTGAAATTCGAACCGGGTTTCGCCGAAGGTGTCGATGCGCCGGTCCGGCTCGCGGAGGACCTTGGTCGTTTCAAGCGCATAGTGGATGTCGTCCGGAGAGTGCATGGATGGTAGATAGTCACCCGGATCGGGCGCAATGCAAAGAAAAGGGCGGACACCCTGTGAGGAGTCCGCCCTTTCGCAAAGCGTTCGCCTACCGAAATCAGGCTTGTTGGCTGGTGATATACGTCACCACATCGCCGACGGCTTGAAGCTTTTCGGCCTCTTCGTCCGGCACTTCGATGTCGAATTCTTCTTCGAAAGCCATGACGAGCTCGACGGTGTCGAGGGAGTCGGCACCGAGATCTTCGACGAATTTGGCTTCGGTGGTCACTTGATCAGCGTTGACGCCAAGTTGGTCCACGATGATGTCCTTTACACGGGCTTCGATACTTTTGTCTGACATGAGTTGCTGTTGTTGAGTGTTGGCGTTGGGAGTGGTTACCGCTTGCGGACCCGGCTTGGCAACCTCGAAAACGAATCGAGAGCGGAAAAGCTCGGTGCCCGCCAAAACCAATCAAGCTGGCGTGGAAACGTCGTCCTTGGATTGGCTGTCGGGGATGGAAGCGTATTCGATGATTTCGCCGGAAAACCGCGAACGGATCTGGCGCATCAGGCGCTCGGCAGGCTCGTCGTTGTCTTTTTTGAAACCGCCGTAGGTTAGGCCGTCGATGCGAATCCGGCCTTTCCCGGACGCGCCGTCGTAGTCGATGAAGGCGATCCCCTTGGTGTCCCATTTGCGAAGATCGAGCGTCTTGAGATCCAAATAAGGAATCCGCTTTCCCTGCTGGGTGGTGACCGCCTCGCCATCCACCGAAATGGAGCGGCCCAGGGTGCGAAGCAGGAAAAACCCCGCCACACTCGCCAGCGCGGAGCAAATTCCGCAGACGATCCACTGCTCCCTGATTTTCCCGGCGTCATAAGGATGCTCCGGCGGAGACGCGCCAAGCCCGCGCTCGCGGGTGTATTCGCGCCACAAGATATTCCATTGCAGTGGCTTCATCCGCTCGTGGTCGTGCAGAATTTCAGGCCAAGGCATCGGCAGCGTGAGAGCGGCGGGAAGGATCGAGCGGTCGGCGGGAAACGCGACGGACTGCTTTCCGGCGTGGTTTTTCCACTCCGCGGGAGTGAGCGCGCTGCTAGAGTCCATTTTTGAAAACTCCTCGTTCGCGATCTGGAAGGTCTTGTGCAGGTAGTAAATCTCATTTTTCTTCCGATACCCGGTCGAGCCATCGATATAAAACAGCGCCGCGAAAACGCCGAACATCAGCAGCATCACAAGCGCGCGGAGGAGAAACCAAGACGTTGGTTTGCAGACAATTGATTCGGACGAGGTCATCGGGGTGAACGAGAAACAATCGCGCCGGGCGGCCGTTGGCAAGCCACAAGCCGGGCAGCTCCCAGGATTTCCTTGATTCTAGCTTGTCCTTAATTCGCCGCGCGTCTAAGCACATACTCGTTATGCCAATTGCAACTCCCGCACAATATCGCGCCATGTTGGACGCCGCCCAAAAAGGTGGCTACGCCTATCCCGCCATCAACGTCACTTCGCTGCCTACCATCAACGGTGCGCTGCGCGCATTCTCCGAAATGAAATCCGACGGAATCATCCAGGTTTCCACCGGCGGCGGCGAGTTCGCATCTGGCACCTCGGTGAAAGACGCCGCCTTCGGGGCCATCGTGCTCGCCGAAGCCTGCCACCTCCTCGCGGAAAAGCACAACGTCCTCATCGCCCTCCACACCGACCACTGCCATCCCGCCAAGGTCGATGGTTTTCTCAAGCCGCTGCTAGATGCCTCCCGCAAGCGCATCGCCGAAGGCAAAGGTCCGCTGTTCCAATCCCACATGTTTGATGGTTCGGTCATTGACCTGAAGGAGAACCTCGAAATTTCCAAAGCCCTCCTCAAGGAGTGCGCCGATCTCGGCATCATCCTCGAAGTCGAAGCCGGCTGCGTCGGTGGCGAAGAAGACGGTCACGACACTTCGGGCCTGCCCATCGAAAAACTCTACACCACGCCCGAAGACATGGTGGAAGTTTACGAAGCGCTCCAACCGATCGGGAAATTCCTCTTCGCCGCCACCTTCGGCAACGTTCACGGATCCTACAAGCCCGGCGCTGTTAAACTCAAGCCCTCCATCCTCCGCGACGGCCAAAAGGCGGTCATGGACAAGCACGGCGCGGCCGCCGAAATGGACCTTGTCTTCCACGGCGGATCCGGCACCTCCGAGAGCGACCTCCGCGAGACCCTCGACTACGGCGTCGTCAAAATGAACATCGACACCGACACCCAATACGCGTTCACCCGCCCGATCGTCACTCACATGTGCCAGAACATCGAAGGCGTGCTCAAGATCGACGGCGAAGTCGGCGACAAGAAACACTACGACCCGCGCTCCTATTTGAAAAAAGGCGAACTCAGCCTTTGCGAGCGAATGAAAGAGGCCTGCGACGACCTCCGCTCCACCGGCCAGAGCATTTTCGGAAAAGTCTGATTTGTTCAACACGGCGGCCTTGGATTTTCCGGGGCCGCTCTTTTATTGCCCGAGCGGCGGCTACCCATTTCTATCAATTTCATGCCCGATCCGAAAACACCCAAGGAGCACCCGCTCGCTAACATCCTGGTCAACGTGATCGTGCCGGTGTTGATCCTCAGCTACCTCAGCAAGGATCCGGACTTGCAGGCAAGGCTCGGAAAAATCGCCAGACCTTGGCACATTGGCCCGCTCAAGGCGATGATCCTTGCCCTAGCGCTGCCGCTTGGCTACGGAGCGTGGTATTATTTCAAAACCCGCAAGGGCAATTTCTTCTCCGCGCTCGGCTTGGTTTCCGTCCTTCTATCAGGCGGCCTGACCGTCTATCTGTGGAACAAAAACGGCACCGTGAAACCTAACGCTGGCTTGCTCTTCGGCCTCAAGGAAGCGCTGATCCCGCTTGTGCTCGGAGTTGCGATCCTGTTTTCCCACCGCACGGCCACGCCGCTGATCCGCGTCTTTCTTTATAACGATTCGATCTTCGATATCCCGAAAATCGAGAACCGCGTCACGGCGATTTCGGCGCAAGCCGACTACGAGCGCCTGCTTCATCGGGCCACCCAACTTTTCGCCGCGTCCTTCTTCCTCAGCTCGCTAATGAACCTGGTTCTCGCGCAATGGTTTTTCCACGGGTTTAACGCCCAAGCCATCGACGCGCTGGAGACTTACAACGCGATCATCGCCAAGCTAACCGGCTGGGGATTCGCGGTCATCGGCGTGCCGATCATGATCTTCCTGTTCTTCACCCTGCGCTACCTGCTCAAAGGCCTCGGCCACCTAACCGGAATAAAGGACGACGAGCTGATGCTCCCCCGCTGACGAAAAAAGCAAGACCTCCCGCGGACGGGCGACCCTGCTTGATAGCCTTCGTTTACGGATCAATCCACCAAGTTGTCCACCCGCTGCGCGAGCTCGATGTCGAGCTCAGTCACGCCGCCGGCGTCATGAGTGGTTAGTTTCAGCGTCACCTTGGTGTGCTTGATGACAATGTCGGGATGGTGCTGCGCTTCTTCGGCGATCTCGGCGAGATCGTTCACGAAATCAATCGCATCCATGAATTCCTCGAACTCGATGGTCCGGGTAATGGCTTTTTTTTCATAGTCCCACTCGGGGCATTTTTTCAATGCGGCGGTGAGATCGTCGTTTTCAAGAAGTTCGGACATGTTTAATCGGGGAAATGTTCGCCCAAAGATTGCGGCGTCGGGTTCACAATTGGCAAGCCCCTTTCCACCCGTTCCGGAAAATCATCTTGCCCGACGTTGCGCGGATGCTTGATTTGGCGTAGTTTCACCGCCATGAAAAAACTACTCACCGCCTTGTTTGCAGGCCTCGCTTTTTCATCCTGTGTCCCCTCCACGCCGCAGGCGCGGATCGCACAAAACCCCCAGGTCTTCGCGGCGCTTCCTAAAAAAGACCAGCATCTTGTCGAGCAGGGACAAGTCGCGCGCGGTATGTCGCCAGACGCCGTGATGCTCGCATGGGGCTATCCGGCCCAGCGCTATGAGGGATCCAAGGAATCTAAAAAAGCCGAGCGCTGGGATTATGCCGGGTCGCGTCCGGTTTACACCTCCACTCTCCACGGCGGTTATGGATACGGACATGGTTCTTACCGCCACCACGGCTACCCGGGCTATGGCTACGGCTTCGGCCCGGAAGTCGCCTACATCCCCTACCGCGTTGCCTCGGTCTGGTTCGTCAATTCCCGCGTGGACTCTTGGGAGCGGCTCCGCTGAGCAGTTCACTCGCAGCTTGTCTTGCATTTTTCCAAGCGATCGCGATTCTCCCGCTTGAGCATAACCATGAATTCAAAATCACTTCTCGCCCTCGTCGCCGCAGTCTGCGCGGCCACGCTGTTCTCCTCCTGTTCAAACTTGTCATCCGGCGGCTCGGGCCTAGCAGCCTATCACGCTTACGACCGCCCGACCAAACTGCCCTCCAGCCCAGGCAACGTCCGAGTGAAAGTCTCACTCAGCAAACAACGGGTGTATGTGATGGAAGGCTCCGAAATATTGCTCGCCATGCCGGTCTCCGTCGGCGCACCGGGAACGATCACTCCGTCCGGAGGTTTTACGATCTTCAAAAAGGAGCACAAACACCGCGCCAACACCCACGGCTACGCTTACAGCGGTAGCAACATCAAGAAGAGCATGCTCAGCAGCCGGCCTCCCGGCTGGTCGTTCAAGGGCACGCCGATGCCCTACTGGTGCGAATTCAAACCGAACTACGGCTTTCATACCGGCTGGGTCAAACATCAGCCCTGCACCCATGGCTGCATCCGGATGCACGAGAATCTCGCGCCCAAATTCTTCCGCCTCGTCAAAGTCGGCACGCCAGTGAACATCGCTTACTCGCAAGCCGAAGATGCCTCCGTCGGCAACATCCCGCTTCCTCCGGACGCCGGCCCACTCCCTGATTACGCCGGCACGATGTATCTCACCGACGGTTATTTCAACCAGCACACGTCGCCGAAATACGACTGATCCCGCAGGATCCATTTTCACGGTTCAGCCAGAGGCCCCGCTACCCACGGGGCCTTTTCCGTTCTACCCGGCACAGCACGCATCCTTGAGCGACCACGATCCCCAGAATCGCGAACGCCCACCACTCCGGCCGGTCGCCCCTCAAAAACGGGGCGCACACTGCTGCTAGAAAAGCCGCGGCTTTCGGGTTCAGTAAATTACACAACAGCCCCCGCACGAACGGCCGCTTCCCGGACAAGTCTTCATCCGGCTCTAACTGCGGTCGCCAGCCACAGCAAATATCCCGCCGCCAGCCAGCGCCATTTCCACGCCCGCCCAAGCTCCGCTCTTCAGCGCCGTCCGCGTCAGCAAAATCATGTCCGGCCCCGGACTGAATTGCCCCAACGCCATCACCCTTGCGAACGCAAGGAGATCGACAGCCGCGCTCATTCCCCGCGCTCCATCTTCACCGCCACCACGTAAGCCAGCACCGCCTTTTCATCCGCGGATTCTAATCCCGCGTGATTGATCATCGTCGGCACGGTGTCCTGCCACTCGTCCACATCGAGGTTTTGCGGCAGCTCGTAGCGGTGGCATTCCCCGCATTTGAGCATGTAAACTTCGTGCCCGCGTTGAATTTGCTCGAGTGGTTTGCCGCTCTTTTTCGCCATCGAGGCGCTCGGATTCGGCACCTCGGCGATTCCACCTTCCGCTGGCTCGTCACCGGCTTCGATGTTTTCGACAACCGGCGTGGTGCCCGTCCCCGCACAGGAAATCATCAACCAAGCGCACAGCGCCATCGTCATCCAATCCCATCCGGTTCGCATGCGCGGACGCTACATACTCGACCCCGCCACTCAACCTGGAAATCAACCTTCACTCCGCGGGTGAACGATTTTGACAAATCCCCCGCCGCCAATAACCTCCGCCCCATTCCAGCCCCCATCGGCTTTTCACAACGATCCACTCATGAACACACTCCGCACCTTCACCACCGGCTCTGGCGCCCAGGGCAATTACCACTCGCTCCCCGCGCTCGCGGAACAAGGTTTCCCGGATCTCTCAAAATTGCCTGTCTCAATCCGGATCGTTCTGGAATCCGTCCTCCGCTGCGTGGACGGCCGCAAGGTCACTGAGGCGGACGTCAAAAACCTCGCCAACTACAACGCGAAAGCCCCTGGCGAGTATGAAATTCCCTTCACCGTCGCCCGCATCGTCCTCCAGGATTTCACCGGCGTGCCTCTCCTTGTCGATATCGCCGCCATGCGCGACGCCGCCGTCGCCCGCGGCGCCTCGCCGGAAAAAATCGAGCCACTCGTCCCGGTCGATCTCGTCGTGGACCACTCCGTCCAAGTCGATTTCTCCGGCTCCCAAGCCGCGCTCGACCGCAACATGGCCATCGAATTCATCCGCAATCAAGAGCGCTACGAATTCCTCAAATGGGGCCAGCAAGCCTTCAAAACATTCTCCGTGGTGCCTCCCGGCGTCGGCATCGTCCATCAGGTAAACCTCGAATACCTTGCCAAGGGCGTCCTCTCCAAAGACGGCGTTTACTACCCTGACACCCTCGTCGGCACCGACTCCCACACCACCATGATCAACGGCCTCGGCGTCGTCGGCTGGGGCGTCGGCGGCATCGAAGCGGAAGCCGGCATGCTCGGCCAACCGGTCACCTTCCTCGTTCCCGAAGTCGTCGGAGTCTATCTCCACGGCACTCTGGCAGAAGGTGTCACCGCCACCGACCTCACCCTCCGCGTCACGGAAATCCTCCGCAAACACGGCGTCGTCGGCAAATTCGTCGAGTTCTACGGCCCCGGTGCCACCGCCCTCAGCCTGCCCGACCGCGCCACCATCGCTAACATGGCCCCCGAATACGGCGCCACCATGGGCTTCTTTCCCGTCGACGACGAAACCATCCGCTACCTCCGCGGCACCGGCCGCCCCGAGGAACTCTGCAAAACCGTCGAAGCCTATTACAAAGCCCAAGGCCTCTTCGGCATCCCCGACAAGGGCGACTGCATTTACACCGACGAGCTCGAGCTCGACCTCGCCACCATCGTCCCCGCTGTCGCCGGTCCCAAGCGCCCCCAAGACCGCATCGACGTCCCCGCCCTCCGCGACAAATTTAACGAGCTCTTCACCGCACCCGCT